>NZ_JAKKRV010000003.1:0-335617 GCF_025653985.1 Shewanella sp. SM69
GCGTCTAAGCATTTTCTTTTTGATTAACTTGCCCGCTTTATCGACGCCAACAGCATGAAAAACAGACTTTGCGATATCTAAACCGATTGTAGTAATCTTCATAGGTGGACCCGTCCTCTTTCTGATGAGTTTTAGCGACTACATCGTGGCCCATTGCGAGGCCGATTTAAAGTGGATGGGTCCATTCCATTATCCATGGCGAGACTCACGCAATTTGTCTATTCGCCCTGCGGCAACTCCGAGGGGATGGTGTATTCCTTGGATCTTGGTGTTATTTAACGATGGCTTGTTGAATTTAATGATGAGGTTAGCTTCTCAATCAGTAATGAATCTCTGTAGTAAATTGAGGCGGCACTAAATAAGGCATCCCAATTTTCATATATAGTGTTTAGTTTGATGTGGTTATTCCACTCTGTAGACTTTAGATCGTCAGCGTTAAAGTTTGGGATTTTCGCTGCAATTACTAGCTCTTCAAATGTTAAGAAGTTAGAACAACCTTTAAGGAATTCTGAAGTAAGGATATTTGAGAGCATACAACTCATAGGCTTATCTTTGTCGAGACGAATTTGATTAATGCAGGGGTTACATATAAGAAATAAATCCTGCCGAATTACAATAAAGTTCTTTCTATCGTAAGAGGAAAATGACCTCTTGCAGTGTTGACATTGGTGTGAAAATTCACCTAGTGGTGAGACGACTAACCCGATTTCATTAAGTATTGACTGACAAGAGTTGCATACAAAACCTGAGTGTCCTAGAAGGTCAACTTTAAATTTTTCTGATTGATAGTTGATAAATGTATTACATCTTGCACAGATACAATTGGACTTTGAGGAGTAGTGAAAAATTATCCAGATAAGTGTAATTAATGGGCCTACTATGGTTAATAGTGTTGTTAGCACATTATTCATCTATTTGACCTAATATGACAAAATATCTGATATATCGATAAGCATACCCTATGGTGGGAAATAGAAGAAATCTTATATCTTATGAGCCGAAGACATTTTTATTGGCTATCGAATAATATCGTGGGTGATGCCCCACGACGTTGATTTTGATTTGGATTTAAAAATCCAAACGAAGTTTGGAAATGGGGTATGCGTGAGCCATCAATGATGATCAATGGCTCTTTTGAGAGGTTACTCTTTAGTATCAGTAAATGCGGCTTCGGCTTTTTCTAACTCTTGCTCGGTTTTCAGTTGAAACGCTTGTTGCTTTTTAAGCTTGGCTTCTTCTTCAAGTGCAGCTTCTCTTTGTTTAAATTCGTGTCTCTCTGGTTTAGTCAGAAACTTAAACGCGAGCTTGTTGCCCAGCACGTAGGCGACTACGTCTTCGCCCTTTGTGCGGCGTTCATCGACGCGTTGTGAAAAACGGGCGTTATCGCGGGCTTTACGTTCTTCGGCATTTAACTTACTCATAATCTGTTCTCCTCATTTAATTAATCACGGTAGTGTTCCACTACGTTCAGTTAAACAAATGAGTTGTGTTGCACATTCATAAAGCTGATTGGGCGGGATTCTACCATAAGCGCTCACCAAAGCTGTGTGATTAAAATCTACCATCCCATCACCTGCGTTAACTTTGCGCACATAAGAAAGATGCGGCTGGAGTCTCTTTTAAGATAAACCACGAACACCGAAGCGACAGAAATTCATCCATTCCTGCGAACTGGCCGTTAGACATGAACCTTGTCGGCAGGGGAGATCCAAGAGGAGATTGCAGTTGATTCTCTTTAGGTCGGCTATTGATTTGACCTTTGGTTTAGAAATTCAAACGAAGTTTAAAATTTAGACTTTCTTAGCAGCGTAACGCAAATGCCGTAACTGTATCGTTGCAAACCGTACCGTTGTAATGAGTATCGTTGCAAACTGTGCCAAGGCTTGGGTAAAAGCCGAAACAACATTGGTATTCAAAGGCAACTCTCAGTAAACTTTCGCTCCCATGTTTTGATCCGGTGCTGTGATGACCTTTCCCGAGCTTTCTTCTTCCCCCGAGTCGTTAACTTTTGCTGAGCTTGGCATAAATTCGGCGTTACTAAAGGCCTTGCCTGCAAGTCTTAAACATCCGACAAAGGTGCAGCAATTGGCGATTCCGGCCATTCTTGCAGGACGGGATTTGTTAGCCTTAGCACAAACTGGTAGCGGGAAAACCTTAGCCTTTGGTTTGCCACTCCTACAACAACTGTTGCAACGGCAAACACAGTTGCAGGGCACAAAGTCTGTACAGCCTCCAAATGCACTGGCGTTAGTGCTGGTGCCTACACGGGAATTAGCGCTGCAAGTGACTGAGGCGCTGCAAACAGTGGCGAGTCAGTTATCGACTTCGTTGAACATTCAGCTTCTGTGTGGTGGGGTCGCGCTGGAAGACCAATTAGCCGAACTTGCAGCCAAGCCGCAGGTGTTAGTGGCAACCCCAGGACGTTTACTGGACTTATGCAAACAGCCCCACATCAGCCTCGATTCGATAAAACATCTTGTGCTGGATGAGGCTGACCGCCTGCTGGAAATGGGGTTTTGGCCTGATGTGCAAAAGCTGATGGCGTTTATGCCCAAGCTTAAGCAAACCTCGTTGTTTTCTGCCACCTTGCCCGAGGCTTTGGATACATTGGCGGGCAAGCTGCTGGTGAATAAGCCGCTGCGGGTCGAAGCCCACAAGGTGAATTCAGTGGCTGGTGAAATCGAAGAGCAGCTCTATTTAGTCAACAAGGGCAGCAAAGCACAGGCATTGATTGCGCTGTTAAAACAGTATCAATGGCCGCAGGTGTTGGTGTTTATCAGCGCCCGTGATGATGCCGATGCCGTCGCTAAACGGCTCGCTAAAGCGGGGATGAAAGTTGCCGCGCTGCACGGTGAAAAAGAGCAAACCGTTCGCAGCCAAACCTTGGCCGACTTTAAAGCCAATCGTATCGAAGTATTAGTGGCGACAGATTTGATGGCGCGCGGCATTCATGTTGATGCCTTGCCTGTGGTCATCAATCTCGATTTGCCCATGAGTGCGCCTGTGTACGTGCACCGCATTGGCCGCACCGCGCGCGCTGGCGAAAATGGGCTGGCGATTTCCCTTGTGTGCCACGGTGAAATGGCAACTTTAACGGCGATCCGCAGTTTAACCACGCGGGAGTTACCGCTGGCATTATTGGCTGACTTTCCGGTAACGGATAAGCCGAGTGAAAAAATCACTGATGACGCCACTGAGGGCAAAGTTGAGCGTAAGCGACCACCGCGTGATAAACAGGCGAATCGCCGTAGCATCAATAAGCACAGCGCTAAAGAGTTTAAAGGTAAGCGCTGAGCTTGAAGCTATTCATAGCGTTCGAGCTTGGCGTGCCTCAATCACGAAACAGATAACAGAATAAAGCGCATTGGCCGCTGTTATCACTTTCGCTCTGGGTGTAACTTAGTGACTTATTTACATTAAGGAGCTAAGTCATGGGATCGACATTGGCGTTAAGCAAAGCACTTCATAAAGTGGTGAATAACGGTTTAACGACCGAGCACTTTGTACTTAGGCCATTCCAGCGAGCGGATCTTGAGGCTTTTACCGCCTATCGAGCCGACCCTAAGGTCGCCAAATATCAAAGCTGGACGGATTACCGCTATAGCGATGCACTCGCGTTGTTCGAGAAGATGGATTATGCACAATTTGGTGCGGTTGATACTTGGTTTCAGCTTGCGATTATCAGTGGCGCGTCGGGAACTACACCAACCCAATTAGTTGGCGATCTGGCGCTGCACTTTATTGATGAGCAGCAGGTGGAAATTGGCTTTACGATTGCGCCTGAACATCAAGGTAAACAGGTCGCTTTTGAAGCCGTCAGCGCATTGCTGGATTACCTCTTTATTGAATTGCATAACCATAGAGTTATTGCCATCACCGATGCACAAAATCTTGCCTGCTGTCGCTTACTCGAAAAACTCCGCTTTAGGCGCGAGGCCCATTATGTGAAAAACATCTTTTTTAAAGGTACGTGGGGCGATGAGTTCCTCTATGCCTTGTTAAAGGAAGAGTATTAATTCCTTTTAGGTGCAAAGTATCGCTAACGCGCGCCGCCAGTGTTTCTCTATTTGGCTTATCTTGTCTATCTCAGTAAAATCTTTCCATTAGTTGAGTCCCTGTTGGCTCAAAGATCTTCACGCCCGTCATGGGATTTAAGGAGTGCCACATGAAATCAATGCGTTTAGGCTTAGTGGGGATGGCGGTTGCGCTCGGATTATCGGCCTGTGCGACCACGCAATCGCCAACGGGGCGAGGGCAGACCTTGTTGTATTCAGCGGCGCAAATGCAGCAGATGGGCGATTCCTCCTTCGAGGAAATGAAAAAACAGCAAAAAGTGAGTAGTGATAAAAAGCTGACGCAATACGTCAATTGTGTCGCTAATCGTATTACCGCAGTGCTGCCGGACCAAACCCAGCGCTGGGATGTGGTTTTGTTTGACTCAGAACAAGTCAACGCTTTTGCTCTGCCGGGTGGGCATATTGGGGTTTATACCGGATTGCTTAAGGTCGCTAAGGGACCTGATCAGCTTGCTACTGTGCTCGGTCACGAAGTCGCGCATGTGTTGGCGCAACATGGTAACGAGCAGGTTTCCCGTGGACAGTTAACGGGCGTTGGAATGCAGATTGCCGATGCAGCGCTAGGGGCGAGTGGTGTGTCGAATCGCGACTTATATATGTCGGCATTGGGACTCGGTGCTCAGGTGGGGGTTATTCTGCCTTTTGGTCGCGCCCAAGAGAGCGAAGCCGATATTATGGGCGTAGAGCTAATGGCTCGAGCGGGTTTCAATCCGGCGCAAAGTGTGACCTTATGGCAGAACATGTCGAAGGTGGGCGGCAGTCAAGGGCCAGAATTATTATCGACTCATCCATCGAACAGTAATCGCATCGCTCAGTTGCAACAACTGCAAGGGCAGATGCAGCCACTCTATGCCAGTGCTAAAACCCAAGTGAAGAACCAATGTGTGGCGCCGAAATAAGCTGCACGCTGCATAGCGAAGTGCCACTTAGCTGAGTGTTAGCGGTTGTTTTCTGGCCGATATGCGTCCTTAGCCTATTTACGCTTTTGGATAAATACGCAATAAGTGTGTAAAAAAGCCGCCTTAGTTAAATAAGCAGTCAGTTTATCAGCATAGATGGCGGAACTATGGTAAACTGGCGCGCAAAATTCCACTGATAAATTGAGAGTCGTTAATTATGTCTGATAAATTCAGTACTGTTGAACAGCAAGCAAGCTACGGTGTAGGCCGTCAAATGGGTGAGCAACTGGCCGCCAATTCTTTTGATGGCGTGGATATTCCAGCCGTTCAAGCGGGTTTAGCCGATGCGTTTGCCGGTTTAGAAAGTGCTGTGTCTATGCAAGATCTGCAAGTTGCTTTCACTGAAATTAGCGGTCGTATTCAAGCTGCTCAAGAGCAAGCTGCTGCTGCTGCGTCTGCTGAAGGCGATGCCTTCTTAGCTGAAAATGCTAAGCGTGATGGCGTGACTGTGACTGACTCTGGTCTGCAGTTCGAAGTATTAGTCCAAGGTGACGGTGCTACTCCAACTTACGAAGATACTGTTCGTACTCACTACCATGGTTCTTTCATCAATGGTGATGTGTTCGACAGCTCTGTAGTTCGTGGCCAACCTGCTGAGTTCCCAGTTTCTGGCGTTATCGCTGGCTGGACTGAAGCACTGCAACTGATGCCAGTAGGCACTAAGTTGAAATTATTTGTGCCACATCACTTAGCTTACGGTGAGCGCGGCGCGGGGGCATCGATTCCTCCTTATTCAACTTTGGTATTCGAAGTTGAATTATTAGATATCATCTAATATTGAAAAAACGCCTAAGCCTGTCTTAGGCGTTTTCTTATGGAATACAAAGAAAGATTGAGGAGATTGAAATGAGTGGACAAGTGAGAGTGGCAATCGTCGGTGCCGGTGGTCGTATGGGACGCACTCTTATTGAAGCGGCCTACAATCACGACCATATTTTACTGGGTGCCGCCATTGAGCGTGCAGGCTCAAGTTTAGTGGGTGTGGATGCAGGTGAGTTAGCTGGTGTGGGTAAATTAAACGTCATGATCATGGATTCGCTCGATTATGCGACCGATGATTTTGATGTGTTGATCGATTTCACAGCGCCAGACGCCAGTATTGTCCATTTAGATTGGTGTGTTCGCCATAAGAAAGCCATGGTGATTGGCACAACGGGTTTCAATCATGCCCAAAAAGAACAGATCAATGCCTTTGCCGAGCAAACGCCGGTCGTAATGGCGCCAAATATGTCTGTGGGTGTCAATTTGATGTGGAAATTACTCGAACTGGCTGCCGAAGTCATGGGTGATTACACGGATATCGAAATTATCGAAGGCCATCACAGACACAAAAAAGATGCGCCGTCGGGCACTGCCCTGAAAATGGGTGAAGTGATTGCTAAGACCTTAGGTCGCGATCTTGAGAAATGTGCCGTATATGGCCGCGAAGGGATCACGGGTGAACGTGACCGTGAAACTATCGGTTTTGCGACTATTCGTGCCGGTGATTTAGTTGGTGAACATACGGCCATGTTTGCCGATATCGGTGAGCGTTTAGAGATCACCCATAAAGCTTCGAGTCGTATGACCTTTGCTAATGGTGCTATGCGTGCCGCTCATTGGCTCGTGGAGCAAAAGCCGGGCTTGTATGATATGCAGCAGGTTTTAGGTTTGCATTAATATTAAAAACGCCGATATGGCGTTTTTTTTTGCACCCAGTTACCAGTGGGTGGACGGTTTCGCGTTTTTACTGTAAACTCGCTGGAATTTGTCAAAATTTCGTAAATTAGCGGAAATTGGTATCTTAACATAACATAAAAACATTATATTTCAGTGGCTTGGCTCTTTATGGAGGTCGCGTTGACAAAGTCTGCCTTACTCGTACTCGAAGATGGAACTGTATTCTCTGGCACAGCAATTGGTGCCGATGGTCTCGCTGTTGGTGAAGTTGTTTTTAACACTTCCATGACAGGATACCAAGAAATTTTAACTGATCCATCCTACTCACGCCAGATTGTAACATTAACCTACCCACACATAGGCAACACTGGTACCAATGATGAAGATATTGAATCCGATGGGGTTCACGCTTGTGGTCTTATCATTCGTGATCTTCCGCTCATCGCAAGTAGTTTCCGTAATCAACAAAGCTTAAGTGATTATCTCAAAGCGAACAATGTCGTTGGCATAGCAGATATCGATACCCGCAAGTTAACTCGTATTCTCCGTGAAAAAGGTGCTCAAGCCGGTTGTATTATGGCAGGTGCAGACTTAGACGAAGCAAAAGCGCTCGCCGCTGCCAAAGCTTTCCCCGGTTTAAAAGGCATGGATCTCGCTAAAGAAGTCACGACCAAAACTGCCTATCCATGGCGTAAAGGTAGCTGGCGTTTAGTGGGCGGCTTACCAGAAGATACGCCAGCAAATGAGCTTAAATACAAAGTAGTAGCCTACGACTACGGCGTTAAGCAAAACATTCTGCGCATGTTAGTGGACCGCGGTTGTGACGTCACCGTAGTGCCTGCTAAAACTTCAGCTGCCGAAGTGTTAGCGATGAATCCCGATGGTGTGTTCCTTTCGAACGGCCCTGGCGATCCAGAGCCATGCGATTACGCGATTGAAGCGATTCAACAAATTCTGAAAACCGACACGCCGATTTTCGGTATTTGTTTAGGTCATCAGCTACTCGCGCTGGCCTCAGGTGCAAAAACCTTGAAGATGAAGTTTGGTCACCACGGTGCAAACCACCCAGTGAGCAATATCGAGAAAGGTAACGTGATGATCACCAGCCAAAACCACGGTTTTGCTGCCGATGAAACGACCTTACCCGCCAACATTAAAGTGACGCATAAGTCGCTGTTTGATGGTTCACTCCAAGGTATCCATCTCACGGACAAGCCCGCGTTCAGCTTCCAAGGTCACCCTGAAGCGAGCCCTGGCCCGAACGATGCCGCCCCGCTGTTCGATCACTTTATCGAGCTAATCGACATATACCGTCAGAACGCCAAGTAGTACGCTAGCTAGGAGAAGAGAGAAGCAATGCCAAAACGTACAGATATAAAGAGTATTCTTATCCTAGGCGCCGGCCCAATCGTGATTGGTCAGGCATGTGAATTTGACTATTCTGGCGCACAAGCGTGTAAAGCGCTGCGTGAAGAAGGCTACCGTGTCATTCTGGTGAACTCTAACCCTGCCACCATTATGACTGATCCAGAAATGGCCGATGCCACTTATATCGAGCCGATTCACTGGGAAGTGGTCCGTAACATTATTGCTAAAGAACGCCCAGATGCGATTCTGCCAACCATGGGCGGCCAAACCGCACTGAACTGCGCATTAGAACTTGAAGCCAAAGGCGTACTGAAAGAATTTAACGTCGAGATGATTGGCGCGACTGCCGATGCCATCGATAAAGCTGAAGACCGTAGCCGCTTTGATAAAGCGATGAAAAGTATTGGTCTTGATTGTCCGCGCGCGGGCATTGCCCACAATATGGACGAAGCTTATGGCGTACTTGATCAAGTGGGTTTCCCTTGCATTATCCGCCCATCCTTTACTATGGGTGGCTCAGGCGGCGGTATCGCTTACAACAGGGAAGAGTTCGAAGAGATCTGTTCACAGGGCTTAGAGTTATCGCCAACGAGTGAACTGCTGATCGACGAATCACTGATCGGTTGGAAAGAATACGAGATGGAAGTGGTCCGTGACCGCAACGATAACTGCATTATCGTCTGCGCCATCGAAAACTTCGATCCTATGGGCGTGCACACGGGCGACTCTATTACAGTTGCACCCGCGCAAACCCTGACTGATAAAGAATACCAAATCATGCGTAACGCCTCTATGGCCGTACTGCGTGAGATTGGTGTTGAGACAGGCGGTTCGAACGTACAGTTTGGCATCAACCCGAAAGATGGCCGTATGGTTATCATCGAGATGAACCCACGGGTATCGCGCTCTTCAGCATTAGCATCAAAGGCAACGGGTTTCCCGATTGCGAAAATCGCCGCTAAGTTAGCGGTTGGTTTCACCCTTGATGAGCTGATGAACGACATCACTGGCGGTCGCACGCCAGCATCATTCGAGCCTGCTATCGATTACGTTGTGACTAAAGTGCCACGCTTTAACTTTGAAAAGTTTGCCGGCGCCAATGATCGCTTAACCACACAGATGAAGTCTGTGGGTGAAGTGATGGCGATTGGCCGTACTTTCCAAGAGTCACTGCAAAAAGCATTACGTGGTTTAGAAGTTAGCCGTAACGGTCTCGATCCTGTCACAGACATGTCTAAACCTGAGGCGATGTCGCGAATCCGCCACGAGCTGAAAGAGCCTGGTTGCGACCGTATTTGGTACATAGCCGATGCGATGCGTGCGGGGTTGAGCTTAGATGAAATCTTTAAACTGACCAATATCGACCCTTGGTTCCTCGTGCAAATCGAAGAGCTGGTTCAGCTCGAAGGTGTTGTCGCTGAAGCGGGTCTGGCGGGTTTGGATATCGACTTACTGCGTAAGCTGAAACGTAAAGGCTTTGCCGATGCGCGTCTGGCCGATGTATTAGGCGTGAACGAAGCCGAAGTGCGTAAGCTGCGTGATAAGTTCGACCTGCACCCAGTCTATAAGCGTGTGGATACCTGTGCGGCAGAGTTTGCGACAGACACAGCTTACATGTACTCAACGTATGAAGAAGAATGTGAAGCTAACCCATCGACCCGTGACAAAATCATGGTGTTAGGTGGCGGGCCAAACCGTATCGGTCAAGGTATTGAGTTCGATTATTGCTGTGTGCACGCGGCGTTAGCGCTACGTGAAGACGGCTATGAAACCATCATGGTGAACTGTAACCCTGAAACCGTTTCAACCGACTACGACACTTCAGACCGTCTGTACTTCGAACCCGTCACACTGGAAGACGTATTAGAAATCGTCCGTATCGAGAAGCCAAAGGGCGTTATCGTGCAGTACGGTGGTCAAACGCCATTGAAATTGGCCCGTGCCTTAGAAGCTGCTGGCGTACCTGTAATTGGTACTAGCCCAGATGCCATCGACCGCGCCGAAGACCGTGAGCGTTTCCAGCAAGCGATTCAACGCTTAGAGATGAAACAGCCTGAAAACGATACTGTGACTACGGTTGAAGGTGCTGTGATTGCCGCTGAGCGTATCGGTTATCCGTTAGTTGTGCGCCCATCCTATGTACTGGGCGGCCGCGCGATGGAAATCGTCTACGACAAGCAAGATTTGCTACGTTACTTTAACGAAGCTGTGAGCGTATCGAATGCATCGCCAGTACTGCTCGATCGCTTCTTAGATGATGCGATTGAAGTGGATATTGATGCAGTATGTGACGGTGAAATCGTGGTGATAGGCGCGATTATGGAGCATATCGAACAAGCGGGTGTTCACTCAGGTGACTCAGGTTGTTCTCTACCGCCATACACGCTAAGCCAAGAAATCCAAGATCGTATGCGCGTTCAAGTCGGCAAGTTGGCGATGGAACTCGGCGTTGTCGGCCTGATGAACGTACAGTTCGCCGTGAAAGATAACGAAATCTATATGATTGAAGTTAACCCACGTGCTGCCCGTACTGTGCCATTCGTGTCCAAAGCGACCGGTGTGCCTTTAGCTAAGATCGCCGCGCGTGTGATGGCGGGCCAAAGTTTAACGTCGCAAAACTTCACTAAAGAAGTGATCCCACCTTTCTACTCAGTGAAAGAAGTGGTGTTGCCCTTTAATAAGTTCCCGGGTGTTGACCCACTGTTAGGCCCAGAAATGCGCTCTACCGGTGAAGTTATGGGTGTGGGCGATACGTTCGCCGAAGCCTATGCTAAGGCGCAGTTAGGTGCGACTTCTGAGGTGCCTAAGTCAGGCCGTGCATTATTGTCTGTGCGTAACAGCGATAAGAAACGCGTTGCCGATTTAGCGGCTAAGTTAATTGAGCTCGGTTATCAAATCGATGCGACTCATGGTACTGCGGTTATCCTAGGCGAAGCGGGTATCAACCCACGTTTAGTGAACAAGGTGCACGAAGGGCGTCCACACATTCTCGATCGCATCAAGAATGGTGAATACACTTATATCGTGAACACTACCGAAGGTCGCCAAGCGATTGAAGATTCTCGTCAATTGCGCCGCGGTGCTCTGCGTTACAAAGTTAACTACACGACGACCATGAATGCTGCATTCGCTACTTGTATGGCCCATGCTGCGGATGACCGTACTAACGTGACGTCAGTACAAGAACTGCATCTGCGCGTATTGGCTAAATAAGCCACAGCGTTAATGCCGTGAATTAGAGGGCCGCATAACTTAGGTTATGCGGCCTTATTATTTAGGCTATATCTGTTTTGCTAAGTTTATGAGTCTGTTTTACTGAATGGTTTAGCTTGTTGTGATCGCCCATTGATCTACTTTTCACCTACTTATGTTGCCTGAGAAAACTATGCCTGTGCCAGCCGATAGCCTTGCCAAAGTCGATACTTTTATTGCGCCGCCTTGCCTCGGGCAAATACGCGTGCTCTATCAAGATAGCGATATTCTACTGATTGATAAGCCGAGCGGATTATTGAGTCTGTCGGGGAAGAATCCGCTGAACCTCGACTCAGTGCATTATCGTTTAGTGCAGGATTTTCCGACGGCTACTTTGCTGCACAGACTCGATTTTGGCACTTCGGGCATCATGCTGGTGGCGTTGAATAAAAGCGTGAATGGCTTGCTGACAAAGCAGTTTCAGGCGCGCACGGTTGAGAAGCGCTATATTGCCTTGCTCCACGGGCATTTAGCCGCTGACAGCGGTGTGATTAATCTGCCGATTGCTAAAGATAGTGACCATTTCCCGCTACAAAAGATTTGCCATAGCACAGGCAAAGTTGCGATCAGTGAATATCAGGTGCTGGAACGATTAACCGAACCTTTCGCCATGCGGGTCGAATTTACTCCGGTTTCTGGTCGCACTCATCAGCTGCGGATCCACAGTCAGCAATTGGGTCACTCAATTTTAGGGTGCGATCTCTACGGCGGCGTGGGTGAGGGCGTGACTGATAAGGCTGATGCAGATGAAGCTGATATCACTAATACGACGAGCAGCAGATTAATGCTGCATGCGACCCGCTTAGCGTTTAATCATCCTATCACGGGTGAGCGTATCGACTGGGTTTGTGAGTGTCCTTTTTAAGCGCTTTTAAAAGAGCAATAGAGTTTAGCTCTCAGCATTCATCACTTAGCACGTAGAATTTAGAGCAATGGGTTTAGTTGCTAAACCCGATACGTTCGGTTTGCATGGGCGGCGCATCGTTGGGGAGCCAAGTACGGTAAATCGTTGCGAAGGTGCCATCTGCTTTTATCGCTTCTAGGCTGTTTTTCCACTGTTCGATCACATCATTGGGCGTGCCTTGTGAGAAGGCAATGTAAAGATGATTAGCACTAATCGTGAAGAGCGACTCTACATCATCAATGCTCGCGCCCGCATCCGACAGAATACTCGGCGCGGTGAGATTGGCATTACACCAAAGATCGACACGTTGCTTCATCAATTGTTTGGCACTCAATAAGGGCTCGGATGAGGCCGCAACATTCGTAAATCCCAGTTCGAGCAATAGGCGTTCTTCCACCGAGGCACGATAGACACCAATTGCCTTAGCCGTCTTTGCATCATTTATAGTGGTTATTTTTATGCCGCTATTTTTTAAGGCATAAAAATTAGTCGTGCCGACAGCAACAGGCCCAATCATAGTAAACATTTGCTCCCTTTCTGCTGTGCGCGTCATAGTAAACAACACAGTATTAGGTTGCTCGGTCAGCATTTTCCAGCCGCGAGCCCAAGGTACGACCTTGATTGGATCTGGGTTCTTTATGCGCTTTTGAATTTCTTGTACTACCTGTACAGCTAAACCATCGGGTTTGCCATCGACAGAAAAGCTGATTGGTGACCATTCCTCGGTATAGATGTTGAGCGGCTGCGCGCGAAGAGAAACTGCGCTGCTAAGGGTGAGTGATAACAATAAACTTGTGACTAATTTCATTAATAACCCTAAAAATTAGAATGTTATAATTGAGTCTCACTGCTTGCTCTTGACACGATTAAAGATGAAGGCTGTGCTCAAATCAAGTATAGCTAGGGGTTCATTTTCTAAGATTAAATTTACTATACCGTTTTGAACGATAAAAAAAGAGCGCGAGTATGGCGCTCTTAGGTAGGCTTATTTATGGGTGATAGCTTATCTTTCTGTGCCTATATATCACGCTCGATATACATCTCGCATAAGGTTATCAATGCAATGCACAACACGCATACTGGCGTCTTCCATTGAGTGCAGTTGTTTGACCATCTCAGGCAAATTACCTTTTTGTCTCGCATTGAGCGCCGCTTTTCCTGCCTCGTGTACCGCTTTATGTGGTGCATCTAATGCTTTGAAGTTACTTAAATGCTGATAATTCTCGGCACCAAATCCTTTGAAATACCATTGCCCTAGGCGGCACTCAGTGTGTGAGTTCACATTGTGGTTATGCTGTGGTTTTTCAATTAATTGATAAACGCTACTTTTCCAGACTGCGTGGTCGAGCTTAGTGGTATTCAAGAATGACGCTGTGGCTGCGTTATGGATAACGTGCTGCATTTGTTTTGAGCGTTGCAGGACATCTTCAACGACTTGGCCAATTTGGGTTGATGAGGTGGCTACATCGACGGCACTACTTTGATTATTATGAACAATTTCTTTAATCTCAGCCGCTTGCGCGACGATTTGTTTCACGAGCTTTTCAATATGGCTACTGGCTTCATGGGCTTTGCTTGCAAGTTGGCGCACTTCATCGGCCACCACGGCAAACCCCCGTCCTGCTTCGCCTGCACGGGCGGCTTCAATGGCGGCGTTCAATGCCAGCAAGTTTGTTTGTTCTGAAATTCCTTGAATAGCCGCGACAAATTGATTGATTGAAGAGGTTGTAGCATCGAGTTCTGTGACAGCTTTCATGCTGTTTGATGCTTGATCATTAATATAAGTCGCTCTAGTGCCTAAATTGGCAATGGCCACACGGGTTTGATCAAAAACGTGATTGAGTTCAGACAGTGATTCTTTTTCCGCAGAGAGTAATTCGGCACTGCTGGCTAAGCCTTCGCGCACGGCATTAAGCATATCTCCGCCTTGGTTTTGGCAGGCGATCACTTCAGTGTAGTGGTCTGCATTTTGGCGCGACTGTTGCTGCATGGTCTCATTTTCACGGATCATGCCACGCAGTTCATCTATTTCATTTTGGTGTTGGCGTTCTAGTTGGATGAGTCGCTCTTTAAGCGCCTGGTTTTCAGCTTTGAGCTGGGAATTAAACCACATATAAAACCTCTCAAGTCGCTAGGACTATCACTATTGCTTATCGACTTACAGTGACTGGGCTCAGCGGTAAATACTGCAATGTTAATAAAAAGTAAAATGATTCAGGTATGGAAATATTAACTGATCTTTAAGCTTTATTCTTAATTTTTTAAGGTTATTGAAGCTTTTATGCTTTGTCATAAATGGGTTAGCACTATCGAATGATAAGTGAACCACGCTAAGGTTAACTTAGCTTGGTTCACTTTGAGGTCTTAGGCCTATGGCATAGGTAAGTCGAGCACCACAGTGGCTATGCTGAAATACACGAGCACACCTATGATATCGGCGATGGAGGTGATGAGTGGCGCACTAGCGGCCGCAGGGTCCATCTTTAACTTGCTCAGCAAGAAGGGTAATGACATACCAATCAAGCTGCCAATAATCACAACAATTTGCATTGTGAGTGCCACAACCAGCGCGATTTCAGGTCCGCCACGCCAAAATCCGAGCAAGGACACTGCCGCCGCCATGCTGGCACCTAATAATCCGGCGACAAATAACTCGCGCCCTAGCATAGATAACCAATCCTTGAGAACCACTTCCCCTGTGGCTAAGCCACGTACCATTAAGGTCGCCGATTGTGATCCCGCATTACCGCCGCTATCGATCAGTAGCGGCAGGAAGAAGACTAAAGAGACATAACTGGCAATCGTGTCTTCGAAGAAGGCGATACCGGCCCCTGAGAAGATATTACCAAAGACCAAAATCACCAGCCAAACCACGCGCTTGCGGTAGAGTAAGCCTATGCTGGCGGTCTTAAGGTTATGGTCAATATTGCCGATGGCCGCGGTTTTCGTGAACTCAAGATCCGCCTGTGAGCTGGCAATATCCATAGCATCATCATAGGTGACAATACCGACAAGCTGGCCTTTGCCATTGACTACAGGCAGCGCCATTAAGTCGTAATGGGCGATCATCTGCACCGCTTCTTCGCGAAAGGCATTGGCATCGAGCGCGACGGGATCGGGTTTCATAAAATCGACCACTCGCTCGTGCGGTTGCGCCAGCAATAGCTGTCTTAAAGACACAGTACCAATCAAGCGACCTAACATGTCCACCACATAGGTTTGATAAATGGTTTCCTTATCAGCGGCCTCAGTGCGTAGGGTATCAATGGCTTCTGCCGCAGTATGGCGGCTATTGAGCAAGGTGTAATCCGAAGTCATGACCGCGCCAACCTTCGCTTTATCATAGGCGGCGAGGGTGCGCATATCTTCCCGTTTGGCCAATGCTAGCGCAGGTAAAATCGCCGCTTGTTGGGTTTCATCGAGCAGATTATAGAGGTCGGCACGTTCATCTGCTGCCATGTGAACCAGCAGCGCAGATAGCGTAGTTTTATCTAATTGCTGTACTAAGCTGGCTTGCAATTCATCGGTCAGATAGCGAAACAAATTGGCGCAAACCTTAGGTGAGGCCAGTTGCAATAATAGGACTTGTTGAGCTTGATTAAAGACGTTAAATACGGCTGCAATATCGGCAGGGTGGCGTTTTTCGGCTAATTCAGCCATGGCGCTGGCACTGCGTTGCTCGATAATCATTTGCAGGTTATGGATGATTTTTTTAGTGTTGTTTGTGCTGTTATTCATGTTCATAGTTCATTCTCTCAACGATCTAGTGACCAAAGTAAAAGGTGATGTCTGCGCCAAGTTGCAGCGCGTTGCCACTAAGGGCATTGCCTAAGCTCAATTCCAGCTGTAGCTGTTGTTGTGGTGTGTGTTGATAGGCGAATTGATAGGCAGTCTCGCTCAATTCTTTTTGATAAATCTCAGCTATCACGCGATGGTGACTACTGAGTTCATACGCCGCCGCGATACCCACAAGCAATTGGGTTGATTGATTAAACTCATGGGTAAAACCTAAATTGGCATAGAGACTGACATCAGAATCGCCTAAGGTTTTGCCAAAAATGCCGAAGACTTCGGTGGCTAATTCGTTACTGGCATCGAGGTTTTTCTGCAAGTTAATCACCAGTGCGCTGTGCCAATCATCCTGTTGCTGCTCTGGATCTGAGTGGGAGTTTACGTTGAGTGGTAGCTTAATGCCGACCTCTGCTTGCTCCTCACGAATATCGTCATTGGCATTGGACGCTAATCCTAAATGCCATTCCCATTGATTGCGGCTGCAAGTCGTGGCCGCGTTTAATTGTGGGCGAGCATGATCCGACCTAGGTTGTTGCCAGCCCATTTCTAATTCACAGCGCTCCGCGAGGGCAGGATCATCCACTTCGAGATGGGATGCCGCCGCACTCATGCTGTAGTACAAGCTGATACTTGCACAGGATAAAGATCGCAAAATTGATGTGTTGTTTATGTAAGCCATATTTAGGCTCCTCAGATGTAAACCCATAGGTGTAAATCCATAGGGAAAACGAAGTCCACTGAGGCAAAAAACTTGCTTTGAGATGCAATAAATACACATAACTGAACCCCAGCAAAATGCTGGAATTGCTAAAGCGCAGCCATAGGCTCAGGCTTATTGTCTGTGATTGATATTTTGGGGGAGGCTGAGTGAAGAATGGTTCACACTACTACCCTGCTTAGCAGGTAGCAGCAAATATTGCGGGCTAGTGCTAGGCGTTAAATCCTGTCTTTTGGACAGGGCATCTACTGTCGCTTATGTGTGTGCCCACAGTGGGTCTCCGCAATGATTAAAGTCGCCACATTCTAAGGGACTGAAATGTAAAGTCAACCGCACATGTTATTACATATGTTTTTGTTTGAATTTACACTTTAAGTAAAAGTTAATTTTATGATCATTCTTGGGCTTGCGTGATTTTGTTGGGAGTGCTGGTGGTTTTGCGTGCTAATCATTGTTGTTTGATTGTTTATTTTTTGGCTGATAGCGGTTGATTTTTGTTGTCGGATTTAACTGTGATATTGAGTTGTGGTTTTTAACGGTATGACTTATCTCAGTAAGCTGTATTTGAGTCGCCAGAGATGAGTTAACACTTTATCCATAATGGGGAATTTGGCATTAGTGCACTTCGGGTATACCCTTGTCGTGCCTGCGGTGAGTCATTGTGCTCACTCAGATTAAGTCAGATTAAGTCAGATTAAGAGAGTTTGCTGTATTCAGATTTTGGGGGTATTAAGCTGTGGCACATAATATCGATGAGTTGGAATCAATGGCTGCACCTATCGATCATAAATGCACCGCGAATATCAAGATCGCCAGTATCAATCTGTTTAACTTTATTGAGCCGCCTTTGGCTTACTATGATTTTGAAAATATCTATAGCCATGGGCAATGGCAGAAAAAGTGTCAGTGGTTGAGTGAGTTTCTCGCACATCGCCAGCCCGATATTGTGGGATTTCAAGAAGTGTTTAGCCCTGAACCGCTCAAACGAATCGCCAGTGAGCAAGGTCTAGGGTATTTTGCGGTCGTTGATGAGCCAACTCTTATCAGTGATTACATTTATCGCAGCCCTGTGGTCGCGCTTGCCTCCCGGTATCCCATAGTGGAAATCAGCAGTGTCGAACCTGATACGCGTTTAGTGGCAGCCATGGGATTATCGAGTGAATTTGCCTTTAGCCGTAAGGTGCTGCGCGCAACCGTTGAAGTGCCACATATCGGCAAGTGTGACTATTATGTGGTGCACTTTAAGTCAAAACGTGCCGGATTAGCGCTCGAGCCTAAGCTATTTGAACATCAGTCCCTTGAACATCAACCTCTCGGACATCAGCCACTTAGTTTAGATAATTTAGCGCCCGCAGCGAGCATGAAACTGCATTCAGAAACCCAATTACTCACAGAGCAAGCCTTAGGCCGCTGGGCATCTACCATGCAGCGCGGCGCAGAAGCAGCATTATTATTCAATGGCATATTGGTACGCAGGCAAGAATCTAAACATCCCGTTATCGTGATGGGGGACTTTAATGACAGTCTGACAATGGGCGCCTTAGATGCGTTAACGATACAGGGCGAGAGTATCCACAGTAATGACATTAAAGCCGCTGGCCTTGGGCATTTATCCGATGCGGCGTTAGCGGCGGTGTTTGCTCAGTATCAACTTAAGGATGCCTATGAGTTATTTATTGAAGCGAACTTGAGGGACAGTTTGACGGGTAATACCGCTTACCATAGGGAACACAGAGCGGCGACCCATTACTATGGCCCTAAAGGTTCAGTGCTGGATTATATTTTGCTTTCGAGTGAGTTTGATGCGAGCCATGGCCGCAGTTTAGCGCAAGTCGTAGATTATCAGACCTGCGATAGACACTTAATCAGACCTGAATATGAACGCGACGCCTACAGTACTGACCATGCGCCCGTCATTGTTGAGTTAGCGCTACGTAGCTAAGTTCTCGTGTTCACTGATTAATTCGTCTTATTTCAAATCATGTCAGTTGTCTTTATCGCGCAGGCATCTTCTCGCTACGGTTTTGTTAACGTTATTTCATTAACCATTCCAACATCATTTCGCATGAATATCATTCAGAATTAACCGTTAAAATAAGGTATGATCGGCCACCCGTGGATGATGGTAAATAAGCGCTTCGGCGTGTTCGGTACTCGCACTTAGGTGGCATTGGGTATATCATCCGTTTCCCATTTTTAGACAGCAGCCCTTTTTTAGTGGCGGCCCTATTTTTAAAGGCAACTATGGCTATCAGAATCAAACTTAAACCCGGCCGCGAGAAGTCACTCGAGCGTCGCCATCCTTGGGTATTTTCCAATGCTATTCATAACATTAAGGGAAAACCTGAAGCGGGTGAGACAGTCGATGTGGTCGCGCATGATGGTCATTGGTTAGGTCGTGGTGCTTGGTCGCCTGAGTCGCAAATTCAAGTGCGGATTTGGACTTTCGATCGCGAAGAAGAAATTGATCGCGCGTTTTTTGCCAGACGTTTACAGCGGGCGCAAATCGGCCGTAACGATCTAATTCGCGAGCAAGGCTTAACGGGTTACCGTTTAGTGGCTGCTGAGTCCGATGGTTTACCTGGGATCACCATCGACAGATATGCCAATGTGTTGGTGTGTCAGTTACTGAGCACAGGTGCTGATTTATGGCGCGATACCTTAGTCGAGCTATTGGCTGAGCAATATCCTGATTGCGCTATTTATGAGCGTTCCGATGTGGATTCCCGTAAGAAAGAAGGCCTGCTGCCAGTTACCGGTTTACTGCACGGCACTCTGCCTGAAATGCCAGTGATTATCGAAGAGAACGGCATTAAGATCGCTGTCGATGTGATTAAAGGCCATAAAACAGGTTTCTATCTCGATCAACGTGATAACCGCGCCATTGCCGCCCGTTTCGTGAAAGATAAATCGGTATTGAACTGTTTCTGCTACACAGGCACCTTTGGTTTGTACGCCGCGAAAGCAGGTGCTGCCAGTATTGAAAACGTCGATGTGTCTTCTCTCGCCTTGGCGACAGCGCGCCTCAATATGCAAGTGAACGGTTTGAGTGATGGCAATGTGCATTACAACGAAGCCGATGTGTTCAAGTTGTTGCGCCAATATCGTGATGAAGGCAAAACCTTTGATGTGATTGTGCTCGACCCGCCTAAGTTTGCCGATAACAAGGCACAGTTAAACGGGGCTTGCCGTGGTTATAAAGACATCAATATGATTGCATTGCAGTTGTTGAATCCGGGCGGCGTGTTATTGACCTTCTCTTGCTCAGGATTAATGCCTGCGGATCTGTTCCAAAAAATCGTGGCCGATGCCGCGCTCGATGCGAAACGTGAAATCCAGTTTATTGAACGCTTAAGCCAAGCGAGCGATCACCCTATCGGTAGCGCCTTCCCAGAAGGATTCTACTTAAAAGGTCTAGTTGCCAGAGCTTGGTAAGCCAGCGTTTGATATAAGCTGTCTGCGATGGGCAGCTGAGTCAGATAACATTGAACTATAAAAAAGAGCTATAAAAAGAACCATAAAAAATGCCAGCCCTTTGAAAAAGTGGCTGGCATTTTTACAGCGTATTTTTTATTGTGCATTTTTACAATCAGCAGCCTTGTGACTGTGATAGGATTTTTACGCTTAACTTATTTGGCGGTAAAGGTTTTTACGCCATCAGGGGTGCCAACGAGTAACACATCCGCACCGCGTTTGGCAAACAGACCGTTAGTCACTACACCGACTATTTCATTGATCTGACTTTCTAATTCTTTTGGATTAAGGATCTTAAGATTGTACACATCGAGGATCACATTGCCGTTATCGGTCACAACGCCTTCACGGTACACAGGATCGCCGCCAAGTTTAACAAGTTGACGCGCCACATAAGAGCGTGCCATCGGAATGACTTCTACGGGTAGTGGAAATTCGCCTAGTATGTCGACTTGCTTAGTGTTATCCACGATACAGATAAACTTCTCAGCCACTGCCGCGACAATTTTCTCGCGAGTTAATGCCGCGCCGCCGCCTTTAATCATATCCATGCGGTCGTTGATTTCATCGGCACCGTCCACATAGACAGATAAACGATCGACGCTGTTTAAGTCATAAACGGGAATACCCAGCGCTTTCATTTTCTGAGTTGATGCCTCAGAGCTAGAGACTGCGCCTTCGATATCGGCTTTCATGGTCGCCAGTGCATCGATAAAGTGATTCACAGTCGAACCCGTACCAACACCAACAATGCTGTCTTTTTCAACGTACTTAAGTGCGGCCCAACCGGCAGCTTTTTTCATTTCATCTTGAGTCATGTTGACATCCTGTAACGGCAAATGAGTAAAAAATTCTGGGCTTAGTATACTCTTTTCCGATAAATAATGTGGCGCAATTCCACCGTGGGTGTGATCTAGATTGCTGGCATTTTCACATTAGCAACCAGTCCCAATAACGTAAGTAACTTAAGCAGTTAAGTTGGAAAGCATTTCGCTATACGCAACTAATCTAACTAAGCTACTATGGCAAAAGCAGAATGGTTTATAGATGATTTGTAGAGGGATTTAGCATGGCAGGCGCGAGTTTATTAACCTTACTCGACGATATCGCATCGATTTTGGATGACGTAGCGGTAATGAGTAAAGTAGCGGCAAAGAAAACCGCGGGTGTACTGGGGGATGATTTAGCCCTCAATGCCCAGCAAGTGACGGGCGTAAGCGCCGATCGTGAATTACCCGTAGTGTGGGCGGTGGCCAAGGGATCATTCCGTAATAAGTTGATTTTAGTGCCAGCAGCAATGCTTATCAGCGCTTTTATTCCCTGGGCTGTCACCCCTTTATTAATGTTTGGTGGACTGTTTTTATGTTACGAAGGGTTTGAAAAACTGCATCACAGCTATAGCCATAGAAAAGGCCAGCAACAACACGAAACCCAAGTAGAGAATGAGTTACCTGAGATTAAAGATTTCGCCGCCTACGAGGCCGAAAAAGTCAAAGGGGCGATTCGTACCGACTTTGTGTTATCGGCGGAAATTATTGCCATTACCCTTGGTATCGTTGCGGACAAATCCCTATCGACACAGTTTTTTACGTTAGCTGTCATTGGGATAGTCATGACCATAGGCGTGTATGGCTTAGTGGCGGCAATTGTGAAAATGGATGATGCGGGTTTGTACTTGAGCCAACGTGAAGGCGCTTCTGTATTAACTCAAATGAACCGTAAATTAGGTTTTGGTTTATTGAGCGCAGCTCCCGTATTAATGAAAAGTTTAACGATTATTGGCACGGCAGCCATGTTTATGGTGGGCGGTGGGATTTTAACTCATGGCCTACACCTAGTCGGCGAGCAAATCCACCATGCTGAACAAGCGGTTGCTGCCATTGGTGTTGTTGGACCTGTATTTGCTGTGCTGACGCCAAGTATTCTTAATGGCTTATTTGGTGTCGTTGCTGGCGCTGTTGCACTTATTGCGATGAAAGGAATACAGAAATTGCGTAGTTAACTAGCTGCGCGCATCAACCATCAAGGATGAGCACGATGAAGTTAATGAAGTACTGTGTCTCCCCGAGTAAGCTGGCTTGGTTACGTAAAGAGTTTGGCAAAGATGCCGATGGGTTAATGGCGGTAATGGATGCTGCTGGCACAGCTTATCTTGATAACCTCAATGCCTCGACTGAGCCGCTGAAAAGTGAGCGGGTATCGGCCGAGGCTGAAAATGCGATTAAAACTCAACTTCAAGCGCAGCGTCAGTGGGCATATTTGTGGCTGCAGCAACGTATCGCTTTGACTACACGTATTGATGATATTGAACTTGCAGCGTTAGCAGCTTTTGAATTTCAACATGTCCGCATCGAGGTAGTTGAGCCGTCGGAGTTTAATACAGTATTAGCACTATTACAGGCTGAGCAAGTCTTAGGTTTTGATACTGAAACCCGTGCAAGCTTTGAGCGCGGCGTGCAACATCCCTTGAGTCTTATTCAAATCGCGACAGTGGATACCTGTTATTTATTTCAGCATGCCATTTTGGGTGAGCAATTCACCCAGTTAAAAGCCTTATTAGAAGATGAAACCATACTCAAAGTCGGGGTTGGTTTACGCAGTGATGCACATGCTCTCAGGCGACAATGGGGCATTAATGTCGCTTCAACATTAGATTTAAATTGGGCACTGGCTCAACTTGGAGCGGAGAAGGAAATGGGGACGCGCCAGTTAGTTGCGGCGCTTTTGGGTGTTCGTATCGACAAACCTAAAAAAGTCACCTTATCGAATTGGCAGCACGTGCCGTTATCCAGTGCGCAAATTCATTATGCCGCCGCCGATGCCTTGGCCGCACTCAAATGCTTCAACGCGTTAATCACTCAACTGACACCCTTTTATCATGCATCGAGTGCCGCAAAAGCCGCATTATTAATTCCTTCAAGTTTGATAGTGCCATTGGCGAAATATTTTAAGGATGCAGAATGAAACACAAAACCCAAGATGCCGCAAAAGTTAAAATCATGTCATTACATTCGGATGCGAGCTCACAAGGCACCAGTACTTTAGGTTTGATTTATCGCGTACTTGGCATCTTGCTTCTGTTAAGTGTTATCACTTTTTGGATTAATGCTTGGGCATAGATAGCGGTATTGCCAGCAGTCGAAAATAAAGGAGAACACTATGTTAGATGCTATTTGTGAACTCGAAACAGAGGATCATTTAATTGCGAGAACGACTTATAGTGTTTTTAAGTTTCAACAATTACCCGATGAGGATATCGAGCGTTTGCGGCAATGGTTAATTTGCCCCGCCTGCGGTGGTAAAGCATATTTCCGTAAAGCCTCAAAGGACGGTAAAGCCGCTTGTTTTGGCTCGCGATATCACCAAGCCGATTGTATTGAATTTAAACCTTCGGCACAAAAGTCCCGTGAGGAGCAAGATGCCATTGAAGTGCAGCAACAGCTGGTGGACGCCGATGCCTTAATGATCGACTTTAGCCGTAAACCTCGTCGCCATACGCCTGCAAACAAAGTTTCGACTGCACAGGTATTAAGTAGCAAGACTGAGCCAACGCCTAAATTGTCCTCTATGCCTGAGTCATCTAAAGTGTCTATTGCATCCTCAGTGGATGATCGAATACAAGAGTCGAAAACAGGCTACCAAGTTAACACCGCTGAACATACCACTGAAAAACGAGTGCCTAGCCAAGGGCTCGAAAAGTTACTCCACAGTTTATTGCGCGGTACAGATTTAGCAAAATCGGATCTCTGGGTATACACAGACGCTGAGCGAAAATACCGTTGGCGGGCGAAGAACCTGTTTGTCAATTTTGCCGATGCGGACCCAAGCGACAATAAACCCCACATGTATTGGGGCACGATATCCCACACTGACCCGACGATGAGTTGGCTTAACCCCGCCGACAGCAAAGATATCGGCATTCCTATCGATGGGATAAAGCAACCATTATTAGTGCAATTTGAAATAGAAGATAAACGCTGCTTTGAAGGCGCTGGTTTGATTTTATTTGGTAAATGTTTTTGGAATAAAGAAAAGACCCGCAAAATTATTCAGCTATGGAATAACGATTTGCAGCGGATTTTTATCTCAAAGTTGGAAGATTAATTGGCTTTGGTGAGAGAAACTAAAAAGAGGGGAGAAAAGGGGCTATTCCCGACGCAAAAAAGCGTTACAGCAAAAGTCCCTATCTATATCACGCTGATGAAAGCGTTTACTTGCCGCAGCACTTCTTGAATTTTTGACCGCTACCACAAACGCAAGGCTCGTTACGATTCGGTTTTTTCTCGAAAGTCGTGGTCTTAGGCTTATTTAATAAACCTTCTAATTCAACAATATCTTCAGCGACGTCGGCATTGACTTCGATATTGGCGAACAGCTGGTGTTCGGCAACAATCGCGGCAACTTCGAGTTTACGCGCTTCGTCGGCAACAATTAATTGTAATGGTAATGCTTCTGTACCCGGTTTAGCGGCACGCTTAGTGTTGTAGCCATAGCTTTCGTGCTTTGGCTTAGGGGTTTTACGACCCTTGAAGAAAAATTTGTCAGACATGAGTGGTTCCGTCGAGCAGTGTATGAAATTGACGATGCTTATACTATAAAACGCCGATTTTATAAATCGAACTCAGATCTTTTTTCGATAAATGCGCGTCTTTAACCCTTAAGCACCTCAAAATGGCCGAAACGGCACACTTATTCGACGTCATCAAACTGATTTGTTGTGGGATCATTTAGTCGAGTTACTATTAACCTATGGGCTCTAAACTAAGTATCTACTACGTCATTAAGCTAATATGCGATGGCTTTTTAATCTCAGTGGCAGTTAAATCAACAGCAATAGCCTAACTTGTTTGAAAAACCTTCAGTTAATGAGTTTTGCCATAAAAAGTACTTTACCTTTGGAAGTGCTTTTAGCATAATGCCCCACGTCAACAGGGGTGTAGTTCCAATTGGTAGAACAGCGGTCTCCAAAACCGATGGTTGCGGGTTCGAGTCCTGCCACCCCTGCCAAATAAAACAACGGCTTGCATAGAAATATGCGAGCCGTTTTATTTTGTGTCGAATAAAACGTAAAAAATGATTTTGCTTGGATTGAATAACTCGCCATTTTTTAACGCTACAAATTGCCGGTACTATTTCCATTTTTTTGTTGTAACCCTCCACATAACTGCGGCTTGTAGGCTATTTACTGTCAATGCTTGTTCATCAAATAGGTTGTTGGCTAAGTCACTAATCCGCCAGTTTTTAGCTTGATAATCGACGCTAAAGCGAGTTACCCCATCTAAAATTTTCCAATGTGTGACTGTTTGTGCCGTTACCTGTGTAAAAGTCCGCATTGAACTTTTGTCTGTCAGATATGAGTATTCCACGACACTTTATTTTTTGTTCATCTTTGGGATCTTAGTTCCAAAATCTAAGATTTAGTTTGAATTGAAGGTCATAACAGTACAACATAAGGGCTATATTGAATGCATCTTAAGTGTGTTCATCATCGTTCTGCAACTCGGCTAACAACTATGCTAAATATTGATGATCCTACACAAACCGAACGTACTCACGCGTTATGGCGCTTAGGCTTTAGACCTTTTTTCCTTGGGGGAGCCATATTAGCTGCGCTATATATCCCTTTGTGGCTATTAACTTGGTTTACTCCCCAATATAGCTTTTTCCCTTCATCCTTTTGGAGCAAGATACTGCCGCTATGGTGGCATCCACATGAAATGCTGTTCGGTTTCGCTATGGCAATTGTGTGTGGATTTTTGCTGACTGCCGTTCAAAATTGGACCAACCAACCCACATTAAAGGGATGGCCACTCGCATTGACCTTTAGCTGCTGGCTATTGGCACGATTATTACTCTTACTCCCAATGCAAGTTCCGCTCATTTTGCCCGCCTTGTTTGATTCCTTGTTCCTTGGTATGGCAAGCCTTACTCTATGGCGCTGCATTTATAAGGTGAAGCAATGGCGCAATATTGGTTTTCCGCTCATGTTGTTTGCCGCACTCGTGATTAACAATGTCAGCTATTACGCTTTATTTGAACGCGATTTTATCCTTGCCAACCAGATCTGGCAGGCGATGTTATGGTGGTTAGCCTTACTTATCACCATAGTCGGTGGGCGTGTCATTCCATTCTTTACCGCGATGCGCATTAAGGCCACCAAAGCAGAACCCTTAACTTGGATTGAATACCCGCTGATCCTGACAATGATCTTGCTCGTCATTCAATCACTCATCCACCTTATACCTCTGGAAGTCGAGCGAGGCTTACTGCTCATTGCAGGGCTCTTGCAGCTGGTCCGATTTGCACGCTGGTTACCCCATAAAACACTGAAAGAACCTATGCTGTGGTCCTTGCATCTTGCCTATTTAATGTTGCCACTCAGCCTGTTAGCCATGAGTTGGTATCTCGATAATGAATATGCCTATCGCAGTCTGCTTCACCTATTTGCTATTGGTTGTATGGCTACCCTGTGTCTTTCGATGATTTCCAGAGTGTCACTCGGGCACACAAGTCGAAATATTTATGAGGGCCCGAAAATGATCTTGGCATTTATCTGCCTACCATTAGCGGCACTGCTCAGGGCATTAATGCCCATCTGGTTTCCGGCCCACACCCAAGTCTGGTTATGGTTGGCTGGCAGTTGCTGGTTTATCGCATTTGCACTGTTTGTATGGCATTACTTGCCGATACTTTCTCGCCCCCGTATCGATGGGCGCCCAGGTTAATATTGATGTTAGGACAAAAGGATACAAAGTGAAAATTTATTTAAAAACAGTTATATTGCTAAAAATGATTTGCTTGCTCGTCATAACTACATGTGCATCTGTAGCGGCTTCCGATACTAGCAATCAACAAAAATATCCTAACCAATATCAATCTTGGCAAGCCACCTCTGAACAAGTTGAACGCGAGGATATGCTCGCCAATTATCCCGCCAGCATCATACTCTGGGCAGGATCTTCCTATGCCAAAGAGTACCATAGCCCACGTGGGCACCATTTTGCCGTTGCTGATGTGACGCATACTTTACGTACAGGTGTCCCCCCTAAAGCAGGAGAGAAAGGATTATCCGCCAGTTGTTGGACCTGCAAGACACCGGATGCCCCTAGATTGATTGAACAACTGGGATTTGAAGGATACTCCGCTAAAAACTTTACCGATCTGGGCAAAGAGATCCAAAGCGTAGTGTATTGCAGTGATTGCCATGAATCTGGCACTAATAAGTTAACTTTACCTCGTCCCCATGCCCAAGAGGCTATGGCTAAAATTCACCTGCCATTCGATAAACAAGATACCGATATGCAAGGTGCGCAGGTATGTGGTCAATGTCATGTCACTTACTATTTTCGTCCGGAAAAAAGTAATGTTGTTAATATTCCCTGGATTTTTGGCAGCACCGCAGATGATATTGAAAAATATTATGACACTCGCCGCTTCTTCGAATGGATCCATCCTCTTTCGAAAACCCCCATACTCAAAGCACGTCATCCTGAGTTTGAACACTGGAGTCGCAGTAAACATGCCGAAGTCGGTGTCACTTGCATTACCTGCCATATGCCTACCCAGCAGGATGCAAAAGGTGTTGAATTTACTAGCCATAAAGTTGATAAAGCCTTACCGCATTTTGATAACAGTTGCAGTGGCTGCCATAGCAGTAAAACCAAAATTGAAACCAAGCTCGCGGCTAATAAATTAACGATTGAGACCAAAGCCCGCGAAGTTGAAGCTCTGCTCGTCAAGGCCCACTATGAAGCCAAAGCGGCATGGGATGCAGGTGCTAAATGGGAGAATATGAATGAGCCCATTATGGCGATACGACACAGTCAGTGGCGCTGGGACTTTGCCATGTCTTCACATGGTTTGTATGCACATAATCCACAAGAAGGTAAGCAGCTTTTAGATAAAGCTATCGAACAAGCGAACGAAGCACGTCATCTGCTCGCTGGAATATTGAAGCAACTTAACGTGACTCAAGTTAGTTATCCAGATATCAGTACTAAGGAAAAGGCCCATCAAGCGATAGGGTTAGTTGAATCGGATTTAATCAAAGAAAAACAAAAGTTTATTGAAGAGGATGTTAATAAAAATTGGCACCCTGTCGCAAAATATGGTTACTAGTTTATTAACGGGTAGCTGATAATTTGAGGGATTTTAAAGCTCAAAAGCGAGAGGAAGCTCGAGTATTTATGCTTTGATTCAGTGAGCGTTATGCCAACAAGGCTTGGTCGGTTCTACAGTAATGCTCATCTTCTTTGCACGAATAATAACTGCAGTCGAAATGATTCATGTCATTTCGGCTGCAGTATATAACTCATTGAGATGTGGTCAGTAACGACAAATTAATCACTATAATCTGTGTAAGACATCTGTAATTCAGTTTTTTAATGCGTAGAAAGCCGATCCTACTTTGAGGCAACTGATTGATGAAATTCTATTATCTTGGTTGGCTGCCAAAGTGATTGGTTTCGATGCGAAACTAAAACCAATGTACAACTCTGTTCGCAAATAGCCTTGGCTACACGCTTTTCTGTCTCTTCATCCAATGCCGAGGTGGCCTCATCCATTATCAGAATCGGCGCATTTTTGATAAGCGCTCGTGCTAAGGCAAGCCTTTGGCGTTCCCCTCCCGATAACCCTGCGCCTTGCAGGCCGACTTCTTGGTAAATGCCCAGTTCTGATCTGTCTAATACTTCATCCAGAGCCACTTGGCGTGCCGCTTTATCTACGGCTTGATCGTCGGCATCAGGGTTACCAATACGAATGTTACTGGCAATGGTGCCTATAAAGATGAGTGGATCCTGCGGCACATAGGCGAAAAAGCGGGCAAGTTCAGTTGCGGGAACTGACGTGAGCGGCACCTTGCCCAAAGTGATCAGGCCTAGGGTGGGATCATCAAAGCGCATCAATAGCTTAAGTAAGCTGGTTTTACCTGAACCGCTCGGGCCACAAATCAGCACGCGTTCACCTGATTCGATAGTGGCATTGATATTTTGCACCGCAGGGGGAAATGTTACGTTATTCAGTTCGATTGTATGATTGTTCGGTGTCTTTTGTTGCGCTTGGCTTGGCTCTTTGAGCGTTGGTGCATGAGTCGCTTGTCGATAGTGTTTAATAGCCGCTAACTGATCATTAATGCCTATTGCCGCCACGGCGAGAGTCTCAAGTGGCGCCGCCGCGCGCATGGTCAACATCAAGACTGCGAGCAACATTGGCGTATTGTTTATACCGGATAGCACCAGATAGAGTGCCATGCCTGCAATAGGTAAAAAGCTGGCGATAGCCGACAGTAATGTTGCTATAGCAGCGGCGCGATTAGTTCGTTCTAATGCGATTTCTTGTGTTTGCCAGTTTTGCTCTAACCGTGTTGTTGCGCCGCTATATCCTGCTGCTGTACGCAGTAACTCTAAGTGGTCGATCAGTTCAAGGGTTGACTGATCTGCTGCCAATTCAGTGTTGTTTCGGTCCATATCTGCGCGGGCAAGGGCTCGTTGCGCCATACTCTGAATCACAAATGACACGAGCAACAAGCTAGCCAACATCAGTACCAGTGGCATGCCACCGATCAATCCTATGCCAAAGGTAATGCAGAGCGGAATAAGCGGTGCATGAATAAATACCTGAAATTGATGTGCCGGAATACTCATAAAGCCAGGAATACTCCGAGAGACAGTTTCTATGAGTAGTGTCCTGACACTCGGTGTAAACCAAGAGAGTTTCGCTTGTTGCATGGTCGTGCCTAATGCACTGTAGAGCGCATTGGCTAGCCGTGCGCCAGCCCAAAAACCTGAACGCGAAGCCAGTATAGTGGTGAGTATGGTTATCGCGGCAATGGATAGCACTTTTTGTGGTGATTGCTGCTCAATAATGGCTAAAGCCAGTTGAATGTAGCATGCCGCTTCCAATATGGCCGCCACAGCCCAACCGAAGGCAACAGGTATTAAGTGTTTTATGGCTGCGTAATCTTGGGGACGATTTATCATTGGCCTTCTCCTTCTATGTGATGATGCTTGAGTGTGAGCTTGTCATCCGCCAGCTCAGAAAGCGTTAAGTCATGGGTGACCATCACAATCGTTTTGTGGTTTGTTTTTGCGTGATGGCTTAGTGCTGTGAGCACGTTAAATGCCGTTTCGCTGTCTAGGGCCGATGTAGGTTCATCAAGCAATATCACGCGAGCGGGTGAAAGAAACACACGGGCAAGATTAACGCGTTGTATTTCACCGCCAGACAGTGTGCTTGCATGAGTATTTAAGGATTTATCCAATTGCGCGCAGTGTAATGCTGCTAAGTAATCGTCATCCGTGGCACAAGGTGCGGTGAGCGCGAGATTGTCGGCGATGGAGGTTGCCAGTAGTCCCGCACTTTGCGGCAATAGCATGATCGCGCGATTAATCGAGGTTTCATCCATCTCTTTGAGTACCATACCAGCGAGTCGAATATCTCCGGCATGTAGCGGCTCCATGCCAGCTAATAAGCGCAGTAATGTGGATTTACCAACACCACTGATCCCTGTAACTGCTGTCACTCTGCCAGACCTAAATTGATAGTTAATGGGCACAGATTGATTGCTTGTAGACAGTGAAGGCACAACATTCGTGAGGGTGAGCGGCATATTTGCATTAAGCTCAATATTGCCGTTACCAACAGGAACTCTCGACTGCTCAAGAAAATCCGTTAGCCGCTGAGCGGCAGCGCGGCCCGTGGCAAGATAATCAAGCCCATGCCCGAGCTTTAGGGCTGGCGTGACTATGGCCAGACTGAAGAATAAGGCCGCAGCAAGGTTTTCTGGCGGCCATTCATATCCGATGGCATAGACAATGGCAAAAGTACAGACAGCCTGCAGTAGTGATGTGGCCACGGCGACTGAAGTGGATACCTTGCTTACCCGCTCAAGAATATCCCCAATAAAATGTGTCGTTGCCTTTTGGTAATCGGCCATAGCACCCGTTTGTGCGCCATAAATGCGAAATACAGGCGCACCACGGGCGTAGTCATCTACTGCTGCAGTGATATTTCCCATCACATTAACTCGTGCTTCACCCTGTTTTGCAGCAAGCCTTGGGATCACCACCAAATAGAAAAGCGCTGCGACTAGGCCTGGGATAAGGGCAAGTAATGCCACTAAGCCCGCACTTAAGATCAGCAAACCAATAGTGATGGCAGGGACAATGATAAAGGTCGCTAACTCTGAGGGTAAATGCGCGATCATATGATGCAATGACACTATGTCATCGACCATTAATCGCTTTAACTTTTCGCCCTTATATTTTGCCAAAGTACTTGGTGGCAGCCTGACAAGATGCGCTGCAACATGACGTCTTAATCTTCCAGAAAATTGCGCCTCAGCATTGTGGTTAACCCAAGATGCGCCAGCTGATAGCAACGCTGATGCGACCCCAAATATGAGCGCCCCCGCTAACCATAGCGAGTGATGGCCAGCAATAAGCTGTATTACGCACCAGAGTGCACTTAGTGCCATCACGCCAGCACCTGCCGCTAGCAGCATTCCGAAAGTGAGTGCGGGAATCGCCGGACGTAGGGCGAAGGCTAATGTTGAAGTGGGACTGAAAAGTCGCTGCATTTTAATGTTCACCTAAAAAATCGAAGTGGAACAGGCTGGGCTTCGGTCTGGAAAGTGTGATTAACACAAGGCCAATGAAGCGATGAAGTCTTGATATTGCAGAGTAAAAAATAGTCTGAGTGCCAGAGTTTATGGGCAAATGAACATCCACGAGCCAAATTCCTTGTTTCATAAAAATTGAACCACCATGAGATGGCGACCATATTAAGCGGTCATTTTTATTTATCAACACAGTGTTGATAAATGTTTTGAACGGCGATAATATAATTGATAACTATTCTCATTGGCAACAAATCTTTCGTATAAGGAGTTATTACACATGCCCCGATTTGGTAAGTTTTACCCACAATCAAAGTGGGTTATCGGTTCTCTTGCGCTGGGGCTTAGCGCTATTTCAGGCTCAACTATTGCTGACAGTGGAACTGCTCCAGATAAGCAATCCAAGCAACAAGATGCAGCGGGAAATATTGAAGTCATCACAGTTTACGGTCAGAAAATCGAGCGCACGCTGAAGGAAACGGCTAGCTTAGTGACAGTGATCACTGAAGAACAGTTGAGGAAAAATGCCGACCAATCAACGATTTCTGAAATTCTCGGCGGTACGCCAAACTTAATTTATGCCGGAAATACCGATGCGCCCATTATCCGCGGTACGGATACTAAAGGGCCTGTTGCAGCGGGTAATGCCTACTTATCTAAGCCTGTGCCGGGTGCAACTATCAGTGTGGATGGTAAATATCTGAGCCCCGCAGAACTGGATTTAGGCGCCGCAGGCGTGTGGGATGTGTCGTCTATTGAAGTCTACCGTGGTCCGCAAACGACCAGTCAAGGAGCCAACAGTATTGCTGGCGCTGTAGTTATCCATACCCATAACCCCACTTATACGCCAGAATTTGCAGCGCAAGCACTTTATGGCAGTCGGAATAAGCAGCGCTTGTCGGTCATGGCGTCCGGTGCGCTCAGTAATGACTTTGCCGCAAGAATTAGCGCAGATTACAGTGCTAGAGATACTTTTGTTGATTACGTTAATCCAGAATTTACTGCCCATGATTTGGATTTTGAGTTTAAAAACCAAAATCTACGGGCGAAGTTGCTATGGGAACCCGAAAAATACAGCAACTTTTCTGCCATGCTGACTTATTCCTCCACTGAGGCTAAACGTCCCAGAAATGAGGTGGTATCAGAACCCTATGATGACTTAGAAAATCGTTCAATTTTTCAGGATAATCAAGAAGTCAGCAATCATGTTGGAATTTTTGATCTTGAATATGTGTTCGACAATGGGATGAAGTTGCATAACCAACTGCAGTATTCAGAAGGGCAGTTTGATTATCGGTTCGCAGCACCTTATCAAGGGATCGCAAAACGAGATAATGAAAACTTTTCGAATGATATAAGGCTGAACTTTGGTGACAAGAGTTCAGAGTTTAGTGGGGTTGCCGGTGTATTCTACTGGGATGATAAAACGAATAACAAGCTGAATAACGTATTTGGTAATGCCGACGCCGACCTGAGACATACCAGTTTTGCCCCCTACGGTGAAGTCATATGGCGCTTCTCACCCAAGTGGGCATTCACCAGCGCTCTTCGTTATCAGTCTGATGAAATTAGCCACGATGGTATTGCCAGCTACATTCCAGGTGTGCGCCATCAATATGAAGAGACGTTTACGGCTTTATTACCTAAAGTTGCCCTGTCCTATGATCTGACAGATAACGTCTTAATCGGCGCGATGATCAGTGAAGGCAATATTCCTGGGGGCACAGGTATTAACTTCCGCGGCGGCGAATATTATACCTTTGATGCCGAGTCGGCATGGAACTATGAACTTTTTACCCGTATCGATCTGCTTGAACAACGCTTAATCATAAATAGCAATCTCTTCTACACCCGCTTTAAGGATTCACAACGTTCAGTTACTGACTACCTCGATGGACGTCCCTTTGGTTCTGTCATTATTAATGCCGATGAAGCGCAAAGCTATGGGATTGAATTAGATTGGAACTTTAAAGTAGCCGATAGTTTTAGCCTATATGGTGGGCTGGGTTTACTTGAAACTGAGATAAGTGAATTTAATGACTACCGTGGTGAGGAGTTTGTCGGCAACAAGTTTAGTAAAGCGCCGGGATATATGTTCAATATAGGGTTTGACTATTCAATCACAGACACTATCAAAGTGAGCGGTGATGTGCGCCATACGGATGGATACTTTTCAACGGATACCAATGAGCCTGAGTTAAGAGTGGGATCTTACACTACGGTAAACCTGAATTCTTCCTATCAAATCAACCAATATTTTGAAGCCTTTGTTTATGCACGCAATTTGCTGGATGAACGTGCACCCGTGGCAAAAATGGCTGACAGAAGTACCGGAGGCGTGGATGCATATTTACTTGAACCTCGAGAAATAGGTGTAGGCGTTAGGGCGAAGTTTTAGCGGCTAGCTTCTACCCGCTGTATTGGGTATTGCCATGCAGCGGGTAGCAAGAGCGGTTAGAATGGCATTTTTGCCTTGGAAACCTTATCGATATGACACAAGTACCGGATCAACCCACTCAAAAACGCCAGCGTGGCAGACCTAGCCGTATTTCCCGTGAGGCTATCGCCAGAGCTGCGTTGGAGATTGGGGTTGATCAAGCGACTATCCCAGCTATAGCGGCGCATTTAAAGGTCGATCATTCGTCCCTCTACCATCACGTAGCAGGTCGAAATGACGTTATCTTCATTGCCGCTGAGCTTGCAATTAATGAGCTGGACTGGCGAGCGCCAGCAGCCACCGATTGGCGGAGCGAATTGATCATATTGACCGATGCCATTTGGGCACTCTATGAGCGTCATCCTGGCCTCGCTGAATCTATCCATCAGGCCAGTGTTACGCCGTCATCGGGTAGACGTTCTTTTGCTGAATCGGTCGAAAAGCTGCAACGCAAAGGCTTCTCCCTCGATGAGGCTGTGCTTGCCGTTGATATCTTAGTTGACATGGTGGGGGAGTGCTTTTTGGGATGGTGGTCAACCACTAAACCAGAAGCAGATGGCCGGACACGTAAAGAGCGAATTATCGCAATTTGGGAAGATGAAGCCACCAAGCTCCCTGATAAAGCTGAGCAGATAAATGCGATGGTAGACATCATGAAGGTGGGCGCACGCAGATGGTGGGAGCGAAAACGTGACTTAGTGTTAGCGGGTATTGCCGTTACCCATGCCCAAAAGGCAGGGGGATCCGATAAGGCTCAAACATAGCGCGCCGATATGAAAACCTCATAGCGGCTGCAGATTAGTACAAGATTTATTGCGTATAGGAAGTATCAGCTTGTGAAGGTGGTTTATGCACTGACGTGCTTTTTTGTGCTTTGTTTTGCCTCATTGCTGCTAGGCGCAAAGTATGCCTCTGTGGCGCAGATGCTGACGTTCTCGGATGATGTCTGGTTGGTGTTATCTGCGAGTCGTCTGCCGCGGCTCTTTGCCTTGATTTGCTCAGGTGTAGGGCTCGCTGTCTGTGGCGTGATATTGCAGCAGATTGTGCAAAACAAGTTTGTTGAACCTGCTACTTGTGGCGGGCTTGATGCCGCCAAACTAGGCATATTAATTTCAATCATTCATGCCCCGAGTATGGGTGTCACCGCCAGAATGTTGGGGGCTTTGGTTTTTTGCCTGCTTGCGAGCTTAGCTTTTATTCTGATTATTCGTGGTATTCGGTATAAGAGTCCGGTGCTCATTCCAATTATTGGGATTATGTTTGGCAGTGTACTCAGTGCGATAGCGGAACTTTATGCTTATCAAAACAATATGATGCAAAGTATGCAGGGATGGATGCTGGGTGATTTTTCAAAAATCGTGCAGGGTAACTACGAAATCATCTATCTGATCCTTCCCGTAGTCATACTGACCTACCTTTATGCACAGCGCTTTACCATTGTAGGAATGGGCGAAGGCTTGGCTACCACACTCGGCCTGAGTTATTTCAACCTAGTTATCTTAGGGTTAGTGCTGGTTTCCCTGACCATAGCGACCACAGTTATCACAGTCGGGAGCATTCCATTTATTGGTTTGATTATTCCTAATCTTGTCGCTATGCGTTACGGCGATAATTTAAAACGTACCTTGCCTATTATCGCCTTTGCTGGCGCAACACTACTGATTATCTGTGACTTGCTTGGTCGGCTTGTTTTGTATCCCTTTGAAATTCCTATAGGTCTAACGGCAAGCTGTTTAGGTGGACTCATATTTTTAGTTATCGTTTGGAAAATCAAATGAAAGACAGTGCATGGCGTTTTTTGAGCTGGGGGCTGCCTATTATGTTGGCAGTCACATTTTTATTGATGGGCTCAGGCTTTGATTTTGACTATGTCATACCGAATCGATTGGTGCGTTTGGGCACTATTTGCCTTGGTGGTGTCTGTATTGCGTTTTCTTCGATACTGTTTCAGACCTTAGCCGGAAATCGCATTTTAACGCCATCTATCATGGGGTATGAAGGCGTTTACTTGATTTTGCAGGCACTGTTGATCCTTATCTTAGGGACGGGCAGCAGTATTCTGATCATCGCTAACAGCAATTTCTTTGTCTCAGTCGTGGTGATGTTGCTTTACTCAATGGCGATTCACCGCTGGCTATTTAGTGGAGATCGACATGATGTGTTCTTCCTACTGCTTGTGGGCTTAGTGCTCACTGTGGTGTTAGGCAGTTTTACTCAGTTAATCCAATATTCTATCAGTCCCGGTGAATTTTCAATTTTCCAGAGCTATAGCCTAGCGTCGTTCAACCGCGCTCAACCAGAGCAATTGCTTATCTCTTTAGTGCTTGTCAGTGCTGTGTGTATTGCCGCTTGGAGAGTGCGTGCTGTACTTGATGTATTACTGATGGGGCGGGAGCAAGCTATCTCTCTTGGTATTGATTATCAAAAAGTGGTGCGCCTGCTATTGGGTCTTATCGCGGTATTGGTCGCAATATCAACCAGTTTAGTGGGGCCGACTGCTTTTATGGGGATATTTGTCGCGAACATGGCCTATGCACTGGCAAGGCATCCGTCGCACTCATTTACTTTGATAACAGGATGCGCCGTTGCTATCTCGGTTTTTCTGATCGCGCAAATGCTCGTTGAGCATCTGTTTAATTATCAAACCAGTGTTGGGCTGTTAATTAATCTATTTTGTGGCGTCTATTTCTTTGTCTTAATTCTTAAACCTCGGAGCGCAGTGTGATAACCGTCAATAACTTATATCAGTCTTATGGCGCGAAACCTGTGCTAAAAAATGTCACAGCACAATTTCCCGAACATCAGATGACTTCTCTTATCGGCCCCAACGGTGCCGGCAAAAGTACCTTACTGATGTCGATTGGTCGGTTACTGAATATCCAGCAGGGCGAGGTATTACTCAAAGGTACTGCTATCCACAATATTCCCTTGAAGGATTATGCCAAGCAAGTGGCAACTATGCGTCAGTTTAACAGCCTCAATTTACGCCTGACGGTCAGGGAGTTAGTGGCATTTGGTCGTTTTCCCTATAACCAAGGGGCACTCACAAAGGAAGATCATCGCGCCATTGATGAAGCGCTGTCGTTTTTAGCTTTACAGTCATTAGCCAATGTATTTATTGATGAACTTAGCGGCGGACAACGCCAAATGGCTTTTCTGGCAATGGCGATTGCGCAGCAAACGGATTATTTATTGTTAGATGAACCGCTCAACAATCTGGATATGAAACATGCCGTTAGCATAATGCGGGCACTTCGCCATCTGTGTGACGATTACAAACGAACGGTCGTGTTAGTGGTTCACGATATCAATTTTGCGGCGAACTACTCCGACTATATTGTCGGCATGAAGCAAGGCGTTGTGCACTGCGCTGGACCCGTTGAAGAGGTCGTCACAGCACAAAGGCTAAAAGCACTGTACGAACTGGATCTTGAGGTGCTGAAAACGAGTCAAGGAACAGTATGTAACTATTTCAACTTCAACTTACAAGGAGAATACAAGTGACGTCGAAATGTAAAAGCGGTACTAAAGTGATAGCGATTTTGTTATTTAGCTCGGCTTTTTTGCTGGCCTGCGACAATAAAACCGAATCAGTACAGCTTGCATCATCGGATACGAGTGCTTCAACGGCTGAGTTGGAGTTTGCCCCGATAGAGGTAGAGCATAAGCTGGGCACTACTGTTATTACAAAACGGCCAGTACGTGTTGCGGCCCTAGATATGAATGAAGTCGACTATCTCGAACAGTTGGGTATTCCCATTGTCGGTATGCCAAAGGATTTTGTTCCTTACTACCTGAAAGACTACAGCAACAATAGTGATATCGTTGATTTAGGTGCTATCGTTCAACCCAATATGGAACGTATTTATGCACTTAAACCCGATTTGGTGCTGATGTCATCCGTTCAAGCTAGTCATTATCAAGCGCTTTCCAATTTGGCACCAACCATTCATTTGGATATTGATTATCAAGACAGCAACAGTGATTACTTTGATATAGTCAAACAGCACTTGTTGGTGCTGGGGAAATTATTCGATAAGCAAACCTTGGCAAAACATAAAGTGGATGAACTGGAAAGTAAGATCCAAGCCGCCAGAATGGTAATTAAAGACAGGCCAGAAAAAGCCTTGGTGGTGCTACATAATAATGGCGCTTTTCGATTTTTAGGTATTCGTTCACGCTATGGGTTCATTTACAGTGCGCTAGGGGTTAAGCCCGCTAGCTTATCAGAGCAGATGGGACTGCACGGTCAACCTGTATCAAGCGAGTTTATTCTTGAAAACAATCCCGACATCATTTACGTGGTTGACAGAACCGCAGTGATGGAGCGAAGCCCTGTATTGGATAAACAATCTATTGATAATCCTCTTTTGCGTGAAACTAACGCTTGGAAGACGGGGAACATTATTTTTGTGGATCCAGAGGCTTGGTATATCACAGGTGCGGGCATAACATCCCTTAATATCATGATTGATGATGTGTTAAAGGGTTATGTAAAGTAGCAGACTGCAAATAGTCTATGGACGGCATAGCTAATGACTCATGAGATAAGTTACCTCTTGTAACATTTAAGCCCTACGGCTTAGGTAAATCGGTTTGCAACTTTAGTAGTGCTTAACATACAATCGCCTGCCAAATTATCTGAGGAAGTAGGGTTTGAATAGTGTGATACAAACAAGACGCACCCTAGCGATATGGCTTGCTGCCATATTGGTGCTATTGTCTGTTGCCATTGCTGTTCACAGTGTTTCCCATGCTAGTGAAGACTCTAAGGCCAATTGCTCGCTGTGCTTACATCAGCACCAGTTGCAACATGCGCTAACCAGCACCCCCTTTCATTTCCAACTCGCTCAACAGGGTTATATTTCGGTTGAGTTTCAGGCCGTTTCCTTTAAGCGACCTTTTAGTCGTTTCTTTAATAGTCGTGCTCCGCCCATAACAGCATAAGTTACTGTTTATTCAATTTATCTTAATTAACTTTGAGCGCCTTGACTTAGCTAAGGCGCCGATGCTGTTTATTTCCGGAGTGAAAATGACTTCTTTTTATGTCCCTAAGCGCACTGCGCTGTTGCTGGGCGCCTTGTTTGTGCTCAATCCTATTTCAATGTTGTTGGCCGCAGAAAGCAGTCAATCGAGTTCACAAGCTATTGATACTGTGAGTGACGCAGTGCTTGACACTGACATTGAACGTTTAAGTATCCACTATCGCCAAGCCTATCGTGGCAATGTGTCCTCAACTGAACTTCCTCAAGCGATCAGTGTGTTAGACGAGCAATTGATAAAAGATGCGGGGCTGACGCGGTTTCAAGATGTACTGGACTATTCCGCGAGTGTGGCGCGGCAAAACAATGGCGGTGGTTTATGGGATAGTTTTTCCCTACGCGGCTTTCCGGGCAACGAAAACATGCCATCGGGGTATTTAATCAATGGCTTTAATGGTGGCCGAGGTTTTAGTGGTCATAGAGATTTATCAAACGTTGCCTATGTCGAGATTTTAAAAGGCCCAGGTTCGGCACTTTATGGCCGCTCGGAGCCCGGTGGCACAGTTAATATCGTCACTAAGAAACCCCAATATGAAACCAGTGGTTATTTAAAAGCATCGGCTGGGAGTTTCGACCAATATCGGTTAGAAGGTGATGTGACCTCAGGTTTAACCGATAACTTGGCATTTCGGATTAATGGCGCTTGGCAGGAACACGATAGTTTTCGTGATTATGTGTTTAGCGATAAAAAAATCGTTACGCCGTCTGTGCGTTGGCAGATTTCCGAAAAAGCTTCCTTGCTGTATGAAATGGAATATCTCAAGCAGGAACAGCTATTCGATCGCGGCATTATTGTGCTCAATAACGATATTAATACCGTACCCCGCTCGCGTTATTTAGGTGAGCCTAATGATGGCGCAACGGAGGTGAATGCCACAGGGCATCAGCTGACCTATGACTATGAATTAAATGATGATTGGTCATTAACTGCTGGCTATAACTACCGAGACTCTAGCTTGAAGGGTTATTCGTCTGATGCTGAGTTAGCAAAGGGGCGGCAATCGCTATTTGATGATGGTCGCACGCTGACTAGGCAGCACAGATATCGTGACTACGCCTCTGAGGACAATTCGCTGCGTCTAGAGTTAAGTGGTCATGTGGATACGGGGTTTATTCGTCATAATTTGCTGCTCGGTGCCGATGCCTATCACTACAATTTGAAGACGGGACTGTATCGTTATCGGGGCAAAAAAGGTGAATACGCCATCGATATCTATGCCCCTCAATACGGTGGGCCTCAGCCAGAGGTGAGTTTGTTGTATGAGAATAACGAGACTCAAAAGGCGTGGGGGACCTATCTGCAAGATCAAATGGATTTAACTGAAAAGTGGAAGTTGCACCTTGGGCTAAGGTTCGATAGTTATCAGCAAGATATCAGTGAAGTCGCGAAAGATACTCTGTCAGAACAAACCGATAGTCGAGTCAGCCCCAAGGTGGGTCTGGTGTATTTATGGTCCGATGTCTTAAGTTTCTATAGCTCTTATTCTGAAGGCTTTTTACCGCTTTCTGGAACTGACTTTGCGGGTCAGCCCTTCGAAGCGGAAGAGAGTCAGTCGGTTGAACTGGGGATGAAGTTTAATGGTACTTGGTTAAACGATCTTCCTATAAACGGTAGTTTAGCCGTGTTCGATGCTCAAAAGAGCAATATCTTGACCTCAGATCCTATCAATGTTGGTTTTTCTGCCACCTTAGGTAAAGCTAAAAGTAGCGGGGTTGAACTTGATTTAGCCGCCGAACTGACGGAGGATTTACAAGCAAAATTATCCTATGCCTATCTTAATACCCGTACCGCCAATGACAGTTTGAATCCTGATTGGGGCGTGCTCATTCCTGCAGGTAGTCCACTGGTGAATGTGCCAAAGCATACCGCGAGTGTGATTCTGAAACAGGATTTGAATCGGCTTTCTATTGATGGTCATCTAGGGCTTAGCTGGCGTTATGTGGATTCGCGCCTCGGCGATTCTGCCGATCCTAGTTTTCAATTGCCTTCTTATCAGTTACTTGGGTTGTTTATGAACACCCACTTAAGCGACAACTTAAGCCTTGGAGTGAATCTGGATAACTTACTGGATGAACATTACATCGCGAGTAGCTATTCCGCTCTTTGGGCGGTGCCGGGTGAGCCACGTAGCATTAAAGTGAGTGTCAGCTATGAGTTCTAATATCAGTGCTAACCCAGCGTTATCTTCAGGTTTTGCCGAGCAAGAACGGGGTCGTTCTATTGGCCGCACCCGGATTAATAGTATCGATATGATGCGCGGCATGGTGATGCTTATCATGTTACTCGACCATGTGCGGGAGCGGTTTTTCTTTCACATGCAGGTGAGCGATCCTATGGATTTGAGTTCGATCTCTTGGGGGCTTTTTGTGAGTCGCTTTGCCGCCCATTTTTGTGCGCCAGTCTTTGTGTTCTTAACCGGGGTTTCTGCATGGCTCTATGCCAATCGTAGCCATGGCGAGCCACGTTCAGCACGTATGTTTTTGATTAAACGCGGGCTATTTTTAATCGCGCTGGAAATTTTAGTGATTAACGTCTCTAACCTCTCTTGGATGCTCAGCTATTACACCCTTTGGTTACAGGTGATTTGGGTGATTGGTCTGAGTATGTTAGCGCTCGCTGCACTGATAAACCTGCCTAGACCTTGGATGGCCCTTTTAGGATTTGCGATTGTTTTTGGCCATAATCTGTTGACACCAATTGGTTTTCAGCCCAATGAGTGGGCTTACGGTCTGTGGACCCTATTGCACGACCGCGGATATCTTGTCAGTGAAGGGGCGCTTAAGATCAAAGTGAGTTATCCTGCGCTGCCTTGGATGGGCGTGATTTTACTGGGTTATGTGGCTGGGCCTATTTTCAGCCAAAAACTGAATAGTAATCTGCTTGAAGCCTCGCAGCGCCAGCAAACACTGCTGAGGTTAGGGATAAGCTGTTGGGTACTTTTTGCAGTGCTACGCGGGTTTAACCTTTATGGCGAAACCTTGCCTTGGCAGTCGGGGGCACATTTGGGTGAAACCTTGATGTCGGCATTTAACTTAACGAAATACCCGCCATCATTAAGCTTTTTACTGGTGACCTTAGGCGGCATGTTCTTTTGCTTAGTGGCCTTTGAGCGGTATTTTGCATCAAATGGGAAAGTGGGTGGGGGATTAGCGCGAGTGGGCCATGGGTTATCTGTGTTTGGCTCAGTCCCTATGTTCTTCTATATCTTACATTTGTACATGCTGTTACTGCTTTATACTTTAGCGAAATTCATCTTTGGCGCAAACCATGGTGAGTACTTTGGCGTGAGCAATATAGGATGGGTTTGGTTGATCGCAGGCGTGTTAGCCATCGCATTGTATTATCCCGTTAAGCGATTTAGCGAATATAAAAAGCACAGCACTCAGGCTTGGATTAAGTACCTTTAATCTATTCTGTTTGATCAAGCTTTAAAGGCAAAAGTCGCCAAGTGTTTACTTGGCGACTTTTTTGCTTTGGTCAGAGCAATAATCTATTTAGCAATTATTCTGCGAGTAAGCTGCGTAGCATCCAGGCATTTTTCTCATGCAGTTGGATGCGCTGGGTGAGTAAGTCCGCAGTCGCCTCATCATTCGCTTGATTTACCAGCGGATACAAGGCTCTGGCATTGCGGATTACTAGCTCCTGATCGCTTAATAGTTCGCGGATCATGGTTTCGGCTTGAGTGACACCTTGATCTTCTTTTATCTCGGTTAGCGCGGCATAGGCTGAATATGAGCCGAGTGCTCTGGCGCCTAATGCACGTACACGCTCTGCGATAAGGTCGACCGCAAGGGCAAGTTCGGTATACTGCTGTTCAAATAGCAAGTGTAAGCTAGTGAACATTGGGCCAGTAACGTTCCAGTGAAAGCTATGGGTCTTAAGGTAAAGACTGTAGCTGTCAGCCAATAGTTGGTTTAGCCCTGCGGCGATTTCTTCTCTGTGAGCTTGATTGATACCTATGTTAATCATGGCGTTTTCCTTCTATTGTCTTACTGAGTGTGTTTAGTCTAATCTTCTGATATTAAATGTAAAATGAGTAAATTAGATTTTGTAAATCTATAAATTCGATTGAACTTTCGAGTGTTAAATCTCGTAAGCGATAAAGCCAGATATCATCTCCTTTCGCCGTGCTGCAGTAACAATGCCATGGCAGAACTGCTATCCTAGCGGCATATTGTGAGTCGATACTTTAATTGAATAAAACTGACCTTAATGAATAAATCAGCCTATTTAACCGCCATGAATGTGACAACTTGGCGAGTGCGCGACACTAAGGTGAAACCTTATTTAGTGATTTGGGATGAAAACGGTGAGTTACCAGAAGCAGAGCCGCTTATTGACGCTGTGCTAACGCTTATCGACATAAAGCGTGACGAATGTGATTTTGACTGTGAGCCCCATACGGGTAAACAGATCGTTTGGGATCTGCGACGTCACAAAGTTAGGCCACGTACCGCATGGTTAGTGTCTGAGCCGTTGGCCGATTTATTGGTGGGTTGGCAGGCTAAAAGCGCGCTCTGGCAGCAGATTTACCAATGGCGCGACCAAGTTAGCGGCCAAGCGCCAAGCAAGTCTTAAGCTCTACTCGTAAATACATTAATAACCAATACTTTGGAATACCAGCGTTGAACATCCCACCAGTAGATAGTCTATTCACAACACCATTCGCAGCACAATTGACCGCAGGTTTGCCTGTTGAGCTTGTGGCTCTCACGCTTGAAGATGTTCCCCAAATGGCGCAGCTTGAATCCTTGGCCCATAGCCATCCCATGAGTGAGGGGAATCTTGCCGATTGTTTTGGTCACTTGTACCGTGTCCTAGGTTTAAAGCTGAGTGTTAACTTAGAGGTAGATGTAAATACTGAGGCAAATATTGACGTCGTTTCGGATTCAGATACTTATCACGTCGAAGGACTCTTAGGGTTTGCGATAGTGCAGCAAATTATCGATGAAGTGACTTTATTGGATATTTGCCTATTACCGAGTCAGCAGGGCAAAGGTTACGGCAAGTTATTACTCAAGGCTGTGATGATATCGGCCAAGGTATCGGGCGCTGTGGTGCTTATGTTAGAAGTGCGAGAGTCTAATCTCGGCGCCCGTGCTTTATATCAACAGGCTGGCTTTATTGAATCGGGACGTCGCAAAGGTTACTACCCGATAGAGGGGGGTAAAGAAGATGCTATCTTGATGGATTTAGCGATAAACCAAGAATAAGCTGAGCATTAGCATTCATGTCGAAAAACGACAGCTATACGAATCATTTGTCATAAATAACAGTCATAGACAACTGTCATAAAAACAGGCAATAAAAAACAGCACCTAAGCGCTGTTTTTCTATTTTAATAACCTTGAAATCTACATCACCTAAGCTCTGCATCTAAGCAAGAGGGTTATTTCACTTCTTTACCTTGGGCCTGCAAGTCTGCATGGTAGCTTGATCGCACTAATGGGCCACAGGCTGCATGGGTAAAACCTAACTCATCGGCTAAGGCTTTAAGCTCATCAAACTCGGCTGGTGGCACATAACGTTCAACCGGCAAATGGAACTTAGACGGCTGTAGGTATTGGCCTAAGGTCAGCATTTCAACTTTATGTTCACGCAGATCACGCAGTACTTGAGCGATCTCTTCGTTGGTTTCACCCAGTCCCATCATCAGGCCTGATTTAGTCGGCACATTGGGATGACGTTCTTTAAAGCGTTTTAGCAGATCGAGCGACCATTGGTAATTCGCACCTGGGCGCGCTTTACGATAATGCATGGGCGCCGTTTCTAAGTTGTGGTTAAACACATCAGGCGGCTCAGTCGATAAAATATCTAAGGCAGCATCGATACGACCACGGAAATCAGGCACTAAGGTTTCGATCTTGATGTCCGGATTTAGTTTGCGGATCTCACGGATACAATCGGCAAAATGCTGGGCGCCACCATCACGTAAATCGTCACGATCTACAGAGGTAATCACCACATATTTCAGCTTCATATCGCGGATAGTTTGCGCCAATTTAACTGGCTCTTCAGCATCAGGCTTAAGCGGACGACCATGGGCCACGTCGCAGAATGGGCAACGACGAGTACAAATCGCACCCAAAATCATAAAGGTTGCTGTGCCGTGGTTGAAGCATTCCGCGAGGTTAGGGCAAGAGGCTTCTTCACAGACCGAGTGCAGGCCATTTTTACGCAGCGCTTGCTTGATGTCTAAAATGCGTTGATTCGATGCCGGCAGTTTAACCCGTAACCAATCGGGTTTACGCAACATAGTGTCGCGCTCTGATGGGACGATTTTGACCGGAATACGAGACACTTTATCGGCATCTCTTAGTTTTACTCCGGGTTGTAAACGTTCAGGCCTATTCATGACGCTGCTAATCCTTGATGATGAACTAGGTGTTGATAGCCCAGTAATTGGCTAAAAGTAATAGTAAGTTGCTCGCCCGCTTCAATCACGGTTTGTGGTCCGCCAAGTGCTTTGCATTGCACCATTTCAAGACCGGCATAACCACAAGGGTTGATGCGGCGAAATGGTGCTAAATCCATATCGACATTAAGGGCTAATCCATGGAATGAACAGCCTTTACGGATGCGTAATCCGAGGGAGGCAATTTTACGTTCGTCCACATATACGCCCGGCGCATCGGCCTTGGCATAAGCGTTAATTTCGTACTTGGCGAGCATATCGACAATGCTTTGCTCTATATGAGTAACGAGTTGACGCACGCCGACTTTACTACGTTTTATGTCGAGAAGAGGATATACCACTAGTTGTCCAGGGCCGTGGTAAGTGACTTGGCCACCACGGTCCACTTGGATCACAGGAATATCGCCAGCATTCAAAATATGCTCGCTTTTACCAGCTTGGCCTTGGGTAAACACGGGTGGGTGTTCTACTATCCACAGCTCATCTGGGCTCTCACTATTACGCGTGTCAGTGTAGTGCTGCATAGCATGCCACACTGATTCGTAATCTTGTTTTCCAAGATGCCGAATGTGCAAAGTCGTGTCTTGCAAGGGCAACCTCTCCCCTTAGAATTGAGTGGCGCTATTATACGCCTCTTGACCATAAATGTAAGACAGATCACATTTCATGGCCTTGAGGAATATTTATAGTACGCGGCGTACGCCTTCGATGGCGGCAAGTTCAGTGTACAAAATTTCGATATGGTCTTTGCTGGTCACTGTCACGCGGATAGTAATGGAGTGATAGCTACCTTTGCTCGACGTTTTTGTCGAAGGTGAATAATCACCCGGTGCATGTTTTTGTACCACAGCCACGACTTTGTCAGTTAGCGTTTCGTGGGCTTCACCGACGACCTTAAAAGGAAATGCGCAAGGGAAATCCATCAGTTCATCAAATTTAGTGTCTAACATACTCAGTACTCTTAGCGGCTATATTGGGATATATATGGTGGCGATTATACCCGATTCAAGGGCGATGCACTCCCCAAAAAAATAAAGCCACCCTAAGGTGGCTTTATTTATGGGACTTAGCTTAGCTAAACCATCCAGAAAACATCTGCTTAAAGTAATCGACTAATTTACTAAACCAGCTACCTTCGTTGACTTCTTGCAACGTCACCAGTGGGAACTGGGCAATGTCTTTACCATCTAGTTGGAAGAATAGACGGCCTACAGTTTCACCTTTTTTCAACGGTGCATCTAATGGCTTAGTCAATTCGAAGTTTGCTTTCAAGTCTTTACCGCGGCCACGGCTGATCGTAATAGGTGTATCAGTTGCGACGCCTAAATCAACAGTGCTCTTGTCACCGTACCATATTTGTTGGGTTGTGAAGCTATCACCCGCTTTGTAAGGCGTGACAGTTTCAAAGAAACGGAAGCCATAGGTCAGTAACTTTTTACTTTCAGCTTTACGGGCTGATTCACTTTGAGTACCCAGAACCACAGAAATCAAACGCATGCCGTCTTTGGTTGCAGATGCGACTAAGTTGTAACCTGCACCAGAGGTGTGGCCTGTCTTGATACCGTCCACGCTCATGCTGTTATCCCACAACAAACCATTACGGTTATATTGTTTGATACCGTTGAAGGTATAAAATTTTTCGCTATAGATGCGGTATTCTTCTGGAACGTCGCGGATTAAGGCTGCACCTAACAATGCCATATCATAGGCAGTTGTTTTGTGGTTTTCTGAGTCTAATCCATGGGAGTTTTCGAAGTAGCTATCACGCATACCCAGCTGTTTTGTCCATGAGTTCATCATGTCAACGAAGGCGCCTTCGGTGCCAGCGATATGCTCTGCCATAGCTACACACGCATCGTTACCCGATTGGATGATGATACCGCGGTTTAAATCCCCGACTTTAACGGTAGTTCCAACTTCAATGAACATCTTCGATGAGTCAGAGAAGTTTTTAGACCAGGCATTTTTACTGATAGTCACATCATCATCGACCGAGACATTGCCCGCTTTGATTTCTTGACCTATGACATAGCTGGTCATCATTTTAGTTAGGCTGGCTGGGTTAAGGCTTTCATAAGCGTTACTCTCAGCGATAATCTGGCCCGAATTATAATCCATCAAGACGAAAGCCTTGGCGGCCACTGCTGGTGCATCAGGTGTAATAATAGGCTGCGCAGCATAAACGGGGAGAGACACACTGGAAATTAGCAGCAATGTTTTAATGGGACTTTTTACAAAATTCATCATTAACTTGGCACGTCTTTTGGTTGTATTAAATGGAAAGGATTCGAGAAGATCTCCAACAGTGTACCACTTTCTGACTGTGGGTTTTAGTGAAGGTTCCTTCATCTCTATTTTTAAATCAATTCTGGTCCGAGCAAACAGTCATTACTCATGGACTATATAGCCCTCAGGAAACCCATTTTGCTGGACGTTATTGAGCAGTTTTTCTGCTAACTCAGGTTGGCCTATGGGGCCGAGCTGTAGTCTAAACATATTGTTTGCGGCTTGTACACGGGTCTTTACCTGATATTTTCGCTCCAGATTTTTCGCCATGGTATTGAGTTTGGCTTTATCTTTCGATGCGACTAACTGAATGTAATGATTACCTGTATCTTGCGCGCTGGCAATAGCCGAATTAGTGGCCGCGACACTGCCGACATACACCACATCGAGTTTGATCCGCGCGGTTCCTTTGCCGAGCATGCCGAGTTTATAGGCGGCAGCGTAGGAGACGTCGAGAATACGGTCTGAGTGGAATGGCCCGCGATCGTTGATACGAATGATCACTTGCTTATTGTTATCTAAGTTAGTGATCCGAGCATAACTTGGCAGTGGCAGCGTTTTATGAGCACCTGACATGGAATACATGTCATAGGGTTCGCCATTGGATGTCTCATAGCCATGAAATTTTTCACCGTACCATGAGGCACGGCCCGTTTCACTAAAACCTTGGCCTGTGTTCATCACAGTGTAAGACTCGCCGTAAACCGTATAGGGCTTGTTACCGCGGCGACTATAGGGTTCGTATTTAGGCGTGGCATTTGGCACATGGTCCACATTGGGTGGATTGAGTGGCAACTTGTCATTCTTTAGCGAATAGCGCCCCTTGTTGGGATCCATATTTTTTTTGTTTGTGCTGGAGCTAGCTTGGTTTGGGCTCGAAGAACACGCAACAAGTGTGAAGCACGCAACCAAAGCGACAAGCTGTAAAAGATTATTTTTTAGCGGCATGCTGTTCCTTTAATTGTTGGCTAAATTGATAAACGGCCATTGAATACAAAGGACTGCGATTATAGCGAGTGATTACATAAAAATTGTTTAAGCCAAGCCAATAATCATCGTGATCGGCTTGTTCCAGTTTAATGAGTAAGGCTTTTTGCGAGACATCCAAGTCCCTCGCATCAGCCAAGGACAAGGTTGGCGTTAGAATATTGGCGACTTTATAATTGAGCTTTTCGCCTGACCATACTTTCGCTTTTGGCGCTGTTTGGCTGCTATTGACCAGCGGTAAAGCAACAGGAGCATTGGCTTGCCAACCGTGTTCATGGAAATAATTGGCAACACTGCCAATCGCATCCTCTGGGCTTTGCAATAAATCGCGGTTACCACTGTTATCGAAATCGACGGCGTAATGGCGGTAACTTGAGGGAATAAACTGCCCATAACCCATGGCACCTGCATAGGAGCCTTTGAGGGTATTGATATCTAAGTGTTCTTCTTTGACTAATTTCATCAACTCACCAAATTCCTTGCGGAAAAAGGTGGCGCGAGGCGGATAGTGAAAACCTAAGGTATAGAGGGAATCAATCACAGGGTAATTTCCTGTGAACTGCCCGTAGAAGGTTTCAATCCCAATAATGGCGACGATAATCTGTGGGTCGACTTGGTACTTAGCCGCCGCTTTAGCAATGGTTTTCTCGTGTTTTTTCCAAAAAGCAAGCCCAGCATCAAGACGTTTTTCTGTTAAAAAAATCGGGTAATACACATGCCAAGGTTTTGCTTCCCATGGGCGGGTCATCGCATCGATAACCCCTTGGTTGTATTTTGCTTTGTCGAGAAAAGCGAGCACTTCTGTCCGAGTAAAACCTTGTTTTACTTGAGCTTGGATAAACTCTTCTTTGAGTTCAGAGGGAGTGGCGGGTACTAATACTTTATCCACTGCTGGAGCCACTGGCGTGCTTGAAGCGGGTGCATGCGCGGGTGTCGGTTCATTTGCCGTGGTGCATGCGACTAAGCATGAACTTAAACACAGTAAACCGAGTGGAGCCAAATAAGCTCGGAGAGTAGGCATAAAAAAGTCCCTAAAATTATCTATCTACGAAACGTCTATGGGTATGAATGCTCATAAGAATGCCAAACCCTGTCATCAATGTCAGCATGGAGGTTCCACCATAACTGACAAGGGGCAGTGGTACACCTACCACGGGCAGGATACCTGAAACCATGCCAATATTCACAAAAACATAAACGAAAAACGTCAGCGTGATACTGCCAGCCAGTAGACGAGCGAAACTGGTTTGTGCGCGGGAGGCGATGACTAACCCACGGCCTATGATGTAAAGGTACATAATTAACAGTAAGATACTGCCAATTAAACCAAATTCTTCACCTATCACAGCAAAGATAAAATCGGTATGGCGCTCGGGAATAAACTCAAGCTGTGATTGAGTGCCTTCGAGCCAACCTTTGCCCCAAAGTCCACCTGAGCCGATGGCGATTTTCGACTGGATAATGTGATAACCCGCGCCGAGGGGGTCTTGCTCTGGATCGAGCAAGGTTAATACCCGCGTTCTTTGGTAATCGTGCATCAAGAAATACCAAAGGATAGGCAGGAAGGCGAGTACTGCCGCGATAAAGCTGCCAACAATGATCCAGCTCATACCCGATAAAAACAGCACAAAAATCCCCGATGCGGCCACCAAAATTGAGGTGCCTAAGTCGGGTTGTTTAGCGATCAATAGGGTTGGTACGAGTAAAATCACTCCTGCGCCAGCGAGGTAACGTTTCTTGGGGGGAAGAGGGAACTTACTGATATACCAAGCCATAGTGATGGGGAAGGCGAGTTTAATAAGCTCTGATGGTTGGAACTCCATAAAGCCTAAGTTCAACCAGCGCTGCGCGCCTTTATTGATTTCACCGAAAAAGTGTACCCCAAGCAGCAAGACAACCCCCGCAAGATAAATGGGTAATGCCCAACGTTTAAGCGCTTCAGGATTGATTTGTGCCATGGTAAACATGATGCCTAGCGACAACACCATACGGAATAGTTGTCGTTCCATCATTTCTAAATCTGCACCGCTGGCAGAATAGATGACAAACAGGCCAAAGCCCATCACAGCTAATAGTCCGAGCAATAATGGCAAGTCTATGTGCAAGCGTTGCCAGATGTTTTGATATTGGCTATGGGTACTCATGGTATAGGTTTCCAAGTATCTCTAAGCATATATTCATCGAGCATAGCTCGAGCGACTGGGCCAGCATTTGCGCCGCCCCAACCTGCGTTTTCCATCACGACGGCGAGGACAATTTTAGGATCCTCGAAGGGCGCATAGGCCACAACTAAGGCATTATCGCGGAAATGTTCGGCAATTTTACTGGCATCGTATTTCGTATTTTCCGCCACGCCGATGACCTGTGCTGTACCGGTTTTCATTGCGGCAGTGTAAGTGGCATCGGTAAAGCGTGACTTATTTGCAGTTTGGCGCATAGCTTCGTTGATGATGTTCCAGTTACGTGGATTTTTAAGTTCAATTGGCGGTAACTCATTAATCGGTGAGTCAATTTTGGCAGTATTGTCTTTAATGGATCTCAGCAGATGTGGCGGGAGACGGCGGCCTTTGTTGGCCATAATCCCAACGGCATTAGCGAGTTGTAATGGCGTTGCCGTCCAATAACCTTGGCCAATACCGACTGAAATAGTGTCGCCTATATACCAAGCTTGATTGTACTTTAAGCGTTTCCATTCCTTGGATGGCATGTTGCCAGCCGATTCTTCAAAGATATCAATCCCTGTATTTTGGCCAAAGCCAAATTGTTCCATAAAGCGGGCGATATGATCGACACCGACCTTATAGGCTAACTCATAGAAAAAGGTATCGCAGGATTCTACAATCGCGCTATAAACGTTGACCCAGCCATGTCCCCAGCGTTTCCAGTCGCGGTATTTACGTTCAACACCAGGAATTTGCCAAAAACCGGGATCCCACACTCGGGTACTCTCGCTAATGGCTTTCTCATCAAGGCCTAACAGTGCGAGGTGAGGCTTGATAGTAGACGCAGGTGCATATTGACCTTGAGTCGCGCGGTTGATCAAAGGGCGGGATTTATCATTGAGTAACGCACTGTAATCTTTGCTATTAATGCCTTGTACAAACTGGTTTGGATCATAGCTTGGGCTCGATACCATAGCTAATACTCCACCGTCACGGGGATCGATGGCAACAATAGAACCACGCAGACCTGTGAGTAGTTCCACCGCTTTTTGTTGCAGCTTGAGATCTAAGGTGAGGTAAATATCTTGCCCCGGCTCTGGCGGAACAATTTTTAAGGTGCGAATGGCGCGGCCGCGGTTGTTCACTTCTTCTTCTAAGTGTCCGGGTTTACCATGCAGCAAAGATTCATAAAATTTTTCAATGCCTTGCTTACCAATGTCTTTGGTCGCCGCATAGTTTTTCCACAGATCGCTGCGTTCAAGTTGGGCGCGATCTCGGGTGTTAATTTTGCCTACATAGCCCAGCACATGGGTGATTTGCGCGCCGTAGGGATAGTTACGTTTAAGACCCGCTTCGACCGAAATACCCGGAAATCTGTGTTGGTTAACACTAAAAATGGCCACTTGTTCTTCGGTGAGCTGGTTTTTCAGTGTTAGCGGTTTGAAACGGCGATGAAATTTCAGGGCGTCAGTAAAGGTTTCGCGCTCATCATCACTGATCTCAATTAACTTGCCGAGTTCATCTAAGGTCTCTGACATGTTACTGATTTTTTCAGGCACGAGATCGAGGGAATAAAAGGGTAAATTTTCAGCTAAAAGTATGCCGTTGCGATCGTAAATGAGACCACGACTAGGGGCAATTGGAACAACACGGATGCGATTATCATTTGAGCGAGTTGCATAATCTTTATAGGATTCAACCTGTAAATGATAAAGGTTGGTGACTAATACGCAAAATAGAGCGAAAACGCAAAAAAAAGTGAAAAGCGCCCTGCGCTTAAAAAGAGACGCCTCGGCGGCGTGATCATGCATTGTTATCCGCTTTTTTGGCGACACTTATGCTATCTCCAGCTGATCCCATGACGGGTGGTTGACACTCGTTAACATCAAGATCCCGCTATTCTCTATGGTAGGGGTGATTCGTGTTCACGCTCCACGCGCGGTACAAACTTTCGGCAACCACCACCCGTACGAGTGGGTGAGGTAAGGTTAATGCCGAAAGACACCAACTTTGGTTTGCCGCTTCTTTGCAAGCTGGCGCTAATCCTTCAGGTCCACCAATCAGTAAACTGACGTCGCGACCATCGAGTTGCCATTTAGTCAGCGCGGTTGCTAGCTCGGGGGTCGTCCAGTTTTTGCCGGGGAGATCTAAGCTAACAATATGATTGCCTTTGGGAATGGCCGCCAACATTTGTTCGCCTTCTTTTTGAAGTATCCGGACAATGTCGGCATTTTTCCCCCGCTTTCCAGCGGGTATTTCGATAAGCTCCAGCGCCATATCACGGGGAAAACGGCGCTGGTATTCTTCGAAACCACGGGTAACCCAATCGGGCATCCGTGTTCCTACTGCGATGAGCTGTAACTTCATCAGTCTTGCTTTTCTGACCAGAGCTTTTCAAGCTGGTAGAAATCACGGGTTTGATCTTGCATAACGTGCAGGATCACATCGCCCATGTCCACAAGAACCCATTCGCTGCTTTCGCGGCCTTCAACACCTAAAGGTGGAATACCGGCTTTTTTCGCTTCAACCACAAGGTTTTCAGCGATAGCTTTAACGTGAGTCTTTGATGTACCTGAACATATGACCATGTAGTCAGTGATGTTAGATTGCTTGCTGACATCCAGAACAACAACGTCTCTGGCTTTCAAGTCGTCGATCTTGTCGACAACAAACTGTTTTAATTCCGCGCTCTGCACGCTGGCGTACCTCATTAATTTTAAATAGCGCGGTAGTATACCAGTGTTGATGCTGGGAATACATTGTCATTGGCAGTTGAGTTGGCGATATCTGCTTACGGTTCGAGCTAAGATAAGTAAAGTCGTTGATTTTTGATGTAATCTAGCGTGACTGGCATGAGTAAATCGGCGGGCATTTCGCCTTTTGCCAGTTGTTCGCGGATTTGAGTTGAGGAAATATCCTGTGGCGTAATTGTCACAGGGAAAATCTGCCCACAGTTTTTATGGACACTGCTAGCACGACCTTCCACTGTCCCTTGGGGCGCTTGACTGCGGGCCGTCAATATCTGCTGCATAGGATGTTCTGCATCGAGCTGCCAACCCGGGCGCTGACAGACAACGAGATGGGCAAAGTCGAATAGGCGTTGCCACTTATACCAGCTTTTTAATTGGATGAAAGAGTCCATCCCCATGATAAAAAACAGCTCATCTTCAGGATGTAAGCTTTTCAGTTGCTCAAGCGTGACAACTGTGTAGGAAGACGTGTCGCGTTTAGCTTCGATGTCGCACAGTGCAAATCCGTCGAGTTGCTGACAGACATCGGCTACCATTTTAAGGCGCTGTGTTGTGGTTAAGTTCGGCTGCTGTTTATGGGGCGGAATATGGTTCGGCATCAGCAGGATTTTATCCAAGGCTAATGCTTGCTTCACTTCAATCGCAGGACGGATATGACCATAGTGTATCGGGTCAAAGGTGCCGCCTAAAATACCAATACGCATATCAACTCTTTGGTTAATCAATGATTAGTCTATGGCTATATGTGCCAGGTGCCGATGGGCTCTAGGATCAAATAACAGACACAGGTGGCTCAGACCAGTCCAATCCTCTTTCCCCTGTTGCTTTAAGTTGAGCTCAAGTTTCGAGGCGAGGGCGAGCATATGTTCGAGTTGTTCAAGGCTGAGTCGTTGCAGCGCCGCTTGATACAGTGGTTTACGTTTATCCCAAATTCGATGTTTACCCCAGAGTGCACTGAGCGCAACGCCTTGGGCTTGCTCGCATTTCAAATTGAATAACAAACCGAGTTCTTTAAACAAGGCCCACAGCAGGATAGGTAAGGCAGTGCCTTCGCCATTGAGCTGGGCTAGCATGTGCTGCGCGCTATCCTGTTTATTATTCAGCAATGCATCCGTGAGTTGGAATACGGTGAAGCGCGACTGATCTTCAAAATAGTGGCCCAGTTCGTCGGCACTGACGGGTTTTGTTGGGCTCAGGAGTTGCAGCAACTGCATGGCTTGATCGGCAGCCAGTAAATTCCCTTCATACAGAGAATGCAGCATAGCACGGGCATCAGGCTGCAGATTGAGCTTAAAGTGCTTGATGCGGCCATCGAGCCAGCGCATAAACTGCTCGCCTTCTGGCGTGGCGCAGGGCAGATACATGCCATGGGTATCTAAGGTCTTAAACCATTTACTGTTGGTTTGCTCTGTGGCGAGTTTTGGCCCTTCGATAATCAACAGCATATCGGGATTGGGCGTCTGCAATAGGGCTTGCAGTGTGCTAGAGCCTTCGGCACCGGGCTTAGCTTGGGGAAGGGTTAGCTCAATCAAGCGTTTACTGGAAAACAGGCTCATGGCCTGCCATTCCTGAGTCAGATCGTTCCAATTAAAGCCCGTCTCTTGAATAAGTTGGACTTTTTCATCGAATCCCTGACGCTTGGCGAATTGGCGGATCTGATCTTTGGTGATTTCAATCAACCAAGGATCATCCCCAAAAATCAGATAACAAGGGAATAACTGGTTAAGGTGGCGGGAGAGTTGGTCTGGATAGACTCTCATTTAATGATAGCCCCGCATTAATTCACCTCAGTACTGGCCATTGCTTGCAGAATACGATCGGCAGCTTGGATACGCATTTCCTTCGTCAGCAATTCCATTTCACGGCTCTTTGCCAATGCGGTACGTGGATCGTCTAAGTAGTCGCGGCGAATTTCAACCTTGAAAGGCTGCGCTTCTTTACCTGGCAGTGCCACAGCAAATTCGACTAAATAAATTAACTCATACTCGGCGACGTTACCTGTGGGGTACAAAGATAAGGTCGAACGTTCAAGGGAGTCGGTGATTAACCTTAATACTGGAACGTCATCGGCGGCGTCGACAACTTGGATATTGTTCAAGCGCAAGCGTTCACGCACCAAACGGGTGAGTTCACTGTATTCATCCACGCTGCTCAAACTCAAATGATTGAGGGCATCAGGGATCTGATAACTGCGTTGAAGCTTAAAACCGCAACCAGCGCTGGTCATAATGACTAGTGCCATGATTGCGAAGCATATGCGTTTGATTTGCATAGATTTCGCGGTTTCCTATTCGTGGTATACCCTGCTGCCTTGAAGTTGCAGCTATGCTGCAACTTCATTGGCTTTGAGTATAGCGAGTTATTAGCAGCCGTTAATTGGCCACTATGCTGAGCAGTTTGCCCGGCACATAGATCACTTTACGTACTGTCAGGCCGTCTAGGTATTTGATCACGTGTTCATCACTCATGCCTAAGGCTTCTACTGATTCTTTATCAGCGTCGGCGGCCACTGTGATTTTTGCGCGAACTTTACCGTTGACTTGCACAACGATGAGCTTGCTGTCTTCAACTAGCGCAGCTTCATCAACGATTGGCCATTGGCTGTCTTCGATGTTGCTAGCATTGCCTAACTCGTTCCACAGGTTAAAGCTCACATGCGGAATGATAGGGTACAGCAAACGCACGATGGCGGATAAGGCTTCGCCGATAATGGCGTTGTCTTGGCCTGTCATTTGTGGCGCTTTTTGCAGATGGTTCATCAGTTCCATCACGGCGGCAACCGCAGTGTTGAACATCTGACGGCGGCCGATATCGTCGGTCACTTTCGCGATCGTCTTGTGGACTTCACGGCGCAGCGCTTTTTGATCGGCAGTTAACTTGCTGACATCTAAGGCTTCGCTGTTATCTTGGTTCACATGCTCGTTTGCAAGTTTCCACAGACGTTTAATGAAGCGGTGTGCGCCTTCAACGCCAGATTCTTGCCATTCCAGAGTTAATTCTGGTGGTGAGGCGAACATCATAAATAGGCGAACCGTATCGGCGCCGTATTTTTCGACCATGACTTGAGGATCGATACCATTGTTTTTCGACTTAGACATCTTGCACATGCCGGTATAAACAAGCTCGTTGCCGTCTTTGTCGATAGCCTTAGTAATGCGGCCCTTGTCGTCTTTTTCTGTGCTCGCTACATCTAAAGGAGAAACCCATACACGGGCGCCTTTTTCGTTGATGTAGTAGAAAGCATCGGCCAACACCATGCCTTGGGTCAGCAGTTGTTTGGCTGGCTCGTTAGAGTTAACCAAACCTGCATCACGCAGCAACTTGTGGAAGAAGCGGAAATATAACAAATGCATACAAGCATGTTCGATACCGCCAATGTATTGATCCACAGGTAGCCAGTAGTTGGCTTTCGCGGGATCTAACATTTCGTCTGCATGCGGGCTGCAGTAACGGGCGTAATACCAAGAGGATTCCATAAAGGTATCGAAGGTATCGGTTTCGCGCAGCGCATCTTGGCCATTAACTTGGGTTTTTGCCCATTCTTTATCGGCCTTGATTGGGCTTTGAATACCGTCCATCACGACATCTTCTGGCAGTAATACTGGCAGTTGATCTGCTGGCGTTGGGATCACTGTGCCGTCGGCTAAGGTCACCATAGGGATTGGTGCGCCCCAGTAACGCTGACGTGAAACACCCCAATCGCGCAGACGATAGTTGACTTGGCGCTTGCCTTTACCTTCGGCAACTAACTTATTAGCGATGGCATTAAAGCCTGCTTCAAAGTCTAAACCGTCGAACTCACCCGAGTTAAACAGTACGCCTTTTTCGGTATAAGCGGCTTCGCTAATGTCCACTTCGCCATCAACTGGCTTGATCACAGCCTCAATTGCTAGACCATATTTTTTTGCAAATTCAAAGTCACGTTGGTCGTGGCCTGGAACTGACATCACAGCGCCTGTGCCATAGTTCATCAACACAAAGTTAGCTGCCCAAATCGGGACTTGCTTACCAGTGATAGGATGAATTGCGAAAAGCCCTGTAGCGACACCGCGTTTTTCCATTGTCGCGAGTTCGGCTTCTGATGTTGTGCTGTTTTTGCACTCATCGATAAAGGCGGCAAGCTCTGGATTGGTTTGCGCGGCGACTTCAGCTAATGGATGACCTGCGGCAATCGCCACATAGGTCACGCCCATTAAGGTATCTGGACGTGTGGTATAGATATCGAAGCTTTTATCGTGACCTGCGACGCCGAAGGTCATTTCCACACCTTCGCTGCGACCAATCCAGTTGCGCTGCATGGTCTTAACCTGTTCAGGCCAGCCATCTAAGGTATCGATATCGTTTAACAATTCTTCTGCATAGGCAGTGATCTTAATAAACCACTGTGGAATTTCTTTTTGTTCCACAGGGGTATCACAGCGCCAGCAGCAACCGTCTTGAACTTGCTCGTTCGCCAGTACGGTTTCATCGTTTGGACACCAGTTGACTGAAGCTGTCTTTTTGTAGACTAGGCCTTTCTCGTACAACTTAGTGAAGAACCATTGTTCCCAGCGATAATATTCAGGGGTACAAGTGGCGATTTCACGGCTCCAATCGTAACCAAAACCCAGCAATTTCAGCTGGTTCTTCATGTATTCTATATTTTCATAGGTCCATGGCGCAGGCGCAGTCTTGTTGTTAATCGCGGCATTTTCTGCGGGTAAACCAAATGAGTCCCAACCAATAGGCTGGAGCACGTTTTTGCCTTGAAGACGTTGAAAGCGTGCAACTACGTCACCTATGGTATAGTTGCGTACGTGTCCCATGTGGAGTCTGCCAGAAGGGTACGGAAACATCGAAAGGCAATAAAACTTTTCTTTGTTTGCGTCTTCAGTGACTTCGAAGGTTTTGTTGTCATGCCAGTGCTTTTGCACTAAGGCTTCAATTTCTGAGGGATTATATTGCTCTTGCATCACTCTATTTCCGGCAGTGCCGCCTATTATTGGATCTAACGCCATATCAGCGCGAGTAAGATCTACATAGAATAAACTAGAAGCGATGCATTAAAAAGGTTCGTATGAAGGAGTATTGGTTATGAATGATAGAAGTAACGCGTTACTAGGACTGTATCAAGCCTTAATTACCGAAGTGAAATCTCAATTTGCAGAAGATAACACTATGACTGTAAAGAACTTATTTAATTCTGTCACTCAAGGTAAGGAGTATTTACGTCTTAAAGAACAGGCAGGGGAAGATGAACTCGCTTTAGTCGAACAATTCTTAAAGCGTGATATTACGAGTTTTCTCCGTGAGCAGAACGCGGATAGTTTGAGTCATAGCCCAACCGTGATTACTTTAGAGAATACGCTTTGGCATTGGCTCAGTGAAATCACCGACCGCAGCCAAGTCGAATGGCATGAGTTAACGCAAGATTTTAAGCACCAAGGCTACTACAAGAGTGGTGATATTGTGAATCAGGGCATCATGGTGTGCACTAACTGTGGTAATGAAATGAGTATTGAATTTCCAAGTCCCATCCCAGATTGTCCAGAGTGTGATCATGAAGAATTTACCCGCGAGCCACTAACGCCTTAATCAAGGTGATGATGTTATGCAGCTAAAACGACGCCTCTGCGTCGTTTTTTTTAGAGTTCTATTAGACCTAAATGGCTCATCTCTGCATTAATTAGGCTGTTGTATCAATTGTTGGTACGAGAGTAGTTGAGGATTTGACCGCCAAAGGGCGCTAATAAAAATTCAGTGTGAATGGGTTTATGTTGCGTGTGTTCGTAACCTAAGGTGACCATACGTTTACTGAATTTGGCATGATTACCACGGCCTGGATCGACTAAGACCACATCGCAAACCGGTTTAGCATGCTGCTCAATAAATTGTGACAACAGATCGGCATGCTCTTGTTCGTACAAGAGATCGCTACCGATGATCAGGTCAAATAAACCTAAATTAGTTTGTGCATCTGCCCACCCTGTTCGAACAAACGGAATCGCACGACCATGATTTAAATCGACATTCTGTTTAAGGAAATTCTCCGACTCGGGGTGATAGTCGGTTGCTGTGATGTCGGCATGTCTGTGGTTTAGCACTAGACTTGCCAGCCCTATACCGCAGCCAACTTCAAGAATGCGTTTATTATCAATTTGATAATCGGCCATATGATGGGATAGCACTTGGCTAGACGGCCAAACTATGCCAAATAATGGCCAAGTTGCGGAGGAAATACCGAGCTTTTCAGCTTCGCCATCTATGTCTTCAAATTCTTGGTTATTTCTTAGGGTTCTGACATGAATGTCGAGATCCCCAAATTCGTGGGTTTGGTAGCGCACGCGAAGCTGTGCCATAGAGTTGCCTTGACTGTGTACCTTGGTTAAGGAACGAGGTAATGGTACCAATCATATTGGCTATGCAGACACAGTTACTGTGATTGGTATAAGGCCACGTCTAATCGTTCACCTTAACGTGGAACGCGCAATCAGCCTAATGTATTCGCAGACAATTGCGGGATAACACAGGTTAACTGAGTGTCAGCCTAACAACCTTGGGTGTTGATATCATATTGCGGCGCAGTGTTGGCATCGCTGGCTTGGGTGTAGCGGAAATAGCATTGGTCATCATTCACTAAGGAATTGTTGTTAAGATCGTAGCCTATATAAGTGATATCAATGCCTTGATATTGAATGATAAGTTTATCATCTGAGGTGATCCATTTTTCCACATCAGTATTATCGAGGTAACCCCATTTTAATCGTGTATCTGGCGTGCCATCACCATTGAGGTCGATATCAATAATATCATCGCGCCCAGCTACCGCTTGGCTCAGTAGGCTAGGCATTTGGGTTTTTGAGTAAGCTAGCATATTGGCTGTTTTAACGCTGGCCTGTACTTGGTTTAAGGTTTGTACCCGCGCTTCATTACTTAAACCGATAAATCTAGGCGCGGCGATCACAGCCAAGATCCCAAGCACAATAATCACAACGACAAGTTCAATTAAGGTAAAACCTGCCACATCTTGTTTATTGACTTGGTAATGCATGGCCTCAATCCTATTGCGCTTTAAAACGTCGGGCAAGACCGAGTAGAACGATTAAACCACAGAGTATCAGTAGGGGCATTTGGCCTAATTTTGCAAACCAAGTTTGTCCTGTGACTAATGGAATGGTTGCACTTAGCACACCTATTTCAAACTGTGGCAATGACGCTGTGATATTGCCATGCTCATCGACTATGGCTGTCACGCCATTGTTGGTTGCGCGTAATAGAGGTCGACCCAATTCAACCGCGCGCATTTGAGCGATCTCCATATGCTGTAATGGCCCATTTGAGCTACCAAACCATGCATCGTTAGAGACAGTTAATAGTATATCTGTCCCTTGATTAACGTTGTCGCGCAACTGTTCGGGAAAGGCTATTTCATAACAAATTGCTGGCGCGATTTTATGGCCTAGTGCGCTGAGATTAGGCTGTTGATATTCGCCTCGCGTAAAGGACGACATGGGCAAATTAAAGAAAGGTGCTATCGGGCGCAGCAGCGCTTCAAAGGGGACAAACTCGCCAATTGGCAACAGATGGTGTTTCTTAAATTGATTGCTACCATCGCCCTCATAGTCTGGGCCTGCTTGTTGTTTCTGATTATGATTACCAAGCACAATCAATGAATTATAGAACTCATTGTTTTGATGGCTAATAATGCCTGTGATAATTGAGGTATGGTTTAGATTGGCGACTTTATTGGCGTTATCTAAAAAGTCCTGCACCATAGATTCTGGCGCTGGAATTGCTGCTTCTGGCCAAATAATGATATCGGCATCCAGATGTTCGCGGGATAAATCCATGTATTTTAACAGCGTCGGCCACAGGGCATCGGGTTCCCACTTCATGCTTTGGGGAATATTGCCTTGCACCAGTGCCACTTTAACATTTTCACCCGTAGGATGAATGTCCCAAAGTTTAGGCGCAGCCCAAACGGCCAGGATACTGAGCGGCAGTAAAAGCAGTAAACTCTTATAACGCTTAGTAAAACAAAGTGCTAATGCACCAGCGAGCATGGCCAATACAAAACTTATTCCCAGTGTGCCTATGATACTGGCAAGGGGTTTTAACGGCCCTTGAGTTTGCGAGTAACCCGCCCATAACCAAGGGAAGCCTGTCATTACCCAGCCACGAGCCCATTCGGTCAAGGTCCATAACGCGGGGAATAGGGCGAGATTACGCCAAAGACCAAATCGAGTTTTACCATCATGGCTAAGCGTTTTAGTTAACCAAACCAGCGCTAAACCAGTTAGAGCGGGATACAAGGCTAAATACAAGGCTAACAAGGCCATTAACCCAACGGAGGCAATGAGCGGCATACCACCAAAGGTATCCATGCTCACGTGAACCCAGCTGATCCCTACGGAAAAACAGCCAAATCCAAAGCTTAACCAATAGTAAAAGCTTGCCTTAGCGCTCAGCGTTCGGCTGTGCCAGAGGGCAATAGCCATGGCAAACGGATAGATTATCCAAATGGAATAGGGCGCAAATGAAAGCGCCGTACTGGCGCCAAGGGCAAATGCCAGTACGAGTCTCAAAGCACTAGGTTGGGACTGTTGTTGGGCAAAAGCCCGGATTTTTTTTAGCACGAGTGATTATTCTACGTCTTCGCCAGTATTAGGATCGGGGAGTTTAACTCTGAGTTGGATTAAACGCCTAGTGTCAGCATTGATGACTTTAAATTCTATGCCTTCAATGATGATGCTCTCGTTACGTTCTGGCAGATGGCCAAAGGCGTGTGAGACTAAGCCACCGACGGTATCAAACTCTTCATCGCTGAATTCAGTGTTGAATTCTTCGTTGAAATCTTCGATTGGCGTCAAAGCTTTAACCATATAAACCGTGTTACCGACTTTGCGGATCTCGGTTTCTTCAGTGCTATCGTGGTCGAATTCGTCTTCAATCTCGCCGACAATTTCTTCAAGAATATCTTCGATAGTCACAAGACCCGATACGCCGCCGTACTCATCAACCACAATCGCCATATGGTAGCGTTGAGAGCGGAATTCTTTTAGCAGAACATCGACGCGTTTGCTTTCGGGCACAACCACGGCGGGACGGATCACGCGATCCAGTGAGAAGGGCTCATCACTGTTGGAGAAACCGTAAGGGATCAAATCTTTGGCAAGCAATATGCCTTCGATATGGTCTTTATCTTCGTTAACAACGGGGAAGCGCGAGTGACCTGAACCAATCACAGTCGCAAGTAACTCTTCGACCGAGTTGTCTATCTGGAGGGCGACAATTTGAGCTCTTGGGATCATGATATCCCGAACACGCATATCAGAAACGTCTAATACACCTTTTATCATCTCGCGGGTGTCTTGGGTGATCAAATCGCGCTGCTCGGCACCATCAATCACATCGACTAGATCTTCGCGATTTTGAGGTTCGCCCTGAAATAGCTGACTTACTCTATCAAACCAACCTTTCTTGTGGGCGTTCGTACTAGGGGGGATATCGTCACTCATAGTTTTCTCATTAGCTTTTGATAGGGATTATCTTAGCTAATTATTGTTCCTTATATGGGTCAGTAAAACCTAAGCTTTCAATGAGTTGAGTCTCTAATGACTCCATCTCTTCGGCTTCTTCATCGTCGATGTGATCATACCCTAGCAGATGCAAGCAACCATGTACAACCATGTGTGCCCAGTGCGCTTCTAGTGGTTTTTGTTGTTCACGGGCTTCATTTTCAACGACTGCCGCGCAAATGACAAGATCTCCGAGTAAAGGAAGTTCAATTTCTGGTGGTGCTTCAAAGGGAAATGACAGTACATTGGTCGGTTTGTCTTTACCGCGATAGGTATTGTTGAGCATTTGGCTCTCGCGGCTATCGACGATACGTATGGTTAATTCAGCTTCATCCATGCTATTGCCAATTGCGGTAGTGACCCAAAGGGCGAATTGTTCGTCCGTTGGTAGCCACTCACTGGTGCTGGCATGTTGAATATCTAAGGCTAACTCAAGACTCATGTGTTGCGGCTTCCTGCTGTTGCTTTTGGTACTGGCTTTCTTTTTTGGCTTTTAATGTTTGCTCTTTTAACTCGAAGGCTTCATAGGCTTCAACGATACGGGCAACCACAGGATGGCGCACTACATCTTGGGAGACAAAAAAGTTAAAGCTGATTTCTTCGACTTGGCTTAACACTTCAATCGCGTGACGTAGTCCTGACTTTTGATGTTTAGGTAAGTCGGTTTGAGTGATGTCGCCTGTGATCACCGCACGGGAATTGAAACCGATACGGGTTAGGAACATCTTCATCTGCTCGATTGTGGTGTTTTGGCTTTCATCGAGAATAATAAAGGCATCGTTCAGGGTACGACCGCGCATATAGGCAAGCGGCGCCACTTCAATCACATTTTTCTCGATGAGGCGTTCCACTTTTTCAAAGCCAAGCATTTCGAACAGGGCATCGTAGAGCGGACGCAAATAGGGGTCTACCTTTTGACTTAAGTCACCGGGTAAGAAACCGAGTTTTTCACCCGCTTCCACCGCAGGGCGAGTCAGCAGAATGCGGCGCACTTCTTGGCGCTCTAACGCATCTACTGCCGCTGCTACGGCAAGGTAGGTTTTGCCCGTTCCTGCAGGACCAATACCGAAGGTAATATCGTGACGCGTAATATTGGCCACATACAAGCTTTGATTCGGATTGCGTGGCTTAATGACACCGCGGCGGGTTTTGATATTAATACCGCTGTCGTCGTTAGCGTCTGCTTGCTCTAGGGCAATGGCCGCTTGAATAGCGATATGGACTTGCTCAGGCTCAAGATCGGGCGTGCTGCCTTTAACCGTTTGGGTCTCGATGTAGAGTTCTTTGAGTAAGTTGTTGGCGCTTAAACAATTGCGTGGCAGTCCGGTGATCTGGAAATGATTGTTCTTACGGACGATTTCGACGCCAACGCGACGTTCTATCTGCTTGATATTGTCATCGAATGGACCGCACAGTGAAGCCAAACGGCGTGTTTCTGCGGGTTCGAGATACAGATTCATGGTAGTTAATTTACTGGACAAATAGCACTCCCAATAGCGAATAAGAAAGCAAGGTACGAGGTTGGTTAACCATCGCAAGATAATTTTAGTTTACGAGCCATAGCCGATAATTGCTAACGGAAAATAACAATTGCCTCGGTAGACTTAAACAAAAGTGCGTGAAAGCAAAAGGGCGACTAAGTCGCCCTTCTTTATATAGGTATTTTTTAAGTTAAGCCGATTTAGCGCTTATGGCTTAAATTGAGTCACACCCAGTTCATCATCTTGCTTGCGCTTGGCCAGAATTTCAGCAGGACGCAGGCTACGACGTAGATCCATTTCATCTTCGCCGCGGATAAAGACACCGCGCAGTGAGTTAGTGTAAACGTCGACAATTTCGACATCCACGAAAGTACCAATGTGTTTTGGTTGACCTTCGAAGTTCACCACTCGGTTGTTCTCAGTACGGCCGCGCAGTTCCATAGGATTTTTCACCGATGGCCCTTCAACCAGAATACGTTGCACTGTGCCCATCATGTGGCGGCTGTAGCGCATGGCTTGCTGGGTGATGCGGTCTTGCAGAATCGCCAGACGTTGTTTTTTCTCTTCCATATCGACGTTATCGGGTAAATCCGCCGCTGGCGTGCCCGGACGTGCGCTATAGATAAAGCTGAAGCTGTGGTCGAAACCTATGTCTTCAATCAACTTCATGGTATCGGCAAAGTCTTCTTTGGTTTCGCCAGGGAAGCCAATGATAAAGTCCGAGCTGATTTGAATCCCTTCACGGGCTTTACGCAGGCGGCGGATGATTGACTTATATTCAATCGCCATATGGCCGCGTTTCATCGCCGTGAGAATACGGTCAGAACCCGATTGCACTGGCAAGTGCAAGAAGCTTACAAGCTCAGGGGTATCTTCGTAAACGTCGATGATATCTTGTGTAAATTCAATCGGATGACTGGTCGTGAAGCGGATGCGGTCAATACCGTCGATGGCTGCCACGAAACGCAGTAATTCCGCAAAGGTACAGATAGCGCCATCGTGAGTTGCGCCGCGATAGGCATTCACGTTTTGGCCGAGCAAGTTTACTTCGCGCACACCTTGCTCTGCCAATTGGGCGATTTCAAGGATTATATCGTCCGATGGACGGCTGACTTCTTCGCCGCGAGTATAAGGTACAACGCAGAACGAGCAGTATTTGCTGCAACCTTCCATGATAGACACAAACGCGGTTGGGCCTTCGGCGCGTGGCTCTGGCAGACGGTCGAATTTTTCTATTTCAGGGAAGCTGATATCGATAACCGCTTTGTCGCCACGGCGCACTTGCTCGATCATCTCGGGCAGACGGTGCAATGTTTGTGGTCCGAAAATAATGTCGACACATTGGGCTCTGTCTTTAATGGCTTTGCCTTCTTGTGAGGCAACGCAGCCGCCCACGCCAATAATCAAATTGGGATTTTTATCTTTAAGCGTCTTCCAGCGTCCTAGCTGATGGAACACTTTTTCTTGCGCTTTTTCGCGGATAGAACAAGTGTTGAGCAGGAGAATGTCTGCCTCAGACGCTTCTTCAGTCAAGGTATAACCTTGGTATTCGCCTAACAGATCAGCCATCTTGGATGAGTCATACTCATTCATTTGACAGCCCCAAGTCTTGATATGGAGTTTCTTACTCATCAGTTGTGTCGCCCTAAGATGACCAATAAAAATAGCGCGACATTTTACCTGCTGTTACGGCTGCTGACCAGCTTTGTCCACACTTTTAGCTGTTGGCTTTTGCCAAGGGCGATACCCTCACAAATGCTAGGTTTTTATTGTTCGGCTGCATTTGGGCAAGATTAATATTGTTAACATGCTGAGCTTTCGTTATTTCCAGTAAACTATTTCGGGCTTGAATGCCTATGTCTTCACGGATTTCGAATCGAAATGCGCTCAACATTTCCGTGGTATCTTGATATAAGGCATAATCGAGCGGGTTTGTGAAAAGTCGCTTAGGCAGAAATACAGAAGGGCTTAAAGGTGCTAACTAAGGTAGTAACTAAGGTGGTAAGTAGGATGAGCCAGATTGAAGAGACACATGCACAGATGATATCCGACACCACAGATTCTAACGTGACTCATTCTGACGTCACTCATGCAGAAGGCACTCGATTCGATGTCATTCTTGTCGGCGGCGGCATGGTTGGTGCGGCGACGGCAATTGGATTAGCCCAACAGGGTTTGCAAGTGGCGGTGATTGAATCTTTTGCGCCAGAAGCTTATCAAGCCGAACAGCCATTAGATGTGCGAGTCTCGGCCATCAGTGTGGCTTCTGAAACGCTGCTTGAACGTCTTGGCGCCTTGGACTCATTGCTCAAGATGCGTAATGTGCCTTATTTGGGCTTAGAAACTTGGGAGCTTGATGGCTGCATCACCCAATTCCACTGTTCACAAATTGGCGCCAGCCATTTAGGCCATATAGTCGAAAACCGTTTAATCCAACTTGCCCTGTGGCAACAGATGACACAATTGGCAGGCATCACCTTATATTGTCCCGATAAAGTGGTGGCATTTACCCCCGATAGCGACGGTGTGAGCGTGCACTTACAGTCAAATAGTAAACTGACCGCTAAGTTGTTGGTTGGCGCCGATGGTGCTCACTCGCAGGTACGCCAATGGGCGGGAATTGGCATTTCGGGTTGGGATTACGCTCAATCGGCCATGTTGATCAATATCAACACCGCACAGGGGCAACAGGATGTGACTTGGCAGCAGTTTACGCCCAAAGGACCGCGTTCATTATTACCTTTACCAGGCAATAACGCTTCGCTGGTGTGGTACGACGATGCCAATCGAATTAAGCAGTTAATGCAGCTTAATCATAAACAGTTGGCCGAGCAGATACGTTTGCATTTCCCTGCGCGCTTAGATGCCGATTTCACCGTTGAGAATAAAGGCAGTTTTGGCCTCACTCGTCGGCATGCCCAGCGCTACTATAGTCAGAACGTGGTGATTTTAGGCGATGCCGCCCACACCATTAATCCCCTCGCTGGCCAAGGGGTGAACCTTGGGTTTAAGGATGTCGAAGCGTTTTTGGCGGTCATCAAGGATGCATTAGCTCAAGATAATATCTGGTGGTCGAATGAGGTGCTTGCCCAATATCAGCGCAAGCGTTATCGCGATAATCAATTGATGATGACGGCGATGGATTTGTTTTACGCCGGTTTTAACAACGATATTCTGCCGCTAAAGCTGCTGCGTAATGGCGCGTTAAAGTTAGCAAACATCAATTCCCCGCTCAAAAAGACTGTCCTTAAATATGCTATGGGGCTTAATTAACGCTTTGTTGTTCTGTGTTCTGACCTTATGTTCTGCTCCTGTCCGATGACGTGGCATTTGTTGACTTGGGGTTTGAGTGCTAAAATGCCGCGTTTTTAGCTGGTATGGTCAGTTCAGTCGGCGCTTTGCGCGGCTGTCATCGACGAAATAACGATATTGAGTGTCATGAGCGAAATAAAATTAATAGTTGGTCTGGCTAATCCAGGTGCTGAATATGCACACACTCGCCATAATGCGGGGGCTTGGTACGTACTTGAGTTAGCGAGAATTTGCGGCGTGACTTTAGTGGCTGACAGTAAGTATTTTGGCTTGACTGCCAGAGCCTTATTGCACGGTAAAGATGTCCGCTTATTGATCCCAACGACTTATATGAATTTAAGCGGTAAAGCGGTTGGCGCTTTGGCGAATTTTTTTCGTATCACGCCGGAAGAGATTCTGGTCGCTCACGATGAACTCGATCTGCCGCCCGGTGTGGCTAAGTTTAAGCTCGGTGGCGGTCATGGCGGCCACAATGGTCTGAAAGATATTATTGCTAAACTGGCTAACGATAAAAACTTCTACCGTTTACGCTTAGGTATCGGTCATCCTGGTGATAAAAACCAAGTGAGTGGTTACGTACTGGGAAAAGCACCTGCTAAAGAGCAAGAACTTATCGAGGCGGCGATAGATGAAGCTGTGCGTTCTACCGAAATTTTGTTTAAACAAGACATGGTGAAAGCCATGAACAGATTACACTCCTTTAAAGCGGAGTAGGTTTTGCCTTTGGCGAGACTCAAGTGTTAAGTGATTTAATTATTCAGTAATGTGCTGCCATAGGGCAGGACGACTAAACCTCGCTGATGAGTGTGACTTGTCAGCCAATAATCGAGAGAAAGGTAAGCATATGGGTTTTAAATGCGGCATTGTTGGTCTTCCTAACGTAGGTAAATCAACGCTTTTTAATGCGTTAACTAAGGCTGGCATCGAAGCGGCTAACTTCCCGTTTTGTACCATTGAACCTAACACTGGTGTTGTACCTGTGCCGGATCCACGTCTGGATGCGTTAGCTGCGATTGTGAATCCACAACGTGTGTTACCTACTACCATGGAATTCGTGGATATTGCGGGTCTTGTGGCTGGCGCATCTAAAGGCGAGGGCTTAGGTAACAAGTTCCTCGCTAACATTCGTGAAACCGATGCTATTGGTCATGTAGTACGTTGTTTTGATGATGACAACATTGTTCACGTTGCTAACAAGGTTGACCCAGCTGGCGATATTGAAGTCATCAACACTGAATTAGCGTTAGCTGACTTAGACAGTTTAGAGCGTGCGGTTCAGCGTCAGCAGAAACGTGCTAAAGGTGGCGATAAAGACGCTAAGTTTGAAGTGGAAGTATTAGAAAAAATGCGCCCCATTTTAGACGAAGCTAAAATGTTGCGTTCAATGGATTTATCGAAAGAAGAGCTGGAAGCGGTGGCTTACCTGAACTTCTTAACCTTAAAACCGACCATGTATATTGCTAACGTGGCGGAAGATGGTTTTGAAAATAACCCGCACTTAGATGCCGTTCGCGCCATTGCTGCGACTGAAAACGCTATCGTTGTTGCCGTATGTGCGGCGATTGAATCTGAACTGGCCGAGATGGAAATCGAAGAGCGCGATGAGTTTATGGCAGATCTGGGTATCGAAGAACCAGGTTTAGATCGTGTGATCCGCGCAGGTTATGAATTACTGAATCTGCAAACCTATTTCACCGCAGGCGTGAAAGAAGTGCGTGCTTGGACTGTGCCAGTGGGTGCGAGTGCTCCGCAAGCGGCAGGCGTTATCCATACCGATTTTGAACGCGGTTTTATCCGTGCCCAAGTGATGGCATTTGACGACTTTATTGCCCACAAAGGTGAAGCTGGCGCGAAAGAAGCCGGTAAGTTACGCGTGGAAGGTAAAACCTATATTGTTAAAGATGGCGATGTGATGCATTTCCTGTTTAACGTATAACAAAGCTTATTCACGCTGTAAGTCTCGATAAATTAAGCTAAGTATGAGCAACAAGGTGTTATTTAGCACATCTGTTGCTCAGTTTGGTGAAGTAATAGCCGAACAGCTTAACCTAAGGGAAATAGCGAAAAAAAGCTGTTGACCTAGATACCTCGAATAAGCATAATACGCCCCGTTCCTCGCTGAGAGGGGCGCGTAATATCGATGTGGCAATGTAGCTCAGCTGGTTAGAGCACAGCACTCATAATGCTGGGGTCGCAGGTTCAAGTCCCGCCATTGCTACCATTTTATTTAAGATAAATTTCTTATATAAAATGAATCACGATTTTACTCTAGCATTAATTGCTAGCATCTCTTCACGATGTAAACATGAAACTGTGCGGGAATGGTGAAATTGGTAGACACGCCAGATTTAGGTTCTGGTGCCGCAAGGTGTGAGAGTTCAAGTCTCTCTTCCCGTACCATTTTTAGATATATGAATTTAGAAACATCGGCGATAGCGGATGTTTGAAACAGAGTTAGTTGGGGTATCGCCAAGTGGTAAGGCACCGGGTTTTGATCTCGGCATTCCAAGGTTCGAATCCTTGTACCCCAGCCATTTTTCTCAGTTTCCAAGTTGATTGGGGTATCGCCAAGTGGTAAGGCACCGGGTTTTGATCTCGGCATTCCAAGGTTCGAATCCTTGTACCCCAGCCATTGGCAATGTAGCTCAGCTGGTTAGAGCACAGCACTCATAATGCTGGGGTCGCAGGTTCAAGTCCCGCCATTGCTACCATATTTAACTCTGTTAAAGTGATTTATCAGAGAAAAATCCAAAAATGTTGAATAGACAATTTTGGTACATTTTGATGCGGGAATGGTGAAATTGGTAGACACGCCAGATTTAGGTTCTGGTGCCGCGAGGTGTGAGAGTTCAAGTCTCTCTTCCCGTACCATCAAAATGCAATCTTCTATAGAAGATTAAACAAGTTTATTGGGGTATCGCCAAGTGGTAAGGCACCGGGTTTTGATCTCGGCATCCCAAGGTTCGAATCCTTGTACCCCAGCCAAAAAGTTAAAAAGCCTGTCTTCGGACAGGCTTTTTGCTTTTTAAATTTTAACTATTTTCAGCTTAGCGTTATTTTGCTTTCAGTTTCCCTTCAATTAGCCCGTCCAGCCTTTCCCTTGTCTCTATAATTCCCGTTGGTTGTGGCAATTCAGCTATTTTCAAAGTTAATCCACAGTGCCATTTGAGCTGGCACTGTGGTGATCCGTTTTATTGCTTTTTTACTTCAGGAGTAACAGGTGGCGATTTTATTTCTGCTGGAGCCGCTGGAACGGCGACTTTTGCAGCCGCTTCAGTGCTATTGATTGGCATTGCAGCATTCTTAATGACGGCATTCTCTGTGACCGCACTATCAATAACGGCACCTTGGGCCGCTTTAACATCACCTGTTGCAACGGCTTTGACAGCATCAGGTATTGCTAATTGTTGCTGTACTTGATTTGCGCCCGCTTCTAAGGCTTTTTGTTGTAACTTCTGTGGATCGGTATAGTCGGCTAATTCCTTCGGCCAACTTGGGACCCGTTTTTCTACCTGATTACTGAGTTGCTCAGAAATCACTAAGGGTGCACCGCCTTTCATCAGCATGACTGCCATTTGGTTGGTGTCTGAGTTCCAAACTAGACCCGCTTTTTCGGCCATTTCGGGGACCGGGGTGTAAGTTGACACTAAGTAGATGAGTGGACCTTCCTGTTGGATCTTGTCGGCCGTTTTGAGCAGGGACAGGGTGGTATCGTAATTTTTACCCAGCAATTCCTGCATACGGTTCTTGATGAGCGGTTGTTCGAATAATCCGACATCGTTCGGATCTAAACCGACAAGGGGTTTAAGCAGGGCCCACATGAGCTGGCCTTGGGGTGACATTAATAAGAGTGGTGCAACGCAGGCGTTGAGCATTAATGCGAGCCACACAATATGCAGGCAGCGCATTTTTTTGAGCAGAGATGTACTCAAGATGATATTTCCTTGGAAGTACCAGCAAGTCGCCGGCGGCGGATTGTAGCTGATTGGCATAAGGTAAACGAGAGGGTGGCAAAGTAAATTTTAAGCAAAAAAATTAACCCAAATGTTGGATTTTATCCTCCTGAATTTGAAAGGTATTTACAGGTGATACAATAAATTATTTGCTGCTAATTTAATCGAAGGTAATGGTTTTTGAGTGCTAAAAATAGATTCACTCCTAAGTGCTTTATTTTTAGCACTTATTTTTCTTCTTACTTTTTAACTTCTTTTTCAGTATTGAATATGTAAAGTTTGTAAACTTTGTTCTGTTTGATAATCGATCTCATTTAATCTCGGCGCATTAAATTAGTTTAATGCAGCTCATTTCTATCTTTAGCTGCATAGGGAAAGCAGACTCTGGAGGTATTTCTCTTCGGTTTGTTTTTGAGAGTGCATCATTGAAATTAAGAGTCAGTAAGTCGTCTTTGTCCTTTGCCCGCATTATTCATGTTTATGTGTCTATGGCTTTATTGTTGCTGATGCTGTTTTTTGCGGTGACAGGTATAACGTTAAATCATCCTAATTGGTTTTCTCAAACTGATCAGGAACCTAAGCGGGAACAAGTGCCAATCCCTGCCTATTTGTTACCCGTTAATGCCCAAGACTCACAATGGCGTCTGGCTGCGGGTCATTGGTTGAAAAGTGAATGGGCTATGGATATGGCGAGTGCCGATATCGATGAAGATGAAATTAGTTTAGTCAGCAAAGGGCCCGGCACTTACCGCAGCCTGACATTGGACTTGCTCGACGGGCAAGCCTATGTCGAAACCTTAGATTACGGTGTCGTTGCCGTAGTGAATGATTTGCATAAGGGCCGTAACACAGGCACAGCTTGGGCTTGGATACTCGATCTCAGCGCTGTGCTTATCATTTTATTTTCGCTCACTGGGGCTTATTTGTTGCTGCCTCAAACCAAGCGCCTCAAAAAGTCATTGTTATACATGGTACTCGTCAGCAGTAGTTGCGGGCTTGTGTATGTTTATTTTGTTCCATAAGGAGTGTAGACCGAGTATGCGTCATCTTATTCGTACCATTGCGGTGAGTGCTTTGTTTGTGAGTTCAGCTGCGTTTGCTGCGCCACAAATGACAGTCGATTTAACCTTGCCGGAAATTACCGAAGGCCAATACCATAGACCTTATGTGGCTGTATGGGTTGAGGATGCCCAAGGACAACCGGTAAAAACCTTAAGCCTTTGGGTTTGGGATGAAGGTCATAAATGGCTTAAAGACATCCGTCGTTGGTGGCGTAAAGCCGGACGCGAAGATATGAGCTTTGTTGACGGTATTGCATCTGCGACACGTCCCGCGGGTCATTACAAAATCGATTGGGATTTAAAAGATGAGGCGGGAAAAGTGCTTGAACCTGCCACTTACACTGTATTTATTGAAGTGGTGCGTGAACACGGTGGTCGCGATCTTGTACGACAAAATATCGATTTAGCTGCGGGAGATTTCTCTGTGCAGTTGCCCGCCACGACAGAAACTGGCGTTATCGACTTGCGCTTAAGCGGCATGGCTCGTTGAGTCAATCCATTAAATATTTAGCCCGTATATTAATTTTTAAACTTAAGGAAAAGGCATGAAATTACGTCTTATTGCATTACTTGGCACACTTTGCATTAGCCCATTGGCAAGTAGCCACGACAGATGGATTTTACCTAGCCACTTCAACGTTTCGGCTGAAAGTGAAGAAATTGTGTGGATTACTTCAGATGTGTCTGCCAGCAATCAAGTGTTTATGATGGATAAACCTTTTAGTGCCAGTGATGTGCGTGTATTACAGCCAAATGGAAAACCAACGTCTCCAAGCTCAAGTTACACGGGCGGACGTAAGTCGGTGTTTGATGTGCAACTGATGCAAGATGGCACTTATAAGTTTGAAAAAGAAGTTTCACCTCGTTATTTTTCTCAGTATAAAGTTAAAGGAAAAGAAGGGGTTGTACGCAGCCGTATGGATAAAAAAGCCACAACTGCTGCTATGCCAAAGGGAGCCTATGAACTTGAAAGTTCTTTAAATGTGTCGCGGGTTGAAACCTATGTCACACGTAATAAGCCAACTGAGGAAGTGTTAAAGCCTAAGGGGGAATATTTAGAACTAGTACCTGTGACTCATCCTGCAGATATTGTTGAGAATGAAGCTGCTACCCTGCAATTTGTTTTCGATGGTAAGCCCGTTGAAGGCGTTAAAGTAGCCATTATTAAAGACGGTAGCTTATATCGAAACAAACCAGAGGAAATCGAATTTACCTCAGATAAAGACGGTAAAGTTTCAATGATCTTACCTTCAGCAGGACGTTATCTCTTACATGCGGCAATTGAGCGCCCTAATTCAGATAAATCCCTTGCTGATAAAACAGTTAGTGAAATCTTTTTGACCTTTGAGGCTGGGCTTGAATAAATGAGTTAACCTCTATTTGAGGTTTTTGCTTTGAGTCTTTATGCCCACAGTCTAAATGGCGAGTGGGCATTTTTGTACCCATTTCGAGCTAAAAATTGTGCGAAATTTCCTTAGGTATACAGATTTGAATTTGATTACTGGTAACTCTGCTTAAGGTTGGGTAAGCTGCGTCAATGCATTGTTCTTGGTGCATCAAAAGCGCATAACGATTAGAATAGCGCAATTCCACCCTCATTTGACTGTGTTGACCTTAGCGTTGGCACGGGTTGCTTTTGTTTTAAAGGAGACGAAAGAAGTTATGACTAAGGTTCCTATGACAGTTGTCGGTGCAGAGCAGCTGCGTAAAGAGTTAGATATTCTCAAGTTTGACCGTCGCCCTAAAATCACTGAAGCAATTGCTTCAGCGAGAGAGTTAGGCGACTTGAAAGAAAACGCGGAATACCATGCGGCTCGTGAGGAACAAGGTATTTGTGAAGCACGTATCCGTGATATTGAGGGTAAGTTATCTAACGCGCAAATTATCGACGTCACTAAGATGGTGAATAACGGTCGTATCATTTTTGGCGCCACTGTGACTATTTTAAATCTTGATACCGATGTCGAAGTGACTTATCGCATAGTCGGCGATGACGAAGCGAATATTAAAGAAAACCTGATTTCAGTGAATTCACCAATAGCTCGTGGCTTAGTCGGCAAAAATGAAGGTGATGAAGTATCTATTACTACGCCAGGTGGTATGACAGATTACGAAATCATCTCAGTACAGTATTTATAATCTGCTTATAATACTTTGCTTATAGTGTTGTGAGCGTGACTCATGCGATATCGCTAAAACCGTCCTAGGGCGGTTTTTTTGTTATCCGCGAATTAAGTTTGTTTACGGCTTGAGTTTAGGGCTCGAATTTAGGGCTTTAGCCAAGGATATCGATCGCGCTTCAGCGTTGTATTCGGGGTAAGATGGACAAAGTTTAATTTGTCTCTTTGTAGGTTTTTACCTAAGCTGCCATCCTAGCAAAATCAACATTGGCGAAATGTGTATGTTGTGTTTTTTGCGCGAGTTTCACTTTATGGACCCACAGTTAAGCATCAAAAGCGAACAGTGAATTGGTTCATCCTTAGTTTGATAATGTTTTATAAGAGGGCACGCTTTGGTCAAACATTGGCGTACAGGATTGATGTTAGTTTGCATGGCGATCATGTTGATTGCGCACTCGGCTAGCTATTCGCCAAAACCCTCAGTACAGCGCAGTGATGCAACTCGCCATTATGCTCAGATGCATACTGTGAGTCTTGATAGCTCGACTCCCCATACAAAGCGAAGCGCTGAGCCTCAAAGCTTGCCCGATGCCGATGTTATCGCCCAAGACAATGCACAGCTCAATGCCCAATCTAATGCACAGTCTGATGCGCAAACCGTTGAAAGCTGCGGCTCACCGAATAGTCATGATACCGATCTAGTCAGTTCAGACTCAGAATCAGAATCACAGCCAGCACCTTGTCCGAGCTCTGACTATGTAAGTCATTCTGATGACTTAGATTTTGCCCCGATAAATTCGCCGCGATTTATCAGTCTTGCCCAGCACGATGTGCGTGAGGTCAAGCCAGTATATGTACTCGCTGTAGACTTTACTGCCGAACCGACATCCAATGTCGTTGAACCCACCGATCTTGATATCACATCAGATTGGACGCTTTCTGCTGTTTCTTCCCCCGCCCGAATTTCGGGTTGGAAAGTCTCAAATCTTCAATATCGATTTAGCCAACAAGCCGCTTAACTCGCCTATTTAGGCATGATGTTGATAGGAGCCTACTCTTATCGATTTTTCATGCTGTTGCCTTTTTGTACTCACCGAAACTTTTTATAGCTGCTTAAGTAAGCAGTGATGATTTGAGCCTTACGAGCTTAGCCGCTGGTACTCAATTACGTGTTTCGGACTGATATCAATATGTTCGCTTAGCGATTTGATTCAAATGCTGAGTGTTAAATAGCGAGTTAATCCCATGGAAAGAAAACCCAATCAACGGCTGCTAAATCACTATTCAGCTTGGAAATACTTAGTGCTTATCGTCACTATTATAGTGATGCTATTCAGTGCCTTGCCGACATTTTACGGTGAGGATGCGGCGGTGCAGGTGGGCGCGAAGGCGGGGTTAACGCTCACACCTATTGCCCTTCGAGATAAGCTACAAGCTGAAGGCGTGACGGTCAAACGTATCGACCAAAAAAATGGTGAAACCTTAATTGTCCTCGATGCGGATAACCAACAAACCTTAGTCAAAACTTTAGTATCTTCTATGGTCGCAGAGCCAAAAGAATTGACTTTATCCCTTGCCAGTGCGGCGCCAAGTTGGTTACAAAACTTAGGCTTTCAGCCGATTAAACTCGGGCTCGACTTACGCGGTGGCGTACAGTTCTTACTCGATGTTGATATTGATCCTGTTTATCAAACTCAGGCCGAGACGCTTGTTGATTCGCTACGTCAATTCATCCGTGAGCAGAAAATTCGTGGTGCTAGCGTGCATTTGGACCAAAGTCATCAGTTAAACATGACGTTGCCGGATAATGACGCCCGTGCTGCTGTGCGTCAAATGATGAAAGAGTCCTATCCTAATTGGCAGCTATCCAATGCAGATGGCGCGGGTTTACTGATTAAGTTGAGCCAAGAAGAGCAAACGAAACTGCGTAATTTGACAGTGCAGCAAAACTTACAAGTGATGCGCAGCCGTATTGAAGAACTCGGTATCACTGAAGCTTTAGTGCAGCGTCAAGGGGAGCATCGAATTCGGATTGAATTGCCTGGAGTCCAAGATCCTGCCGCTGCCAAGAATGTTATCGGTGCTACGGCGAGTTTGGCCTTTTTCGAGGTTAAAGAGTCTGGCTCCGTTAATGCTATGGTACTCAATGACAAGTCTGGTAAGCCTATTTATGTGAGCCGCACACCAGTGCTGGGTGGCGATCATATTGTCGATGCGAGGGCGAGTTTAGGCGAGATGGGCATGGCGGAGGTGAACATTAACCTTGACCGTGTGGGCGGGCAGAAAATGTCTGAGTTTTCCCGTACCAATATCGGCAAACCTATGGCGACGTCTTACAGTGAATACAGCCGTGATGAGCAAGGTAAGGCAAAGCAAACACAAGAGATTATCAGTGTTGCGACTATTCAATCCCAACTTGGAGATCGTTTTCGCATTACGGGTGCAGGCTCCTATCAAGAAGCACAACAATTAGCTCTGTTACTGCGAGCTGGCTCTATGACGGCGCCAGTGACTATTGTTGAAGAGCGCACTATTGGCCCGACGCTGGGTGCTGAAAACATTGAAAACGGTTTTGCTGCCCTTGGTTTAGGGATGGGGATTACCTTGCTGTTTATGGCGCTTTGGTATCGCCGTCTCGGTTGGGTGGCGAATATAGCGCTGATCTCCAATATGGTGATCCTGTTTGGTTTACTGGCGCTTATCCCTGGCGCTGTGTTGACCTTACCTGGGATTGCGGGTTTGGTGTTAACAGTCGGTATGGCGGTCGATACCAACGTACTGATTTTCGAGCGAATAAAAGACAAGTTAAAGGAAGGTCGCAGTTTTGCGCTGGCAATTGATACGGGTTTTGATAGCGCGTTTTCTACTATTTTTGACGCCAACTTCACCACTATGATCACTGCAGTGGTGCTTTACTCCATAGGTAATGGTCCAATTCAAGGTTTTGCCTTGACCTTAGGTCTAGGTCTATTGACCAGCATGTTTACCGGTATCTTTGCTTCAAGGGCCTTGATCAACTTAGTTTATGGGCGTGATGCTAGCCGTCATGTGAGGGTATAACCATGAAAAATATCAATCTAACTAAATGGCGTTATGTTTCGAGTGCTATCTCTATTTTGTTGATGCTAGTGTCATTAACCATCATCGGCGTGAAAGGTTTTAACTGGGGCTTAGATTTTACTGGCGGTGTCGTCACCGAAGTGCAGATCGATAGAAAAATTACCAGCAGTGAATTGCAACCTTTACTCAACGCCGCTTATCAGCAAGAAGTGAGTGTAGTCTCCGCCAGTGAGCCGGGACGTTGGGTGTTGCGCTATTCCGATATAAAGAGTGCCGATACAGAGCAAGGTAATATCGATATTCAGCAGGTATTAGCGCCGCTTAACTCTGAAGTGCAAGTGCTTAACAGCAGTGTTGTCGGGCCGCAGATTGGTCAAGAATTGGCAGAGCAGGGCGGTTTGGCGCTGTTAGTCGCTATGCTGGCGATATTAGGTTATTTAAGTTATCGCTTCGAATGGCGACTCGCATCGGGTGCCCTATTCGCCTTAGTGCATGACGTAGTGTTCGTGTTGGCATTTTTCGCGTTGACTCAGATGGAGTTTAATTTAACGATACTTGCGGCTGTGCTGGCGATTTTAGGTTATTCCTTAAACGATTCGATCATTATCGCTGACCGTATTCGTGAATTATTGATTGCTAAGCCAAAGCTTGCTATTCAAGACATTAACAACCAAGCAATTGTGGCGACGTTTTCTCGCACTATGGTGACATCAGGGACAACCTTAATGACGGTCGGTGCGCTGTGGATCATGGGCGGTGGGCCGCTGGAAGGATTTTCGATTGCAATGTTTATCGGTATATTAACCGGCACATTCTCTTCGATTTCAGTTGGTACCTCATTGCCTGAGTTATTAGGCTTAACGCCTGAGCATTATAAGGAACAAGTGATTTCTGAAACACCTTAGGGCTATGCTAATCGCTTAAATTAACAGCGAAAACAAAAGGGCCACTCGATTGAATGGCCATTTTGTTAACACGATAAAATCAAGAAAATTATTTTGCCTTTGGCAAAGCAATTTTCATTTCTGGTGATTGACGATAAATCACCAGAATATGACCAATAAGTTGCACTTTTGCGGATTGAGTTTCACGTACTATGGCATCAACGATGGCATTTTTTAGCTCTCTGTCGGCAGAGGCTACTTTCACTTTAATCAGTTCATGATAAGCGAGTGCGCTTTCAATTTCAGCGAGTACACCTTCAGTCAATCCATTGGCACCAAGCAGCACCACTGGCTTTAGCGGATGCGCTAGACCTTTTAAATGCTGTTTTTGTTTGGTTGTTAAGTTCATTTCTACCAACTTTTGCTGAGTTACTGTTGAAAAACGGCTATTCTACCCTTATATAGCCTTTGTGTAACTCTCAATTGTTGCGGATTTTAAATGTCAGGTATAAAACGTACGGCCAGCTCTAATCGCTGGATGCTAGAACACTTTGATGATCACTATGTCAAACTCGCCCAAAAAATGGGCTTGCGATCTCGCGCTGCGTTTAAGCTTGAGGAGATCCAGCAAAAGGATCAACTAATTCGCCCAGGCATGACTGTGGTTGATCTCGGCGCTGCTCCGGGAGGTTGGTCTCAAGTGGCAGTTAAATTAGCGGGAGATAGAGGTAAAGTCATCGCCTGTGACATTTTGCCTATGGATCCCATCGTCGGCGTCGATTTTTTGCAAGGGGATTTTCGTGAAGATAAAGTCCTTCAAGCATTACTTACTCGCGTCGGTGATGCTAAAGTTGACGTTGTGTTGTCTGATATGGCACCCAACATGAGTGGTTCAGATAGTGTTGATCAACCCCGTGCCATGTATTTAGTGGAATTGGCGTTAGATATGTGCCATCAAGTATTGGCTCCTAATGGCTGTTTTGCGGTAAAAGTCTTTCAGGGGGAGGGCTTTGACGAATACATGAAAGCGGTAAAAGCAGTATTTAAAGTCGTTAAAACACGTAAACCAGACTCTTCACGGGCTCGTTCCCGCGAAGTCTATCTTGTGGCGACTGGGTACAAGTTGTAGTAACCTAGCGTTAATAATCGCAAGACTTAATGAGGTCTAGTAATTTGAGTGACATGGCAAAAAATCTAATACTCTGGGTTGTCATCGCCGTTGTGCTGATGTCAGTGTTTCAGGGTTACTCCCCCTCTTCTTCGTCATCGCAGAAGATGGATTATTCTACCTTCTTAGATAATGTCCGTGATGGACAGGTCGCAACTGTTGAAGTTAAGAGCGACCAACGTACTATTGAAGGTGCTAAACGAACTGGTGAAAAATTCACTACTATCATGCCGTTATATGACCAAGATTTAATTAATGATCTTGATCGTAAAGGCATCACTATGAAGGGCCAAGAAGCCGAAGAGTCAGGGTTCCTTACCCAAATCTTCATCTCTTGGTTCCCAATGTTATTGCTTATCGGGGTATGGATTTTCTTCATGCGCCAGATGCAAGGCGGCGGTGGCAAAGGCGCTATGTCCTTTGGTAAGAGCAAAGCCAAGCTGATGAGCGAAGATCAGATTAAAACTACTTTTGCCGATGTTGCCGGTTGTGATGAAGCAAAAGAAGAAGTGAAAGAGCTGGTTGATTACCTGCGTGACCCCACTAAATTCCAAAAATTGGGCGGCCGAATTCCAACGGGCGTACTGATGGTGGGTCCTCCAGGTACAGGTAAAACTTTGCTGGCGAAAGCCATTGCGGGTGAATCTAAAGTCCCTTTCTTCACTATTTCAGGTTCTGATTTCGTGGAAATGTTTGTTGGTGTCGGTGCATCCCGTGTGCGTGACATGTTTGAACAAGCGAAAAAGTCGGCACCTTGTATTATCTTCATCGATGAAATCGATGCGGTCGGTCGTCAACGTGGCGCGGGTTTAGGTGGTGGTCATGATGAACGTGAGCAAACACTGAACCAAATGCTGGTTGAGATGGATGGCTTCGAAGGTAATGAAGGCGTTATTGTTATCGCGGCAACTAACCGTCCAGACGTACTCGATTCTGCGTTATTACGTCCGGGTCGTTTTGACCGTCAAGTGGTCGTTGGTTTACCAGACGTTCGTGGTCGTGAGCAGATTTTGAAAGTGCATATGCGTAAAGTGCCGCTTTCTGAAGATGTGAAAGCAAGCGTGATTGCCCGTGGTACGCCAGGTTTCTCGGGTGCTGATTTAGCTAACTTAGTGAACGAAGCTGCCTTGTTTGCGGCTCGCGGAAATCGCCGAGTTGTAGGCATGGAAGAATTTGAGCGTGCAAAAGATAAAATCATGATGGGTGCTGAGCGCCGCTCTATGGTGATGTCTGAAGCTGAAAAAGAAATGACCGCTTACCATGAAGCAGGCCATGCGATTGTGGGTTGTTTAGTACCAGAGCACGATCCTGTGCATAAGGTGACTATCATTCCTCGCGGCCGTGCGCTTGGTGTCACTTTCTTCTTACCTGAAGCTGATTCAGTGAGCCAGAGCCGTCGTAAGTTAGAAAGCCAAATTTCGGTCGCCTACGGTGGTCGTTTAGCAGAAGAGCTTATCTACGGTACTGAGAAAGTGTCGACTGGCGCATCACAGGACATCAAATACGCGACATCTATTGCGCGTAACATGGTGACTCAGTGGGGCTTCTCGGACAAGTTAGGTCCATTGCTGTATGCAGAAGAAGATGGTGAAGTCTTCTTAGGTCGCAGCATGGGTAAAGCCAAAGCGATGTCCGATGAAACTGCAACCATTATCGATGCTGAAGTAAAGGTCTTTATCGACAAAAACTACGCTAGAGCGAGACAGATATTGACGGATAACCTCGATATTCTGCACTCAATGAAAGAAGCTTTAATGAAGTATGAAACCATTGATTCACTTCAAATTGACGATTTAATGAAACGTCGTGAAGTGCGTCAGCCTGCTGATTGGCAAGTGGATGACAATGGTTCTAACGATAAAGGCAATGGTCATGGTGAACCAGCAGCGAAAGCTGAAGACAGTGTGACTGCACCTGCTGAGCCAGAACTGAAAGATCCTGATGAATCTCCAGCTAAGTAATGTGTTGTGAAACCAAAGAAAACCCCGTAAAGGGGTTTTCTTGTTTTACCTTGTTAGCAATTTGACTGCGCTGTCATTGATACTCTCTGCCACCATTGATATTTATCTTCTGACATTGGTCTTTTCGGATAGAAAATGAAGGCTTGAAATTAATGACGCCAGTTATGCCAGTGAGTAAAATCGTAAGTGTTCGTATTACAGGAGTAAATGCGTGTTTGAACTGATTGCTGGCACTAAACGCCTCGCGTTATCTTCACCCATTGTGATGGGTATTCTTAATGTCACTCCCGATTCTTTTTCCGACGGTGGCCAATATTCTTCCTATGAGTTTGCTTGTCAGCATGCCGATGACATGGTGGCTCAAGGCGCGGGAATGATAGACATTGGCGGTGAGTCGACAAGACCTGGCGCCGCCGAAGTGAGCTTAGCCGATGAACTTGCGCGGGTGATCCCGTTGGTGAAATATGTTGCGGCGCACCATGATGTGTGGATTTCGGTCGATACCAGTAAACCTGAAGTCATGCGTCAAGCTGTTGCTGCGGGCGCACATTTGATTAACGATGTGCGCGCCCTGATGGAGCCTGGTGCGCTTGAAGCTGCTGCAGAGTTGCAAGTCCCCATATGCTTAATGCATATGCAAGGCGAACCCCAAAGCATGCAATTTGCACCGACTTACCATAATGTTATTGAAGAAGTTTCTGCCTTTTTAACTGAGCGGATTGAAGCTTGCTTGCGAGCAGGGATCCCCCGTGAATTATTAATACTCGATCCGGGATTTGGTTTTGGTAAAAGCTTAGAGCATAACTATGAATTACTGGCGAAGCTCGACTGTTTTGCCCAGTTTGATTTACCGATATTGATAGGATTGTCTCGTAAGAGCATGATAGGAAACCTCTTAGCAAAACCGACCTCAGAACGTCTTGCTGGGAGCCTTGCTGGCGCTATGATAGCGGCCCAAAAGGGCGCTCATATCATTCGTGTGCATGATGTTACTGAAACTGTGGATATGCTCAAGGTGTTACAAGCGACACAAGCGTATTTTTAAGCATCGTTATGCTCTCGTTAAGCATTTAATTAATATTATGATCCCAAATCATTGGGACACATTTGAGTTTGTGGAGCGATATGAAAGAACGTAAATTTTTTGGAACTGACGGTATTCGGGGAAAAGTCGGTTCAGGTCAAATGACGCCTGAGCTTGCGCTTAAGTTAGGTTGGGCGGCGGGGCGCGTGTTATCCCGCAGTGGTACCAAAAAGGTGATTATAGGGAAAGATACGCGTATTTCGGGCTATATGTTTGAGTCAGCATTAGAAGCTGGCCTCTCTGCTGCAGGCCTTAATGTGATGTTAATGGGACCTATGCCAACGCCAGCTGTAGCCTATTTGACGCGTACGTTTCGCGCCGAAGCTGGGGTGGTGATCAGCGCGTCACACAATCCGTATTACGATAACGGTATTAAGTTTTTTTCCACCGACGGCAGTAAGTTAGACGATAACCTAGAGTTAGAAATTGAAGCCGAGCTTGAAAAGCCCCTCGTTTGTGTTGAGTCGCATCTATTGGGGAAGGTATCGCGTATTGAAGATGCCCGTGGCCGTTATATTGAGTATTGCAAAGGTAATTTTCCTGCAGAACACACGTTAACTGGGCTAAAAATTGTGGTTGATTGTGCCCATGGCGCAACTTATCACATAGCGCCAGCTGTGTTTCGTGAGTTAGGCGCCGAGGTGATTGCCATTGGTGATAAACCCAACGGGATGAACATCAATGATAAAGTGGGCGCGACTTCCATGGGCAAAATTTGTGAAACCGTTCTAGCCGAAAGTGCCGATTTAGGTATTGCACTCGACGGTGACGGTGACCGTATTATGATGGTCAACAGCAAAGGCGAAGTGATCGACGGCGATCAAATTTTATATATTCTGACCTGTGATGCGAAATCCCGTGGCGTATTACGCGGTGGTGTAGTTGGTACGTTAATGTCAAACCTTGGGCTTGATCTCGCCTTGCAAGCATTAGACATCCCCTTTGCGCGTTCGAAAGTGGGCGACCGTTATGTGATGGAACTACTTAAAGAACTCGATTGGCGCATTGGCGGTGAAAATTCAGGGCATATCCTCAATCTTGATCACGGCACAACTGGTGATGGCATAGTTGCGGGGATTTTAGTGTTAGCGGCTATGCGTCGTCAGAATGCCACGCTAGAAGAACTGACTTCTGCGATGGAAATGTTGCCGCAGGTGTTAGTCAATGTGCGCTTTGAAGGCGAGCATGACCCTCTTAAGTCAGATAAAGTTAAAGCGGCGCAGGCACAGGTTGAATCTCAACTGGGCGTGCGTGGCCGAGTATTATTACGTAAGTCAGGTACTGAACCTTTGATCCGTGTCATGGTTGAAGGTGACGATCATAGTGCAGTATTGGCGCACGCAAATTTGATTGCGGATGCGGTAAAATCGGCAAGCTAATATTTACTAATTTTGTAATGAGTGCGGCTGATACCAATTTAAAATTAAGGTGTTAGCTGCACAAATGAACAGAAAACAGCTTTGGCGTGTAAAAAACAAGCATTCCAACCTGATATCTGAAAAAATTCGAATTTAGCTATTGTAACTTAATAAGTGGTTCGCTATTATTCACGCCGCTTTCAGAGGAGACAGTGATGGCACTCAGACGTCCTATGGTAGCTGGCAATTGGAAGATGAACGGCAGTGCGGCATTAGCCCAAGAGTTGTTCAAAAAATTTGCCTCTAAGCTCCAAAATGATTCAGCTGAAGTGGTTTTATGCCCGCCTTCTATCTATCTAGAGAGCGTTAGGCAACTGCTAGAAGCAAACAAGGAAGCGTTAGACGGTTCACTTGTTAGGATGGGCGCACAAAACCTAAGTCAACATGACTTTGGCGCTTATACCGGAGAAGTTTCAGGTCAGATGCTCAAAGATTCAGGATGTCGATATGTAATTATCGGGCATTCAGAACGTCGCCGTATGTACGGAGAGACGAGTAATATCGTAGCGGAGAAATTCGCCGCTGCACAAAAGCATGGCTTAACTCCAATTTTATGTGTGGGTGAGTCAGGTCCAGCACGTGAAGCAAGACGCACCTTTGAGGTGATTGCTGAAGAGTTGGATATAGTGATCCAGAAAAATGGCACTATGGCTTTTGATAACGCTATTATCGCCTACGAGCCGCTTTGGGCTGTAGGAACAGGTAAAAGTGCTACACCAGAGCAGGCACAAGAAGTTCATGCGTTTATTCGCAAACGCCTCTCTGAAGTGTCTCCGTTTATCGGAGAAAATATCAGGATTCTCTACGGTGGTAGTGTGACACCGAGTAATGCTGCAGATTTATTTGCCCAACCTGATGTTGATGGTGGACTGATTGGCGGTGCTAGCTTAAACTCTAGCGAGTTTTTAAGTCTGTGTACCATAGCGATGAGCGCATAATATGTATGAAGTTCTAGTAGTTATTTACTTGTTGGTTGCATTAGGTCTAATCGGCTTAGTATTAATTCAGCAAGGTAAGGGAGCTGACATGGGGGCCTCTTTTGGCGCTGGTGCATCAGGTACTCTTTTTGGTTCAAGCGGTTCAGGTAACTTCTTGACACGCAGTACGGCGATTCTTGCCATTGCGTTTTTCACTTTAAGTCTGCTTATTGGTAACTTAAGTGCAAACCACGCAAAAAATGAAGATTCATGGAAAGATTTAGGTTCAGACACTGAACAGGTTACCCAACCTGTTGAGCAAGGAACCCAAAAGTCAGAAACGAAAATTCCTGACTAGTAAAAGGTGTCGCCGAGGTGGCGAAATTGGTAGACGCGCAGCCTTGAGGTGGCTGTGACCTAACGGTCGTGCGGGTTCAAGTCCCGCTCTCGGCACCAAATATAACTAAGATAGACGAGATAAGTTCTCTCTTAGTTATTGCAAGAAATGACGATAGTCAATATACTTGCACACAGTTGACGCGGGGTGGAGCAGCATGGTAGCTCGTCGGGCTCATAACCCGAAGGTCGTCGGTTCAAATCCGGCCCCCGCAACCAGCTCCTAGTAACGAATAGTGTTTGAATTCGTTATGGTTTACAGGTTCTTGAAATTAATGACCTCGTGATTACGGGGTTTTTTGTTATCTGGGACTTTTAAATTTGTCGCATGCTTCGTATGTGGCGTTGTACTAGGGCTATTAAGCCCTTTTTTGTTTTTTCGGGGGTCAATCTTGGCAACGTTAGAATTCAGACTGGCAGAAATGCTCAAAGTACCTGTGGAAGCATTAGGCTTTCAGCTGTGGGGCATTGAATATGTTCAAGCGGGTAAGCATTCCACACTGCGAGTGTTCATTGATGGTGAGAATGGTATCAATATCGAAGATTGTGCCAATGCAAGTCGCCAAGTCAGTGCTGTACTCGATGTTGAAGATCCTATTTCTACAGAATATACCCTAGAGGTTTCTTCGCCAGGCGTAGATAGACCCTTATTTACTGCTGAGCAGTACGCGGGCTATGTAGGCGAGGATGTAAAGCTTCAATTGACTATGCCGGTTGACGGCAGTCGTAATTTAAAAGGCGCCATCACTGCGGTCGACGGGCAAATGCTCTCGCTGAAAGTGAATGGTAAAGAGTTAGTTGTCGCATTGGATAATATCCGCAAAGGCAACTTAATCGCTAAGTTTTGATGGTTTCAAGGTGAACGAGGCAAGACGAGATGAATAAAGAGATTCTGCTAGTCGCTGAGGCGGTTTCAAATGAAAAGGCCGTTCCACGCGAGAAAATTTTTGAAGCGCTAGAGATTGCTCTGGCCACAGCAACCAAGAAAAAGTACGAAGGTGATATTGACGTTCGTGTTGCTATCGACCGTAAAACCGGTGGTTATGATACTTTCCGTCGTTGGATGGTAGTTGATGATCACGGTGAAGCGTTAGAAAACCCTTATCGTGAAATCACGTTAGAAGCGGCACGTTACGAAAATCCGGACATCCAGCCTGGCGAGTTTATCGAAGACGATATCGAGTCAGTGGTGTTTGACCGTATTACCACTCAAACCGCTAAGCAAGTGATCGTACAGAAAGTACGTGAAGCTGAACGTGCGCAAGTGGTTGAGCAGTTCCAAGATCAAGAAGGTGAGTTAATCACTGGTGTGGTCAAAAAAGCGACTCGCGAGAGCGTAGTGGTTGACTTAGGTAATAACGCTGATGGCGTATTGTTCCGTGAAGACTTAATTTCACGCGAATCTTTCCGTCCTGGTGACCGTGTGCGTGCATTATTGTACTCAGTACGTCCAGAAGCTCGTGGTGCACAGTTATTTTTAAGCCGTACTAAACCTGAAATGCTGATCGAGCTTTTCCGTGTTGAAGTGCCTGAAATCGCTGACGAACTGATTGAAATCATGGGCGCTGCTCGTGATCCAGGCGCTCGCGCTAAGATCGCCGTTAAGTCGAATGATCGCCGTATCGATCCTATCGGTGCGTGTGTGGGTATGCGCGGTGCGCGTGTACAAGCCGTTTCGAATGAACTGGGTGGCGAACGTGTTGATATCGTGTTGTGGGATGATAATCCAGCACAATACGTGATCAATGCCATGGCGCCAGCCGATGTTGCCTCTATCATAGTCGACGAAGATAACCATTCTATGGATATCGCTGTTGAAGCCGATAGTTTGGCACAAGCCATTGGACGTAATGGCCAGAACGTACGTTTAGCAACACAACTGACTGGTTGGGTTCTGAACGTTATGACAGTGGAAGATATGAATAAGAAACATCAGGCAGAAAGTGCCAAGGTGGTTGATTTATTTGTTAACTCACTGGATGTCGATGAAGATTTTGCACAAGTACTGGCAGATGAGGGCTTTACGTCGCTCGAAGAAGTTGCCTATGTGCCTGTGTCTGAACTATTGGCGATTGACGGTTTTGACGAAGATCTCGTCGAAGCTTTACGTGAACGTGCAAAAGCGGCGATCTCAACTCGAGCTCTCGCTACTGAAGAAGCACTGGATGGTGTGGAGCCAAGTGAAGAGTTGCTAGCACTTGAAGGTGTTGAAAGACACTTAGCCTATGTTTTCGCTAGCAAAGGTATTGTGACTCTAGAAGACTTGGCTGAACAAGGCATTGATGATTTGATCGAAATTGAAGAATTGACAGAAGAAAAAGCAGGTGAGCTCATCATGGCAGCCCGCAATATCTGTTGGTTTGGCGAAGAAGCATAAGTCGATCAACAGGGGGATTTAACTGATGGCAGATACTACCGTAGAGAAATTGGCCACGGAAGTGGGTAAAAGTGTTGAACGTCTGATTGAGCAATTCTCTCAGGCTGGAATTAAGAAAGGCCAAGCTGATAAAGTGACTGAAGCTGAAAAGCAGCAGTTACTGGATTATCTGAAAAAGCAGCACGGTGGCGAAAATGCGCCAACGAAAATGACGCTGCAGCGTAAAACCGTATCGACCCTAAGTGTGGCCGGTAATGGTGGTCAATCTAAAGATGTTAAAGTTGAAGTTCGTAAAACACGAACTTTCGTTAAGCGTGATGCTAATGAGGCTACTCTGAAGGCTGAAGAAGAAGCGAAAGCCGAAGCAGAAGCTTTGGCAAAAGCAAAGGCCGAAGCAGAAGCTGCTGCGGCAGCAAAAGTGAAAGCTGAAGCAGATGCTAAGGCAAAAGTGGAAGCAGAAGCTAAGGCGAAAGCTAAAGCAGCAGCCGAAGTGAAAGTGGTTAAAGATATGTCACCAGAAGCAGAAGCGGCTCGTCTAGAAGCTGAACGTTTGAAAGCGGCGCAAGAAGCGGCAACCAAACGTAAGCAAGACGAAGAAGCGGCTAAAGCGGCAGAAACTGCTCGCTTACTCGCTGAAGAACATTCTAAGCGCTGGGCCGAAGAAGAGCGCCAACGTTTAGAAGCCGAGAAAAACGGTGATCATCACATCACGACATCTAAAGTAGCTCGTGCTGCTGAAGATACTTCTGATCTGGATGAAGAAAAACGCGGACGTCGTGCTCGTAACAAGAGCAACGCGAAAAAACGTGGCGGCAAAGATGCCCGTGACGGCCGTGAAAAGCACATGCGTAACCGCAGTACTGCACCTGAGTCTATGGCGCATGGCTTCAATAAGCCAGTGGCAGCAGTGAGCCGTGATGTGCGTATCGGTGAAACTGTTACTGTTTCTGAACTTGCGCATTTAATGGCAGTGAAAGCGACTGAAATCATCAAACAGATGATGAAAATGGGTTCTATGGTCACGATCAACCAAGTGTTAGATCAAGAGACTGCCCAGCTAGTTGCTGAAGAAATGGGTCACAAAGTTGTGCTTATCCGTGAAAACGAGCTTGAGCACCAAGTGCTACAAGACCGTGATGATGAAGATGGCATCAAGCTAGAATCTCGTGCACCAGTTGTGACTATCATGGGTCACGTTGACCACGGTAAGACTTCGTTACTCGACTACATTCGCCGCGCTAAAGTGGCTGCTGGCGAAGCCGGTGGTATTACTCAGCATATCGGTGCATACCATGTTGAAACTGAAAATGGCATGATCACTTTCCTTGATACTCCTGGTCACGCCGCGTTTACCGCAATGCGTGCCCGTGGTGCCAAGGCAACGGATATTGTTGTGCTAGTTGTTGCTGCCGATGACGGTGTAATGCCGCAAACAATCGAAGCTATTCAACATGCTAAAGCTGGTAACGTGCCATTAATCGTGGCTGTGAACAAGATGGATAAACCGGAAGCGGATATCGATCGCGTTAAGAGCGAATTGTCACAACACGGTGTTATGTCTGAAGATTGGGGTGGCGACAACATGTTTGCCTTCGTTTCAGCTAAGACAGGTGAAGGTGTTGACGAACTGTTAGAAGGTATCTTACTGCAAGCTGAAGTTCTCGAACTGAAAGCGGTACGTGATGGTATGGCTGCCGGTGTGGTCATTGAATCACAATTGGACAAAGGTCGCGGCCCTGTGGCTACGATTCTGGTTCAAGAAGGTACGCTGCGCCAAGGTGATATCGTTCTGTGTGGTCTTGAGTACGGTAAAATTCGTGCAATGAAAGACGAAAACGGTCGTTCAATCACTGAAGCGGGTCCATCTATTCCTGTTGAAATTCTAGGTCTGTCAGGCGTTCCGTCTGCAGGTGATGAAGCAACAGTCGTTCGTGACGAACGTAAAGCTCGCGAAGTTGCCCTGTATCGTCAAGGTAAGTTCCGTGATGTGAAACTGGCACGTCAGCAAAAATCTAAGCTAGAAAACATGTTTGCGAACATGACAGACGGCGAAGTGAAAGAACTGAACATCGTTCTTAAAGCAGACGTACAAGGTTCACTCGAAGCGATTACTGATTCGTTAACAGGTTTGTCTACCGACGAAGTGAAAGTGAACATCATCGCTCGCGGTGTGGGTGCACTGACTGAAACGGATGCAACCTTAGCGGCAGCCTCTAACGCTATCATGGTTGGCTTTAACGTACGTGCCGATGCACAAGCCCGTAAGACTATCGAAAGTGAAAGTGTTGATTTACGTTACTACAGCGTTATCTATAATTTGATTGATGAAGTGCGTGCAGCGATGACAGGTATGCTGTCTCCTGTGTTCAAACAACAAATTATCGGTCTGGCTGAAGTTCGTGATGTGTTCAAGTCACCTAAGCTGGGTGCAATTGCTGGCTGTATGGTGACCGAAGGTACCATCAAGCGTAGCGCGCCAATTCGCGTACTACGTGATAACGTTGTTATCTACGAAGGTGAACTCGAATCGCTACGTCGCTTTAAAGACGACGTTGCTGAAGTTCGCAATGGTATGGAATGTGGTATTGGCGTTAAGAACTACAACGATGTTCGCGTAGGCGACCAAATCGAAGTATTCGAAACCGTCGAGATTGCTCGTACTCTGTAACGATATTAAGGGCGGCTTTAGCCGCCCTTATCAATTTAAGCTATGGTAAGAAATATTATGGCAAAAGAATTCAGTCGTACTCGTCGAATCGCTCAGCAGCTTCAGCAAGAACTTGCTCAAGTGCTACAGCGCGACATGAAAGATCCTCGTATTGGCTTTGTGACTGTGAATGACGTCGACGTCTCTCGCGATCTCAGCTATGCCAAAGTGTTTGTGACTTTTTTCGAAGAAGACAAAGCTGTCGTTCAAGAAAAGCTAAACGCTTTGATCAGCGCAGCTCCTTATATCCGCACTTTAGTGGCGGGTCGTATGAAGCTGCGTGTCATGCCTGAACTGCGTTTTATCTACGATAGCTCGCTAGTTGAAGGTATGCGCATGTCTAACTTAGTTAGCCAAGTGATCAACCAAGACAAAGCGAAGCAACAGCAATTTGGCAGCGAAGACGCATCGGTTGAAGATGAAGTCTTAGGTGATGATATTGCTGATGACGCAGATGAAACGGAAGGTAAAGATTAATGGCTCGTCGTCCAAAAGGTCGTTTTATCGATGGGATAGTGCTGCTGGATAAATCCACTGGCATGAGTTCTAACTTTGCATTGCAAAGGGTAAAGCGCTTTTTTAATGCGAATAAAGCTGGGCATACGGGTGCACTTGATCCGTTAGCGACAGGTATGTTACCTGTATGCTTAGGCGAAGGGACTAAGTTTTCTCAGCATCTATTGGATGCCGATAAACGCTACTTAGTCACGGCAAAGCTTGGCGAACGGACAGATACCAGTGATTCCGATGGTGAAGTGGTGCAAACCCGCGCCATTGATTTTACCGAGGCGCAGCTATTAACTGCGCTTGATTTCTTCCGTGGTGAAACTCAGCAAGTTCCTTCTATGTATTCCGCGCTGAAATATCAGGGTCAGCCTCTGTATAAATATGCCCGTGAAGGCATAGAAGTGCCGCGTGAATCTCGCCCTATTACGGTATTTGAGCTAAATTTCATCGGTCTTGAAGGCGATGAGCTGACCTTAGACATTCATTGTTCTAAGGGCACTTATATTCGCACTATCATAGATGATCTCGGTGAGATGCTCGGTTGCGGCGCCCATGTGATTATGCTGCGCCGCACCCAAGTTGCACAGTATCCCTATGCCAGAATGGTCACTTTAGAACAACTTGAAACGCTAGTTGCTCAAGCACATGAACAACAGATAGATCCGAGCGTATTACTCGACCCTCTGTTATTGCCTATGGACACGGCCGTGGCCGATTTTCCAGAGGTGAATGTGCCGGATGCGATAGCTCCTTACTTAATGCAAGGTCAAGCGGTTCGAGTACCAGTTAATGCAGATTTGAAAACCGATGAGTTGGTACGTATCACTTTAGGTGACATTCGCCGATTTGTGGGGATTGGCACAATGAACGAAGATGGCTTATTAGCGCCGAAACGACTCATTGTTATCCATGACGAACCTGCAGAAACGCATTAGCCCGCTATCCATCGACAAATGATTAAATTAGTTGATGCATTAGTCCCCGCCTTTTATTGCGCTAGGGTGGGTTTATGGGTAAAATAGCGCGCCCTCTGGCTGAGTTAGTGATCGGCTAGAGATTCATATTATTTATTTGGAGATATACATGTCACTAAGTCCTGAAGCAAAAGCAAAAATTTTGGCTGATTTTGGCCGTTGTGAAAACGACACTGGTTCAACTGAAGTTCAAGTTGCTTTGTTAACTGCGCAAATCAACCATTTGCAAGATCACTTCAAAGAGCACATTCATGATCACCACTCACGTCGTGGTCTGTTACGTATGGTTAGCTCACGTCGAAAGTTAACTGCTTACCTGAAACGTACTGATTTAGCACGTTACACTGCTCTGATCCAAAAGTTAGGTCTACGTCGTTAATTTCGCGTCGACTAACGTGAAAAAGGAGGCTTAGCCTCCTTTTTTATTGCCTAAAATTCAACAGAATATTTATTGTGTAAACGAGAAATATAAAGAAGTTACAGTCAAAATCAGTCTAACGTTTAGGTCCGTTATGCTTAGCTTAATGTGATTAAGCATCGAATTGATTAAGTGCCAATGTAAGTATCCTAAGCCCCACGTAAACCATCAAGACTACTTATTGTTGCTGTTTGTGTTGCTATATACAGCGCTTCAAATTCTGCTTGGGGTAGAGGTTGACTAAAATAGAAACCTTGGCCGACTTGGCACTGATTTTCTTTCAACCAATCCAATTGCTGCTCGTTTTCAATGCCTTCGGCCACAATGGTCAAATTAAGCTGCTTTCCCAACATTAAAATGGTCGATGCAATTGCGCTATCCCCTGGTAGATCGGAAACGAAACAACGATCGATTTTCATGGTAGTGATAGGCAAATGGCGCAGGTAACAGAGTGAAGAATACCCTGTGCCAAAGTCATCGACTGCAATACCAAATCCGGCTGATTTCAATTGTTCAAGCTTAGCGATAGCGAGTTCAATGTCGTTCATCAACGAGGTTTCAGTGATTTCAATTTTCAGCAACTCGGGTTGGATTTGATAGCGTAATGCCATCTGTTTGATATCGGGAACTAAACTAGCATCGGCAAATTGCTGTGAGGCAACATTAATCGCAATTGGGATGGCATAGTTATATTTTTTCTGCCATTCCCTAAGGACTTTACAGCTTTGCTCTATCACCCAACGACCTATAGGAATGATGATACCTGTCTCTTCCGCGACGGGAATAAAGGAAATGGGGCTGATGAGTCGTCCGTCTTTTTGCCAACGGATCAAGGCTTCACAGGCGATGACTTTGCCTGTTTGCAGATCAAGTTTCGGTTGGAAATACAGCAAAAATTCATTGTTTTTTAACGCATCATGTAAAGATGCTTCAGTGCGTAAACGAACTGCTGCTCGCTCAGTCATCTGTTGTTTGAAGAAGGCCCATTGATTCGAGCCTGCAGCTTTCGCGCTGTACATGGCAATGTCAGCGTGACGGATCAAATCTTCAGCGCTGTTACCGTCTTCGGGATAAATAGAAATCCCAATCGATGCCGCAGGATGAATTGCATGTTCATTTAATTGAATCGGGACATTGAGCTGGATCAGTAGCTTATCTACAAAATCTGCCGCTTGGTCTGGGGTGTGAACTGTATCGGCCAGAATAACGAATTCATCTCCACCTAAGCGGGAAACTGTGCCTTTATCACCAACGAAGCGTTCGAGAATACGGGCGATACGAGCGAGGAATTGATCGCCTAATGCGTGGCCAAGGGAATCGTTGATATTCTTAAAACGGTCTAAGTCGATAAACATCAATGCAAAGCTGCGTTTGTGTACTCGCGAGCGTTGGATAGTGACTGCGATGGTTTCAAGCAATAATGTACGGTTCGGTAAGCCTGTTAGCGGATCTCGGGTCGCCATTTTGCGCAGTTTGGATTGGGTTTGGCTAAATTGGATAAGAATTTGGTTGAATTTCGAGGTCACTAGGCCGAGTTCATCATCCTTGTGTGCGTTGGACATAGGTAAGAGATTTTCATCCGGAGAGTCGGGTTCGATCTTATCGATGGCCTCACTGATGCGTGCGATAGGCTGAGTCAGGAAGCGATGGAATACCACGGAAAGTACTAAGGTGAGTAAGAGTGCACGAGCGAGAGTAGCAAAAAAACTAAATCTTAACTGCGAGAAGAGGGTGTTTGTTAGTTCTTGGGTATCGTAGAAAACCGTTAATGTACCAATGAGTTGCTGTTGTTGGGTACCTTCAAAATAAAAAGGCCTATACAAAGGGAGAGAAATTTCTTTGAGATCATCAAATAATTTATTGCTTAAACTGATAAAAGTCTGTGAGTTATTCTGCTTATTATTACTGACAGAAACAAACATTGAGCCATCGTCCAGCTCAATCACCGCCGAGCCAACATGTTCGACTTTGATGGCACCCTCTAAAGTTTGACGGGCTAAATTATCATCTAATGCCCATACGGCATTTGCTGCAGGTTGTTCAACTGAATCAAGGAGTTCTTGCTGAGTGGTCGTTAGTTGTTGTTTGGTTGATACTACGACTAAAGCGATTTCAACAATAAAAATGGCAATGGCAAAAAATAGGGCAGTAAATACGACTAGGTTAGTTTGTTTCCACGTCAGTGACTTAAAACGGCCTGTCATCGGGCGCATCCTTCATGATAATTATTCACCATCGGCGAGATTTTCCGTATCAATATAAACCGCAACTCTTTGTTGATTTAACCACTTTAGTGAAAAGTTACGTATTTGTCATCATTATCTGCTCTTTATCTATTGATCCGAATTGCAGTATACTTACGCGCGTAATTCAAGGTCATTAATTAAGGAATGGGTCACGTGAATCCTATTGTAAAGAGTTTTGAGTATGGTCAACATACAGTCACCCTGGAAACAGGTGTTATAGCGCGTCAAGCTGATGCAGCCGTTTTAGCGAGTATGGGTGACACGACAGTGTTAGTCACTGTTGTCGGTAAAAAAGATGCAGATGCAGGCCGTGACTTTTTCCCTCTGACTGTTAACTATCAAGAAAAAACCTACGCAGCGGGTAAAATTCCTGGTGGTTTCTTTAAGCGTGAAGGCCGTCCTTCAGAAGATGAGACATTAATCGCTCGTCTGATCGATCGTCCAATTCGCCCTCTTTTCCCTAATGGTTTCAAAAACGAAGTTCAAGTTATCATTACCGTAGTATCTGTCGATCCACAAATCGAGCCAGATATCATCTCCATGATCGGTACTTCTGCGGCACTGGCTATTTCTGGTATTCCATTCAGCGGTCCTTTAGGTGCTGCACGTGTGGGTTACATTGATGGCGAATACGTGTTGAACCCAAGTGTTGCACAACTTGCAACCAGTCAACTGAACTTAGTGGTTGCTGGTACTGCTGGTGCAGTATTAATGGTGGAATCAGAAGCCCAAGCATTACCAGAAGAAGTGATGTTAGGTTCTGTAGTTTACGGTCACGATCAACAACAAGTGGTTATCAAGGCGATTGCTGAATTTAAAGCAGAAGCCGGTAAACCAACTTGGGATTGGACTGCACCAACGCAAGATGCCGATTTAGTTGCCCAAATCAAAGAGCTTGCTGAAGCTGGTTTAGGTGATGCATATAAAATCCAAGTTAAACAAGATCGTTATGCTCAAGTTTCTGTTGTTAAAGCAGCAGCAAAAGAAGCCTTGTTAGCGAGCAACCCAAGCGTTGATTTACGTGAAGTTGACAACTTACTGGGTAGCTTAGAGAAGAAAGTGGTTCGTGGTCGCATCATCCGTGGCGAGCCACGTATTGATGGTCGTGAACCAGACATGATCCGTGCCTTAAGTGTGTTGGCGGGCGTATTGCCACGTACTCACGGTAGCGCATTGTTCACTCGTGGCGAAACTCAAGCGTTAGTCACTTGTACTCTAGGTACTGAACGTGATGCACAGAAGATTGACAGCATTATGGGCGAGCGCACTAACCGTTTTATGCTGCACTATAACTTCCCTCCATACTCTGTTGGTGAAACAGGCATGGTGGGATCACCTAAGCGCCGCGAAATCGGTCATGGTAAGTTAGCTTGGCGCGGTATTAACGCTGTTATGCCTTCAGCGGCTGAATTCCCATACAGCGTACGCGTTGTATCTGAAATCACTGAATCTAACGGTTCAAGCTCTATGGCGTCAGTATGTGGTACTTCTCTCGCGCTGATGGATGCCGGTGTACCTATCAAGACTTCTGTAGCGGGTATCGCTATGGGTCTAGTGAAAGAAGGCGATGATTTCGTTGTTCTTTCTGACATCTTAGGTGATGAAGATCATTTAGGTGACATGGACTTTAAAGTTGCTGGTACGCGTGATGGTATTACTGCACTGCAGATGGATATCAAGATCGAAGGTATCACTAAAGAAATCATGGATATCGCACTGCAACAAGCCTATGGTGCACGTGTACATATTCTAAACGTGATGGATCAAGCGATTGGTTCACACCGTGATGATATTTCTGATCACGCTCCACGTATCACAGTTATCAAGATCAACCCAGAAAAAATCCGTGACGTTATCGGTAAAGGTGGCGCAGTTATCCGTGCTCTGACCGAAGAAACGGGCACTACGATTGAACTGGAAGATGATGGTACTGTGAAGATCGCTTCTTCAAACGGCGAAGCAACTAAAGAAGCTATCCGTCGTATCGAAGAAATCACTTCAGAAGTTGAAGTGGGTCGTATCTACAATGGTAAGGTTATCCGTATCGTTGATTTCGGCGCGTTCGTGAACATTCTGCCGGGCAAAGACGGTTTAGTACACATTTCACAAATCAGTGATGAACGTGTTGCTAACGTGTCTGATCACCTTGAGCTGAACCAAGAAGTTGCCGTTAAGGTGATGGAAGTGGATCGTCAAGGCCGCGTACGTCTGTCAATTAAAGAAGCACAAACGAAAGAAGCTGCTGCTGAATAATGAGTCTTTGACTTATTTATAGGCACACACTTTTTAAGTGATTGCATCAAAAGGAGATCAAATGATCTCCTTTTTTGTTTTAGCATTAAGAAAGTCAGTATTAATCTTAATTCCCTAATAGCGGTCCTGTGGTGGGATTGCTATCATGAAGATTCTTCTGCGTATGTTGGGAATCTAAAAAGGTAGAAATGGATGAGTCTTAAAATTAGAACCGCTGTCGTTGCTGTGCTGGCGAGTGCCAGTCTGTTGTTAGCCGGATGCGCAACCACCCAGTCTCCTTTAGATAACCATAATGATGTTGAAGGTAAATTGGTTGTCGCGCCAGTTATGCCTGATTATAAAGTCGAAGTGACACTGGCAAAACTCAACGAGATTTTGGCTACGGTCGAACTGACGAATGAACAGAGAGCCAGATTTCATTACGATCGTGGTGTGATTTACGACAGTGTGGGCTTAAGACTGCTCGCACGGATTGATTTTATGCAAGCGTTAAAACTTCAGCCTGATCTTGCTGATGCCTATAATTTCCTTGGAATTTATTACACCCAAGAAGGTGAATACGACAGCGCCTATGAAGCCTTCGATGGCGTATTAGAGTTAGCACCTAATTATGATTATGCCTATTTGAATCGCGGTATTGCTTTGTACTATGGCGACCGTATTGATTTAGCGACTAAAGATATGCAGGCGTTTTATGCAGGCGATAATAAAGACGGTTATCGGGCATTATGGTTGTATTTGATTGATTTGAAAGCTGACTCCGTTGAAGCTAAAAAACAGTTAGCGCAGCATCGTCAGAATTTAGAAAATGATGCTTGGGCGACCGTTATCGTCGATTATTATTTAGGTAAAAAAAGCCGTGACGAGGTGTTTTCTGCGGCTAAAGTAGGCTTAACTTATCCGAAAGAATATGCTGAACGTTTATGCGAAGCTTATTTTTACCTTGCAAAAATGGCGATAGAAACTAAGCAATATCAAGATGCTGCAAACTATTTTCGCTTAGCATTGGCAACCAATATCTATGATTTTGTCGAACATAGATATGCGCGTATTGAACTCGCCAAAGTCAAAGGTTTGCTCGAAGCCACAAAATAACCTCTCTCAGCCCGAGTTCATCTCGGGCTTTGCCTAGCCAAGCTCGAACTGAGGCGCTATAATTTGCGCCTTTTTAGCGATACAAGTGCATAGGTTAACATGTCAGGCAATAAAGTAGAGGTCGATAAACGTCGCACCTTCGCGATCATATCGCACCCCGACGCGGGTAAAACAACCATTACCGAAAAAGTGCTGTTATTCGGAAACGCTTTGCAGAAAGCGGGTACGGTTAAAGGCAAAAAATCGGGTCAGCATGCTAAGTCTGACTGGATGGAAATGGAGAAAGACCGTGGTATTTCTATTACTACGTCTGTCATGCAATTTCCCTATGGTGGCGCCCTTGTTAACTTACTCGATACGCCTGGTCACGAAGACTTCTCTGAAGATACTTATCGTACTCTGACGGCCGTTGACTCATGTTTGATGGTGATCGACTCTGCTAAGGGTGTTGAAGACCGTACTATCAAGTTGATGGAAGTGACACGTCTGCGTGATACGCCGATTGTGACCTTTATGAATAAACTCGACCGCGATATCCGTGATCCTATTGATCTAATGGATGAAGTCGAAAGCGTGCTGAATATTGCCTGTGCACCTATTACTTGGCCTATTGGCAGCGGTAAAGAATTTAAAGGTATTTACCACATACTGCGTGATGAAGTGGTGTTGTATCAAGGCGGTATGGGACACACGATCCAAGAGCGTCGCGTAATTAAAGGCATTAATAATCCTGATCTTGAGAAAGCGATTGGCAGTTATGCCGCTGATTTGCGCAATGAGATGGAATTAGTGCGCGGCGCGTCGCATGAATTTGACCATTCAGCTTTCTTGAAAGGCGAGTTGACCCCAGTATTTTTTGGTACTGCTTTGGGTAACTTTGGTGTGGACCATATTCTTGACGGCATCGTCGAGTGGGCACCTAAGCCATTACCGCGCGAAAGCGATACACGCGTTATCATGCCTGATGAAGAAAAATTCACCGGTTTCGTGTTCAAGATCCAAGCAAACATGGATCCAAAACACCGTGACCGTGTCGCCTTTATGCGTGTGTGTTCTGGCCGTTACGAGCAAGGCATGAAAATGCACCATGTGCGTATTGGTAAAGATGTTAACGTTAGCGATGCATTGACCTTTATGGCGGGCGATCGTGAGCGTGCTGAAGAAGCTTACCCAGGCGATATCATCGGTTTACATAACCATGGCACTATCCGTATTGGCGATACGTTTACCCAAGGTGAAAAATTCCGTTTCACTGGCGTACCTAACTTCGCCCCTGAAATGTTCCGCCGTATTCGTCTGCGTGATCCGCTTAAACAGAAGCAACTCTTAAAAGGCTTAGTACAGTTATCTGAAGAAGGTGCTGTACAAGTATTCCGCCCAATTGATACTAACGATTTGATTGTTGGCGCTGTGGGTGTACTGCAGTTTGAAGTGGTTGTTGGTCGTCTGAAGAGTGAATATAACGTCGAAGCTATTTACGAAGGTATTAGCGTGTCTACCGCTCGCTGGGTTTATTGTAAGGATGAGCGTAAGCTTGAAGAGTTCCGCCGTAAGTGTAGTCAAAACTTAGCACTCGATGGTGGCGATAACCTAACCTATATAGCACCAACTATGGTTAACCTGAATCTTTCGATGGAAAGATATCCTGATATTGAGTTTGCGAAAACCCGCGAACACTAATAGGGTTCGGTTTAGAATAGTTGTTGAAATGGCGGTGAATTCACCGCCATTTTTGTATCTAATGAAAACTAAAAATCGGTTCTGGATGTAAATGATGGCGAATTGGATCACAAAAACATGGCAGGCTTATATTCATTGGTGCGACCGAATGGGGCTGACACCTGAAAATCGTCGCTGTTGCATGCCGCGCCTTGAAGATCCTCCATTAGCGGTAAAATGCGTTAAAGCTTTGGTGGTTGACACAACGGTATCGCCACCCGAACTTCATTCAATTGGTAAATCGACCGCAGAGTGAGGAATTTGCTGTGATTGATACCCACGCCCATTTGGATTTTGCTGAGTTTGATGTTGACCGCGACTATGTGGTGTTGCGAATGCACAGTGTTGGCGTAGATAATCTGATTATTCCTGGTGTGTCCCCGCGGCACTGGCACAAACAGCTTGCCGTTGCCGAACAATACCAAACTTATTTTGCCCTCGGTATTCATCCTTGGTTTTGTCCAGAGGATGTTGATGCTGGGATCTTAGCATTAACATCTCAAGTTTCGGCGTTACTAGAATGTCCTCGCTTTGTTGCTATTGGTGAATGTGGCTTAGATAAGCTCTATTCCTCAACGTGGTCTCAGCAGCTCGCATTTTTTGAGGCACAATTAGCTTTAGCTAAGTCCGTTAATCTGCCAGTTATTATTCATAGCGTAAAAGCACATTCAGAGGTTTTAGGGTGTTTGAAAAAGTATCAATTGCCTAGAGGCGGTGTGATACATGCTTTTTCTGGCAGTACTGAAATTGCACTGGAATATATCAAATTAGGTTTTAAGCTGGGAATTGGTGGTTTGATTATGAACCCTAATGCCAAAAAATTGCTTAAAACTGTCAGCGAATTACCACTTCAGCACTTCATACTTGAGACTGACTCTCCAGCAATGACACCGATAAATGTTACTGAAAAACGTAACCAGCCCGCTAACCTTGTTCTTTTTATAGACAAAATTGCCAATTTGCAAAAAAAATCAAGTGTTCTAATATCAGAACACTTGGTGTCGAATGCAATGCAACTGTTTGACCTTTAGCTGTTTTTAAATAAACAGGTGTAGGTCGCACTAGCATTCTGCACTAAGCGATTGAAATTAAACTCCAAAAATATGATCAAAACGACGATTTTCGACTTTGCCTCGGGTATAATCTGACTCGGAAATAGGTTGATTAACAACATAATTAAAAAGTGTTAACAATAGGGTGATGGTTAATGGATATATTAATGAGTTTAGTAGGGGTGGTCACCCTACTTGCGATAGGTTTCCTCCTATCGAATAACAAAAAAGCAATTAATTTACGTACAGTGGGCGGCGCGTTAGCTATCCAAGCTGCCTTCGGTGGTTTTGTACTGTATATTCCTGTTGGTAAAGACATTCTGAAAGGAATGTCTGATGCGGTTTCTAGCGTTATTGGTTACGCACAAAACGGTATCGGTTTCCTGTTTGGTGATTTAGCTAACTTCAAACTTGGCTTTATCTTCGCAGTTAACGTGTTACCCGTTATTGTGTTTTTCTCTTCTCTGATTGCGGTTCTATATTACTTAGGCGTTATGCAGTGGATCATCCGTATCATCGGTGGTGGTTTACAAAAAGCATTGGGCACAAGCCGTACTGAATCTATGTCAGCAACTGCTAACATCTTCGTTGGTCAGACTGAAGCCCCATTAGTGGTTCGCCCATTCATTCCAACTATGACGCAGTCTGAACTGTTTGCGATCATGGTGGGTGGTTTGGCATCAATCGCGGGTTCAGTATTGGCTGGTTACGCGCAGATGGGTGTACCTATCGAATACTTAGTTGCCGCTTCATTCATGGCAGCACCAGGTGGTCTATTAATGGCTAAACTGATGCACCCTGAAACTGAAGCAGCTAAAAATGACATGAGCGATTTACCAGAAGATCCTGACAAACCAGCTAACGTATTAGACGCCGCTGCTGCAGGTGCTTCATCTGGTATGCATTTAGCCTTAAACGTAGGCGCTATGTTGTTAGCCTTCGTTGGTTTGATCGCTATGGTCAACGGCATTATTGGTGGTGTGGGTGGTTGGTTTGGCGTTGAAGGTTTAACACTTGAACTGATCCTTGGCTATGTGTTTATGCCATTAGCATTCCTTATCGGTGTGCCTTGGAATGAAGCATTAGTAGCAGGTTCTTTCATCGGTCAAAAGATCATTGTTAACGAATTCGTTGCTTATTTAAACTTTGCTCCATATATCTCTGATGCTGCCACGGCTTGTACAGCAGTAGCTGCTGAAGTTGTTAAAGGCCTGCCGTTATGCGTTGCTGAAACTCAAGCTGTGATGACTCATAGAACACAAGCGATTATTTCGTTTGCTCTGTGTGGTTTCGCTAACTTGTCTTCAATCGCGATTCTGCTTGGTGGCTTAGGTGCTATGGCTCCTAACCGTCGTCATGATTTAGCTACAATGGGTATTCGTGCGGTTATCGCCGGCTCTTTAGCTAACTTAATGAGCGCAACACTTGCTGGTTTGTTCTTAGCTATCTAAGTAGCAACAGTAGGGGGAAACCCCACTAACTGGGTCCTGACCATGCAGGGCAGGGCCTAAGTTAATTCAACCATTTTCCAGTAGTGATTCCTGTAGTGAATAGTTTCTCCAATTGAAAAACACAGAATGCAACTGAAGTGTAGCTCTCATTCTGTCTTAAATGTCGTGAGTCTACGGTTACGTTAATTAATCGTAATGCAGAAGTCGCGACTTTGTTCACAATTAAGAATTTTGTGTTTGTGATTTTACGCTAGATTATTGAGATTTTTTTTAATCTAGGTAGAATGCGAACGCCACAAAAAGAACGCTACCCTCGATGGTAGCAAACAAGATAAATGGGGTTGATGATGAAAAACGTTAAAACTTTAGCTTTAGCCGCTACTGCAGTAGCAGCAATCTCTGGCAACGCATTTGCTGCTGATCGTACTGATCTTCACGGTACTGATTATAAGTGGATGCAGTTCAACGCTATGTACTCTATTGGTGAAAAGCCAGATAACCCAGCAACAGGCGATCAACACAACTACTTAGAAATGGAATTCGGCGGTCGTTCTGGCGTATTCGATCTATACGGTTATGTTGACGTATTCAACTTAGCAAACCAATCAAGCAGCAACGGTGACAAGAACCCAGGTTCTGGCACAAGCAAAATTTTCATGAAGTTTGCTCCACGTGTGTCTATCGATGCTTTGACTGGTAAAGACTTATCTTTTGGCCCAGTTCAAGAAGTTTACTTCTCTACTCTGTTCAACTGGGATGGTCTGAATGGTGAAGGCGTTAACTCTTCATTCTGGGGTGTTGGTGCTGATGTAAACGTGCCTTGGTTAGGCAAAACAGGTATGAACCTATATGGTTTCTACGACCTGAATGCTAAAGAGTGGAACGGATATCAGTTCTCTGCTAACTGGTTCAAACCTTTCTACTTCTTTGATAACAAGAGCTTCCTGTCATTCCAAGGTTACATCGATTATCAATTCGGTGCAGATGAAGACCAAGCTGCTTTCGTACCAAAAACGTCAAACGGTGGTAACATCTTCTTCGGCCTATACTGGCATTCAGATCGTTATGCTCTGGGCTATGGCTTGAAAGGCTTCAAAGACGTTTATCTGTTAGAAGATGGTGCTGGTGCTCTAGCTCTAGAATCAACAGGTTGGTCACACTACCTGTCAGCAACTTACAAGTTCTAATCTCTTGTAATTATTGCTTGTTGGAGCCGCATTATGCGGCTCCATCTTTAGTTTTACCATGAGTCTTTATCTAAGCCTATTAGGCTAACAAGTGGGTTTATATAAAGGTTTGTGTTTTTCTCGCGCTAAAATGGATTTTTCGCGGAAAAGTAGGAGCAAGATTTTATTCGTATCCTCTCTTCCGGTCTTCAAGGATTCAAGTCGTGGTCACTTATAAGTTATTTTAAGTGTCAGGATGCCTATTGCTCTTTATGACTTAGGCAAGATTGAATACCTACAACAAGGTAGTTTGTACAAGCAAATTACTCGGCACCGCCTGAAGGCCCGGCCATATAAAAATAATCAAAATAATGCCACCTCTCAAGCGTTGCTTTTATGCGACTGATTTCTATTCATTTAATTTTTATTTTGGAGAGCTATTATGACTGATTTAAAAAAAGCAGCACAACGCGCCATTGAGTTAATGGACTTAACGACTTTGAATGATGACGACACAGATCAAAAAGTGATCGACCTGTGCCACAAAGCGAAAACGGCTGCGGGCAATACTGCCGCTATCTGCATTTACCCACGTTTCATCCCGATTGCACGCAAGACGTTAGATGAAATCGGTGCTGAAGATATCCAAATCGCCACTGTGACTAACTTTCCCCATGGCAATGATGACATTGCCATTGCTGTGTTAGAAACTCGCGCCGCTGTTGCCTATGGTGCTGACGAAGTTGACGTGGTATTCCCATACCGCGCACTGATGGAAGGCAATGAAACAATTGGTTTTGAATTAGTTAAAGCCTGTAAAGAAGCCTGTGGTGAAGTCTTGTTAAAAGTCATCATCGAATCTGGCGTGTTAGCTGCTCCTGCACTTATCCGTCGTGCATCTGAGCTTTCAATCGATGCAGGTGCTGACTTTATTAAAACCTCTACTGGTAAAGTGCCTGTAAACGCCACACTTGAAGCAGCTGAAATCATGTTAACTGTGATCAGCGAGAAGAATACCCAAGTAGGCTTCAAGCCTGCCGGTGGTGTGCGTGATGCTGCACAAGCGGCTGAATTCCTCGGTGTTGCTGAGCGTATTTTAGGTGCTGATTGGGTTTCACCACGTACCTTTAGATTTGGTGCTTCAAGTTTACTAAACAGCTTGTTACACACACTAGAATTAGCTGATGCGCCTAAGCCGACTCAAGGCTATTAATTGCAAACTATCGCTGATTAATACTATCAGCGTATAGCGAGCCTAATTAAGTGTGACCTAAATCTATTTGGCAAACTCAAAACTTCGATAGTATGAACTTGTAATATTGCTACAGTTTTGATGTTTCATTGCAAAGATAAGCACTAGCTACAAGGTTGTTAGTGCCTATCTTGGAGGCAGTATCATGTTTCTAGCTCAAGAGATTATTCGTAAAAAACGTAATGGTTTAGCGCTAAGTTCCGCAGAAATACAGTTTTTTGTTCAAGGTATCACTACTAACGCAGTGTCCGAAGGTCAGATTGCCGCATTAGGCATGGCTGTGTACTTTAATGACATGAACATGGATGAAAGAATCGCTTTAACGACAGCGATGCGTGATTCTGGCACTGTACTTAATTGGCAGTCATTGGGACTCAATGGCCCTGTTATCGACAAACACAGCACTGGCGGTGTGGGTGATGTGATTAGCCTTATGCTTGGCCCTATGGCTGCGGCTTGTGGTGGTTATGTGCCTATGATTTCTGGGCGTGGCCTAGGTCATACGGGCGGCACGCTCGATAAGTTTGATGCCATTCCGGGTTATCAAACTGAGCCATCAAGTGAATTGTTCCGTAAAGTGGTTAAAGAAGTCGGTGTGGCGATTATTGGCCAAACAGGCGATCTCGTTCCTGCCGACAAACGTTTCTATTCTATCCGCGATAATACCGCCACCGTTGAATCCATTTCCCTCATCACAGCGTCGATTCTGTCTAAGAAATTAGCCTGTAATTTAGATGCACTAGCGATGGATGTGAAAGTCGGTAGTGGTGCTTTCATGCCAACCTATGAAGCATCGGAAGAATTAGCTCGCAGTATTGCAGCTGTTGCTAATGGCGCGGGCACTAAAACGACAGCTTTGCTTACCGATATGAATCAAGTGCTTGCATCTTGTGCCGGTAACGCGGTTGAAGTGAAAGAAGCCATCGACTTTTTAACGGGTGCTTACCGTAACCCGCGTTTATATGAAGTCACTATGGGTCTTTGCGCTGAGATGTTGCTTCTGGGCGGTCTTGCAAGCAATGAAGCCGACGCTCGCGCTAAACTGAATCGTGTGCTCGATAATGGTCGCGCTGCAGAACTTTTTGGCAAGATGGTGTCGGGTCTTGGTGGTCCAGTCGATTTTGTTGAAAACTACAGTAAATACCTACCGCAATCACAAATTATTCGTCCAGTTTTTGCCGATATGCAAGGTTATGCCTATAGCATGGATACCCGTGAATTAGGTTTAGCGGTTGTGACCTTAGGTGGCGGCCGCCGTAAGCCCGGTGATGCACTAGACTATAGTGTTGGCTTAACTCAAGTGTGTGCTTTAGGCGATAAAGTAGATTCATCGACTCCGATTGCCGTTATCCATGCACAATCTGAAGCCGCCTTCGCGGAAGCGGAACTTGCGGTGAAAAAAGCGATTCACATTGGTGAAACCGCTCCAGAAAAAACACCTGAGATCTATGCCTATATTCGTGCATCGGATCTTTAAGGAAGAATTATGAAACGTACCATTATTATGATGTTGGACTCCTTTGGAGTCGGTGCTTCTGCTGATGCAGCAAGCTTTGGTGATGTAGGTTCCGATACCTTTGGTCATATTGCTAAAGCATGTGCTGAAGGCAAAGCCGATATTGGCCGTGAAGGCCCACTTAAATTACCTAACCTAGCGCGCTTAGGTTTAGGCCATGCGGCGATGGAAAGTACTGGCGCCTTTGCCCCAGGTTTTGGTGACAATGTTGAGCTGATTGGTGCTTATGGTCATGCCCAAGAGTTAAGTTCGGGTAAAGATACCCCGAGCGGTCACTGGGAAATGGCGGGCGTGCCCGTACTATTCGAATGGGGTTATTTCAGCGAGCACCAAAATTCTTTCCCTAAAGAACTGACGGATAAGATTTTAGCCCGTGCGGGTCTGGATGGGTTTTTAGGTAATTGTCATGCTTCTGGCACAACTATTTTAGAAGAGTTAGGCGAAGAGCATATGCGCTCTGGCATGCCTATTTTCTATACCTCAGCCGATTCTGTATTCCAAATCGCCTGCCATGAAGAAACCTTCGGTTTAGACAATCTTTATCGTCTTTGCGAAATAACCCGTGAAGAGTTAGAACCTTACAATATAGGTCGCGTTATTGCCCGTCCATTTGATGGTACTGGCCCAAGTGACTTTGCCCGTACTGGCAATCGTAAGGATTATTCGCTCGCGCCACCTGCAAAAACCGTATTAGATAAGCTGAATGAAGCGGGCGGTGAAGTGGTGAGTGTGGGCAAGATTGCCGACATTTATGCTTACTGCGGTATCACTAAAAAAGTGAAGGCGAACGGCTTAGAAGCGCTTTTCGATGCGACCTTAGCCGAAGTGAAATCTGCGGGCGATAACACTATAGTGTTTACTAACTTCGTGGATTTTGACTCTCATTATGGTCATCGCCGTGATGTGGCAGGCTACGCTAAAGGGTTGGAATATTTCGATGCCCGTTTGCCTGAAATGCTCGCATTATTGGGTGAAGACGATCTGCTGATTTTAACGGCGGATCACGGTTGCGATCCAACATGGCAAGGTACGGATCATACTCGTGAATATGTGCCAGTATTAGCCTTTGGCGCTGGATTGAAAGCAGGTTCTTTGGGGCGTCGTAAGAGCTTTGCCGATATCGGTCAATCTATTGCTAGCCACTTTAAGCTTGAACCTATGGCCTATGGTGAATCTTTCCTTTAGGCAAATTAGCATTTATTTCGATTTGGCGGCTGACATTTGCCGCCAGTAAACAAAGACTTAAGTCTTAATAAAATAAACAGGGGTTATTTCGATGGCAACACCACACATTAATGCTGTAGAGGGCGCATTCGCTGAGACAATGCTGTTTCCAGGCGATCCATTACGTGCAAAATATATTGCTGAAACATTCTTAGAAAATGTTGAGCAAGTGACTGATGTTCGAAACATGCTAGGTTTTACTGGTACTTACAAAGGTAAGCGTATTTCAGTAATGGGTTCTGGCATGGGTATTCCTTCATGCTCTATCTATGCAACTGAATTAATTCGTGATTACGGCGTTAAGAACCTGATCCGTGTGGGTACTTGTGGTGCGATCAGCACTGACGTTAAAGTACGTGACGTGATCATCGGTATGGGTGCATGTACTGACTCAGCGGTTAACCGTTTACGTTTTAAAGGCCAAGATTTTGCCGCTATCGCTAACTATGAGCTGATGAATGCGGTTATCGAATCTGCGAAAGCTCGTGGCACTAAAGTTCGCGTAGGTAACATTTTCTCTGCGGACCTTTTCTACACTCCTGATCCACAAATGTTTGACGTGATGGAGAAGATGGGCGTATTAGGCGTAGAAATGGAAGCGGCTGGTTTGTACGGTGTTGCCCATGAGTTTGGTGCGCGTGCCCTGTGCGTTGTGACTGTATCTGACCACATCCGCACCGGTGAAAAGACTTCTGCAGAAGAACGTCAAACCACATTCAACGACATGATCATCATGACATTAGAAGCGGCGATTACACTCTAACTGTGTAAGAGTGTGCTACTGCAAAAAGGGTTCGCATTGCGAGCCCTTTTTTATGCTAATTTTTAGCGGCTGTTCTATTCGACTTTGTTATTAATGGTTTGGTTATTAGAAATTGGTTGTTTATGGCTTATCTAGAGCTTAGCTATCTAGGTGTAGTGATTTTCCTATCTATTGAGATCGAGATTAACCTGTTGAATCTGTGTCGAGATCACTTGGTTCACTGGGTGTTTTTGGCGTCGAGGTTTCGGCCGCAGCGGCTGTTGCTTTAGTCGCGTGTTTTACCCGACGGACACTTTTGACTTTAGGTTTAACCTTAACAGGTACCACTTGTTCCGCATCGTTTGCCGCGTTTTCAACTGTTGTATTATCCTGTAATTCCAATGATTTTTCTGACGTTTTTTCGGCCTTAGTTTGCACGCTGGTCTGAGTGAGCTTATCGGTATTTGCCTCTGTCACTGCTTTTGGCGCCTTAGTGGGTTTAGCCGCTTTTTCTTGTGGATGATCAGTGGTCAACACTGTTTGATCTTCGGTTAGCTCTTGCGCCAAACCATCATTAACACTTTCTGATGGCTCTTCAGCTATGGATCGTTTCTTAGGTTTTTTCGGCGCTTGACGCAACTTAACCCGAAAGCGGCGGCGGTCGAAGTCGGCACGTTTGAAAGACAAAGAGCGCGAAAGCAACATACCAATCAAGCCTGCAACCAGCAGCATAATTTGTTGTTGTTCCATGTTTAAGTTGTGGGCTTCTTTGATTTCGTTGAAGAACAACTTGGTATCGAGCCTGACTTCGACATAACCTAGATTCTTCCCTTCTTGGATCACAGGCTCTACATAGGGAGGATATTTGCTTAGCAGCAAATTCATTTCTTCTGAGTCAGGGTCTACAACATCCTTAGTGATACTTTGGGCAAAAGATAACCGCATGCCTTGGTCGCTGAAGATAGCCGCAGACATCACCTTAGGATCTTCCACTAAAGCACTGGCGAGCCATTGCAACTGCTCATCATTTTGCAGTTGTAGCGCGGGCGCTGCACCATAAGCGGTTTGCTGTACCAGTAATCTGGCCATCTTTTGAGTTTGGGACTTTAGAAGCAGCTGACCTTGTAGTAGGCTTGTCTGCCACAATTGCACTAAGCCGAATATTAAGGCGAAGGCGGCGGCAATTTGGATCAGTCTACTGATTTTATGGCTTTTCTTTAGCCCTTTAAGATATAACACTTTGACCCTTAAAATGTAGAGCGCTTGCCTAATCATAATTGATTCTGAGTGAGCCCGATAGTTGGAGAATTTAAGTCCGATGGAAAGCTTGAACCAAGATGCGCTTTTTTTGTGGTTAGTCTCTGACCATTCCCCAAGGTTTGAACGCCAAGGGCAAGTGTTTGAACGTTATCGAGAGTCAGCAAACCCCGCTGGTGTTTCACGTGTGCGAATTATTTATCAAGATGCCGTGGTAGAGGCGACAATATCGGCATGGATAGCGCAATTACCTCAGTCTAACGTTATCGGTATCGCCCATATCGAACGACAAGTTGGTTTACATTGTATCGAGTTGGCACTGGTAAATTTGCCTTCTCAGGCGCAGTTAGCGGCATTCCCTCAGTCTTTAGCTGAATTGCATGTCATTCATGCTGATTTGCCTCGCTTGAATCATCCCGGCTTATTAGTGATGGATATGGATTCCACTGCGATTCAGATTGAATGTATTGATGAATTAGCGGCCATGGCAGGCGTGGGCGAGCGCGTGGCGGCGATTACTGAACGTGCTATGCAAGGTGAGCTAGATTTTGAGCAGAGTCTGCGTCAGCGCGTTGCACAGCTTAAGGGCGCCGATGCCAGAATTATAACGACCTTGTGCGACAACTTGCCTTTGATGCCTGGGCTTGAGCTTATGCTTTTAGAGCTTAAATCCCATGGCTGGCGTTTAGTGGTTGCATCTGGCGGCTTTACTCCTTTTGTTGGCCATTTAAGGCAGCTTTTAAACTTAGATGCGGCCTTTGCTAATGAGTTAGTGATCACTGACGGTAAACTTGCGGGTGAAGTAACAGGTAAAGTTGTGGATGCGCAGTTTAAAGCAGATGTGGTTGAGCGTTGCAGTGAGCAGTGGCAAATTCCAAAAGGCCAAAGAGTCGCGATCGGCGATGGCGCGAATGATATTCCTATGGTGATGGCAGCGGATTTTGGTATCGCATTCCATGCCAAACCTAAGCTGGCAGCGGCGGCGGATGCCAATATTCGCCATCTCGACCTGCGGGTTCTACCTTACCTGCTACAAATCTAGGTTATTCATTTATTTAAATATAAGTCTGGATATAGACTGAATTAGAGTAATGACTCTTGTCTTTTATCGATGAACTGGTAGTTTAGGGAGATTGATAAACTACCAGTGACTCATTTTGACTCAGCTCGCCCAAGGCTCAACATCACCCATTTCACAGTCTTCAATCTACCTACCGTACCGCGATGGTCAACTGCATCTACGCCAGTTATTACCGGCTGCGCCTGATTTTTCTAAAACGCCTATCCTCATGCTTCATGGTGCTATGTCTAACGGTCGAGTGTTTTATAGCCAGAGTGGCCGTGGTCTTGGTTGTTATTTAGCGAAGGCGGGATTTGTGGTGTATGTGCTGGATACTGCAGGAAGAGGGCTCAGCTTGCCTAAAATTGATCGTGATTTTACCTTAGGGCAGGGTGAAGTGATCCGCGAGCAGTTACCTTTAGTGCAGCAGGCGATTCTCGATTTACATCAAAAAGTCTGCCAAGAGCAGACGACTCGTAAAGCCGTGGCGCCTTTGCAGGTGCATTGGTGTGCCCATTCATGGGGCGGTGTGTTGATGGCGAGTAGTTTGGCCAGATATCCTGATTTGCAGCAAAGCGTTCGTTCACTGCTTACTTTCGGTAGCAAACGAACAATTCGGGTTAAGTCCTTCAAAAAGTGGTTAATGGTTGATGTTTTTTGGAATCGTTTAGCGCCAGGTTTAGCGATGGGCCAAGGTTACCTCGCCGCCGATAAGCTGCGTATTGGTATGGATAATGAAAGTCGCGCTTCATTAGTTCAAAGTATCGATTGGGTACGGGGCGATTGGATCGATCACGATGATAGATTTGATTATGCGAAAGCGGCAAAGCGCGCTCATTGGCCACCGGCTTGGTTTATCTCAGGGCAAAACGATACTGTGTTGGGGCACCCTGAAGATGTGGCGGATATGGTCGTAGAGTGTGGTTTTAAACGGGTTAAATCGACGCTTCTTTCTAAGGAGAATGGCTTTAAGCATGACTATGGCCATGCAGATATGCTGACGCATTTAGATGCCACCAGTGATCATTTTCCTAAGATAAGGGATTGGTATTTAAGTTTTGATCTGGCGGTATTGAACAATTAAGACTGCTTTTTATGAAGTACTGGGTATCTTAATTCGACTTCTTGGGTAATATCTAACAGTTCGCCGACACCAATCACACGCCATAACTGTTCTTCTAACTGTTTAGCTTTATGGTTTGCATGAATATTAATGTATTCCAATTCACGGCGTAGGTAGTTCATGTCAGGCTTCTCTGTCGCGCCGCGATAAATGCGTAGGGCGAGGAATCTACCTAATGCTTTGCTCTGATTGATAAAGGTTATCTGTGCTTCGACATCACCGATTTCAGTTGCAAGAGTGCACTTTAAAAAGATTTTTCCGCGAGATTGGCGAATTAACTGAATAAACACTTCAATAAAATCCATGTCCTGTTGGGGTTTCATTTGACGGATAGGTTCGAGAATATCTCGCTTAAAAAAACCGTCTTTTAGCAGTGGCGCTAAATTATATTGCAGAGTATCTGAGGTGCCCGCGGCAAAAATATCGCTGATTTCATCCTGTTGTGTGCCAACGCCTAAACAAGCGACTTGGGCAGATTTTGTCGTTTTTTCAACAAAATAGGGCACAGAATGTAAATCATGCATCAAAATATTTTTTAAACCATCGGCAAGTTCTTTGATTTCACTATTGTTTTCGGTGAGTTGCTCTAATTTTTCTTTGTTATGGGCAATAAGTTTATTTAAAAATTCGACCCCAACATGGGGTGTATGACCCATAACAGCGGTTATATGCAAGGTTACACCATTCTTGCGGGTACGCACTAAGCGGTAGGGGAGGTTATCTAGCTGTGTTTTGCCTGCAATGGTTTGGAGCTTTGGGAAGCTTAACAGCAGTGGTTTATTTGATGAAAAATCTGCAGGATTATCCAAGGTTAATTGCATGCCTCGGCTTGAAATATCTAAAGTAATGCCCGTGGCTTTGTGCTTGTCTTGAGTCACATTGACTAAGGTTTTAAAGGCGAAACGCGCTTCTTGGCGTCGCTCGCTAAACTGCATGGAAACTAACTTAATTTGATTGGTGGTCAGTCGTTGTTGACCAAAGGTTTTTAGGGCGTTGGCATTACTATCGTCTTGCCAAGCTTTGTAATGGCCTCTGGTATCTTCGTTGCTGATTTCGATAAGCTGAAGCAAATGACTAAATTGCGATAATTGTTGTTCGACCAATGGGCTAAATTTTGCTTCATCTCCGGGGAGGGTCGCACGTCGATAACCCTTGTCATGATAAATTTTGTCTTGGGTGACTTTGAAGATCCGCCAGCTGGGCTTGGTCGATGCAAAGCCTAAAAATAAAGGCATCATGCCCTTAGCTTTAAGCTCTGCTAAGGTGGCAGAGTAAAAATATAAGCAACCTTGGGCATTATAGGTAAAGCTAAAAAACAGCCCATGGTCGGGATTTTCAGGATGATTAAGTAGCTCAGATAAACGGCTTGGCGTCAGCATAGCTGGTAACTGGCTCACATCATTTTCATCTTGAAAATAATGCACTATCTGCTGGTTGTCTCGGCTGAGTAGCATGTGGCTCAAACCTTGCGTTTGAGTATTGAAATATAAAGGTAAGTGCGGCAGATGGGGTAAATAATGACGCTCAAATCCAAGCCCTGTTGCTGTGACTATCACATCATTCACATCTACTTTGTAACGCAGTTTGTAGCCGCGGATTAAATTGCCAAGCATTTCACTTAAGGCTTCGCTGCCCCCAATGCGCTTGAGTCTTAACCAAATGTATTCGCCATTGGTTTGGCTATCGACAACCTCATAGTCAACACCGAGCTGGAGATCGGGATAGTAAAACTCTTCACTGAGTTCCAGTAACTTTATTTTTAGGGGATGGTCGAGATCGAAGGGATGGTTGGCTGCAAGGCGAATACGGGTACCACCTACGGATAAATCTGCAGTTATCCCTTGTACTTCACCGCGGCCGGTTTGCGATGCTGCGATGCGAATACTGTAATTCATCCGCTCTTCTGTGCGGTTGAAATAACTGCCTAATACCACGCCGGGCACCATAAAAGGCTCTGACTCAGCGGCTTCCACTTGCGTGATATTTTGGCGCAACTTTAACCGACGTTGTTGGTGAGCATTGAGCACATACTCGTATACTCCCAAGGTATATTGGTTGCGAAACAGTGACATGGCCTCATGTATACTGTTTTTGGCGGGTTCATCTAAAAAATGTCGCTGTTGACCTAACATCACTTCAACACAAGGAAGCTCAGATTTATCCCTGAGATCGATAATTCGCGTGCATGGTGAAGCCAAACGACTGAGTTCCATTTTCACTAGAAAACGGGTCGAATTGGTTTCATCTATCGTCAGCTGCTGGAAAATCTCATGGAAGTTAGGTTCCATGAGCAATGGCTTGAGCTGTTCGATGAGTGCACTATGGTTATCTAGACTCATGTAGGGTTCTTTTTAATGCTTATTTTGTATTGGGCTGTTAGTCTTATGTCGGCAGTATTCGCAGTTACTTAAATTGATTTTATACAGATTTTAATGAGTTATGGCAAAGAATAAAACGGCGTACGTATGTAATGAGTGTGGACAAGACTTTCCCCGTTGGCAAGGGCAGTGTAGCGCTTGTCAGGAATGGAATACGATCACTGAGGTGAGGCTCGGTGCAGCGTCGCCTGGGCGCAGCACTAAGTTTGTCGGTTATGCCGGAGCAAGCAGCAATGAAGTGAAGACATTAGATCAAATCGATCTTAATGCCTTACCGCGGATCTTGAGTCATTTTGGCGAATTAGATCGAGTGCTCGGTGGTGGGATTGTACCTGGTTCTGCCATTTTGATTGGCGGACATCCAGGCGCAGGTAAGAGTACGCTTTTATTGCAAACTCTGTGTCATTTGGCCGAGCAAATGCCTGCACTGTATGTCACGGGTGAAGAATCGTTGCAGCAGGTAGCGATGCGCGCCCATCGCCTTGGTTTACCAACCAATAAATTGCGGATGTTGTCTGAAACCAGCGTCGAGCAAATTTGCGAAGTTGCCCTTAAAGAATTGCCTAAAGTCATCGTTGTTGACTCGATTCAAGTGATGCATATGAGTGATGTGGCATCGAGCCCTGGCAGTGTGTCGCAGGTGCGTGAATCCGCTTCTTACTTAACCCGTTTTGCGAAAGAAAATGGCATTGCCGTGATTATGGTCGGCCATGTGACCAAAGATGGCAGTTTGGCTGGGCCCAAGGTATTGGAACATTGTATCGACTGCTCAGTGATGTTTGAAGGGGATAGCGATAGTCGTTACCGCACCTTGCGCTCCCATAAAAATCGTTTTGGCGCGATCAATGAATTAGGCGTATTTGCCATGACAGAGCGCGGCTTAAAGGAAGTCGCCAATCCTTCGGCAATCTTCCTTTCTCGTGGTGAAGAAGAATCATCTGGCTCGCTTGTCATGGTGGTTTGGGAAGGCACGCGGCCCTTGTTGGTGGAGCTGCAAGTGCTGGTGGATAACTCGGCCATGTCTAATCCGCGTCGCGTGGCTGTGGGTATGGATGCAAACCGTTTGGCCATGTTGCTTGCCGTAATGCACCGCCATGGTGGTTTGCAGATGTCGGATCAGGACGTGTTTGTTAACGTGGTGGGCGGCGTGAAAGTGACTGAAACCAGTGCCGACTTAACGTTACTCTTGGCAATGGTATCGAGTTTTCGCGGTGATATTTTGCCTAGCGATTTAGTTGCCTTTGGTGAGGTCGGGCTGTCCGGCGAAATTCGTCCTGTGCCCAATGGGCAAGAGCGATTAATCGAAGCCGCTAAGCATGGTTTTAAGCGAGCAATAGTGCCCAAGGCCAATGTGCCGAAAAAGCCTCCAGCTGGGATGGAAGTGGTGGGTGTTTCTAAGTTATCCGAAGCGCTAGAAGCGATTTAGCATCAAATGCTCGCGAGTGAGATTAACACCAGCAAGCAAAACAGCGCCATTAGGCGCTGTTTGTGAGCGAGTGTCTTAATCTGTGATATTGTGTTTTTCGATAAACAACATGAGTTCACGATTCAGCAAAGAAGCATCACCTAGGTTCAGTTCCACCATACGTTTTAGGTGGCTGATACTATCAACATCGATAAAGTTACACTTCAAACCTAATTGGGCATTTTTTTGATGGACCAACTCAGTTTCCATACGGATCTCAATGTCAGATTCTGGTAAGGCAAAACTGAGGGTAATAGCATCACCCGAATTAATAAAATTTTGCGGTTCTTCAACCAAGGCGCCATTTAGACTCAAATCGAGAATGGTCGTCTCCCACTGTGCACCACCTTGTTGTAGATGTGCGCTCGTGGCAAATAGAATCCGCGAAAACTTACGCCTTTCGTCCATACCCAATCCTTTTTCTTTCATAGTCAGCTAAGTGTAGTCCCATCAGTGCCTCTAAGCATAAGTCATATTGATGTGACTGTAAAAGCAGAGTAATTTTTTGTTCAATAAAGCTACCAAGATCGCATATTCACGCAGGCGGTGAATGACGAGGTGTTCGTTACAGACAGCGTAAGTGTGGCTCCTTGTACAGCAACCCCTGAAACGTTAATACGCCAAGTATCAATACACTAAGTATCAAGGTTTGGTTGACTTGCCATATTCTAATATTGGGAGATGAAGGAGGGGGGAAGTTAGCGTACGTTTACGCGGCACTGGCAGACTCTTATCGTGATTAATGTGATATTAAGTAGCAGTTATTACATAGGTTTAGGCGTTTTTTTAAACAACAGATTTCAGTTTTTGCCGCTAATTTTTTATCGAAGTGTAGGCGATGTCTTAGCTATCTTTGGGAGATTCCAGTATCATCCGCGGCCAACAACGGCTGCGTCTACATGGTTAATGGCTTTTTAATCATCGCGAGGCATCACTGCTTGCAGATCATGGATTTTTCCCACAGAAGGAAAATGATGTGGATCTCTCACCCAAGTCTGATGGATTTGGGGCTCTAATCTGCCGCAGCCAGCGTCGCCAATTGCGTTTTAGGGTAATTGGTACCGACCCCATTTTAAGAGATCACAAGGTATAACAACATTATGTCTGAGCAATTGAGTTCAACAGCCGTACCCTCTGGTTCGTTTCTGGACAGTTATTTTTCTATTCAACAACGTGGTAGCACAGTTCGCCAAGAAGTGATTGCGGGATTCACAACCTTCCTTGCTATGGTTTACTCAGTGATTGTGGTGCCAAACATGTTAGGCCAAGCGGGATTTGATCCCGGCGCCGTGTTTATCGCCACCTGTTTAATTGCTTCATTTGGTTCTTTGCTCATGGGTTTATGGGCTAACTTACCTATGGCGATTGGCTGCGCTATTTCGCTCACTGCCTTTACCGCCTTTAGCTTAGTGCTAGGTCAGGGAATGTCGATTCCAGTCACCTTAGGCGCTATTTTCCTAATGGGTGTGACGTTCACACTTGTGAGTGTGACAGGTATTCGCCAGTGGGTGCTGGCGAATTTACCAAAGGGCATAGCCCACGGTACAGGCATAGGTATCGGCTTGTTTTTACTTTTGATTGCGACTAATAGTGTGCAGTTGATTGTGGCCAATAGCGCAGGCTTACCGGTGAAGTTAGGCGACATTAACAGTTTACCTGTTATCGCTACCGTTATAGGTTTAGCGGCGACAATTGGTTTAGAGCGCCGCGGTGTACCAGGCGGTATTTTGTTGGTGATTATCGCGCTATCGGTATTTGGTTTAGTGTTCGATCCGAGCGTTAAATACCAAGGTTTGTTCGCCTTGCCTGATTTTACCTCAGAGCACTCACTGATTGGTCAGCTCGATATTATGGGAGCCTTTAATCCTGTGGTCTTGCCTATCGTATTAGCGTTAGTGATGACGGCGATTTTTGATGCGACCGGCACTATTCGTGCTGTGGCTGGGCAAGCAAATTTACTCGATAAAGACGACAATATTGTCGGCGGTGGTAAAGCCTTAACCTCAGACTCAGTCAGCAGTATGGTGGCAGGTTTAGTCGGCGGTGCACCAGCGGCTGTGTATATCGAGTCGGCGGCGGGGACTGCAGCTGGCGGTAAGACAGGTTTAACGGCTACCATAGTTGGCGTACTGTTTTTATTGATGATGTTTTTAGCGCCATTAAGCTATTTAGTGCCAGCCTATGCGACAGCACCTGCTTTGATGTATGTGGGTTTGTTGATGCTGAGTAATGTGGCGAAACTCGATTTTGACGATAAAGTTGATGCAATGTCGGGCTTAACCTGCGCTGTGTTTATCATCTTAAGCTGTAATATCGTTACCGGTATTATGCTAGGTTTTGTGACACTGGTGGTAGGCCGTATTTGCAGTGGCGAATGGCGTAAACTGAAGTTAGGTGTGCTTGCCATCACCTTAGGTTTAGTGGTGTTTTATATGGGTGGTTGGGCTATTTAAGTTAGGCAAACTGAGTGAGTTGAACTTAGTTATTGAGAACAGAAGCGAGTGCAGTCTTAGGATTAGCACTCGCTTTGATTTTGTGCTCTGTACTCACAATAGGCACGTAATAAGTCTTTCCAAGTAACAATCCCAACCAATTTACCGTCCTCTAACACGGGTAAGCAGCCTATATTGTTATCTAATAACATGCGGGTGGCCGTGTCTAAATTGATGTGAGGTGCGACGGTAACTGGATTACGCGTCATCACTTGATGCACACGTTTTTGCAGGGTTTCTAAGTCTCTTGCGGTTTCGGCGCTACTGCCCAAGTTCGGGCTAATCGCACGCAATAGATCCCGCTCCGATAACACGCCTTCAAGTTGATACTCATCGACGACCAATAAGTGATGAAAGCTTGCTTGGTCGAAGATTTCCTTCGCCACAGTTAATCGATCGTCCATTTCAACCGTGACGACTCGGGTACTCATAATATCGGCGATAATGATCGGCATGATGATCCCCTGTTAAGCTTGCGCATCCTAAGATGCGCTCTGTTAATGCGCTGCATTACAGTTACTTATAACAGAGTGGTGCAAGTTTAGCCAACACCCATTACAAAGTTTTAACTCAAAGATCTTGGACCTCTGGCTCATCATCCGCTGTGATTGGCATCCGCTCCGATTCGGGCAAGTGTGCACCTATGTAGCGTTGATACTTTTTACCTTTCAGTTTGTGGGTGTCCACCAGTACTAAGCCATCGATACAATCGCCAAAGTCGGCGTCGATACCAAAGGCGAGAAACTTAACCCCATCCGCTTTACACAGTTCACCATATTGTTTGTAGAGCGTAGGTACGGCCGCCCCCATACTCGCGAGCACTTGTTTGAGTTGCTTAAAGTTACTCTGATAATCCTCGGAGAAATACAAGTCATCTAACTTAGCTTTTTGGGATTTAGATAAGCCAAAGGGTGACATGGAAACTGCCATCTGCTGCGCAGGTGCAAATTCCCGCGCATAAAAGTGCACTAGCATTTCCCTAGCACTTCCAGGCAGTTGATTACTGATGGACACAGGGCCAAATAGATAACGATATTCAGGATGCTTGGCGAGATAAGCCCCAATGCCAAACCACAGATAATCTAAACTGCGTTTACCCCAATATTTAGGCTGCACAAAGCTGCGACCGAGTTCTAACCCTTGCTTCACAAAGGGCATAAAGCTGTCGGCGTATTGGAATAGGGATTGGCTGTAGAGTGCGTTGTCGCCATATTTTGCTAAGACTTGCTCACCACTGGCAAAACGATAGGCGCCGATAATTTCAAACTGCTCTTTATCCCACAACACTAAGTGTTGGTAGTAGGAATCGTATTTATCGATATCGCGGCGCTTGCCCGAACCTTCGCCTACGGCGCGAAAGGCGATTTCCCTAAGGCGGCCAATTTCCCGCATGATGGGATTACTGTCGTGGTGTTGGTAGAGATAAATCAACTTGTTATCTTGCGTTTCCCCTAGAAGTTCACATTGTTGCAGTGCCGCTTGCAGTTCACGGCGCGATTCGGGGTGGGCGATAGCGCTCTGAGTGATAAACAGTGGATCTTTATCTTTGCCAATACGATACAAGTGATTTTTAAGCAGTTTTATCTTGGTCTTGAGTGGAAAGTCCATTGAGCGTACGGCTTCATTGGGAATGAGCTCGCCAATGCGGATCGGCATATTACGTTTAGCCTGCTTGAACATTTCCTTCACTAGCAGCAGTGTCGCAAGTGGCTTGTAAATCATAGATGCGCCGTAGAAAGTGGCAGAGTTTTTGGCATCTAAAAATATTGGCAGTAGGGGCGCATTGCAGGAAATCGCCATCTTTAAAAAGCCTGAGTGCCATTGGGTATCACGCACGCCGTTAGGGCGCAGACGCGAGACTTCGCCCGACGGGAAAATCAGCACTGCGCCTTCGTTACGCAGGTGCTGGTGGATTTTTTCTAAATGTTGTTTCGGTGTGCCACCAGTCATATTGCGTACCGGCAGTAGGATTGAGTGCAGCGGTTCCAGCGCCATCAAGAGTTCATTCGCGACGACTTTAATATCAGGGCGAACTTCACTGATGAGTTTGATGAGCGCTAATGCATCGAGTGAACCTATAGGATGGTTCGCGAATATGACCACTCGGCCTTCACAGGGAATATTTTCTATCTCGTTGGCGGGCACGGTAAAACTAAAGTCAAAACTCGTCAGCATTTGTTCGACAAAGTCTACGCCCTGTAAATAGGTATATTGACTGGCGATATCGTTGCACTGTTTTTCATTGAGCAGGTAACGCAGCATGGCCTTGGCAGGTTTAGCGAGCCAAGGTTTGTCATTGATCGCTGGCAGATTTTGTTCAACCACATTATCAACGGTAAAAATCATGTTATTCGCCTTAAACGGCACAGTATGCTTGTTATGGCTAAGGCTGCTGTTTAGCATTTTTTCATTGTATTCCATAGCGTTATGTAATTGATTCATAGTGTTAGGCAACATCCCTTGGGCGAGTTTCGCCGGTGTTTATGTCTGGCATTTGCTGCGCTGCCGTTTTTTGTTGCTTGTCTTTGTGCGTCTCAGGCGGCTGTTGTACCAGCGCTATACTGTTGAGAATATCGAGCTTGAGCGTTTGCTCGTTCCAGCGGCAAAGTTGTAATTCGCCGCTTAAGGTTTCTGTGATTAAACTGCAGTTTTCGACCCAGTCACCGTCGTTGGCGTAGATGATCTGCCTCTTTTCAAGGGGACTGAGTGGTGAGTAATATTGGGCTGCTCTGGGGTGAGTCGAGAGTTCGGGCTGATGGATATGACCGCAGATCACACCGTCAACATCAAAGTGCTGGGCATAGTTGAGTACCGCTTGACGGTAATGTCCAATAGCGGCTTGAGCCTTGCCCACTTTGGACTTGATATAACTTGCCAGTGACCAATAGGAGTAACCTAAGCGTTCCCGCAAGCTATGGAGATTGCGATTGAGGAACAATAATAGGTCATATAAATGGTCGCCCAATATGGCGTAGAAACGGCCGACACACACATCGGCATCAAACTGATCCCCGTGGAGCATCAAGAGTTTATGGCCGCCAATTCCGTGGTGAATATGTTGGCGGGCAATTTTAATATTCCACAGGCTTAGCTCGGCGTAGGGTTTAATCAGTTCGTCGTGGTTGCCCGGCAGATAAATCACTTGGGTGCCGTTTTGTGCCAGTTCAATGAATTTCTGCAGTACCTTATTGTGGCTATCGGGCCAGTGCAGCTTACGTTTCAACGCCCATAAATCGACTATGTCACCGACCAGATACAAGTGCTGACAACGCACGGTTTCAAGCAAGCTGAGCAGGTAGTCAGCCTTGCAATCCTTACAGCCTAAATGGATATCTGACAACCAGAGGGCGTTAACTGTGATGCTTGCTGTATGGGCTGAAGTTAATGCGGATGGGGTAATCGCGGCACAATTGAATTGATTTGAGGATGTTGGTGCTAATGTTGGCGTTTGTGTTGAGCGATTAAAGATGGTAGGGGAAAGGCTGGGGTCATTTATCTCTTCCCGTGTAGACCTCTCAAGTTTCCTGAAATTAAATCCTGTCATCTCGTATTCACCCCATTAGGCTGTTAACGAATATGAGCTTAGTGGGGGGCTTTGACCGAATGATGAAGTTTAGATGACATGCAGATGACAAAAGGTGAATTAGCCTGGACTGAACCTGCAAGATTCACATCAGGATGCAATTAGATCCGATAGGTTGGTTTAACTTACTTCTGCCCCAAAGCAAGATAACTTTGTTGTCAGTTTGCAGCATGAATTGTCATTGTTTCCCTTGTGACTCGCCATAAACTTGTCCCTGAGGGCTCGACGACGGCATCCATGCCGCCAACGGTCACAGTTGCAACAATGCCAATCTTAATTAACACTTCTGCTGTTCGTTTAGCTAAAAAGCTATTGCCCCAAAGCTTCTTAGCACTCGTTTAGTCAATCGAAAACTGCTGAACGAGTTGCCCTACAAAATCTCATCTATTTGCCTAATGTTTGGCTCTACCGTAAAGCGACTATCAATGTATGGGTATACAGTCGTATTTAAAATTAGATATTTGGGGATGATTTTAAGACAATATCAGTGCGCATTAACTCAATCGGCAACAAATAAAATTCTATAAAATCAAGTAACTATAGTAGCTGATTTTTAGTTAATAGGTTTGGAAAACGCGTATGCGCATTTTTCCAGATGGTGTACTTGATAGAAAGCTGATAAGTTCTTTACATACAGATAGTTAACTGTGCGCGCTTTCACTGGTCTAACATGATAAATGCGCATGCGCACTAATAAAATGTTAGGACTCAGGAGGATATATCGAAACTTCAACTTATATTTCAGTCATTGCAACTTTTATTGCTTTGCTAGCATTGGTCGTTTCAATTTTACAATTAATGGCTGGAAGAAAACACAATAGATTATCGGTCAGACCTTTCGTCATATCTCATATAGAAAGGGATAAAAATGCGATTCTAATTTATCTTCGTAATGATGGTTTAGGTCCTGCGTTAATTAAGGGGTTCTATGTTAAGTTAGGCAATAAAGAAGTAGTGAATCCTAATAACGATCCTTACAAGAACTGGGTTTTGTCTGGTGCTAGGGAAATCACTAGCTTTGAGTACGAATACTTCATACCAACGGTCAACTCGACTATAAAGGCTAATGACAAAGTACAACTACTTAAAGTTACTTTCGGGAAAGAGGGTGATGAGTTATTAGATTTAGTAGAAGAACAGTTTAGCTTCCGAATTACTTATACATCTATGTATGAAGATAAGTTATGTACTTGGGGTGTGTAAACTCCAAACAAGCATTTAAGAGTGATTCCCAACGCTTGGCTTTTTTGTGTCATGGTTAGGTTTTTAAGTTGATATGGTTAGGTTTCGTGGTAGCGTTGCTCACACCTTAATGCGGCGTTAGCGCGATGGAGAGAAACGATATGGATCAATCTGAGAACCCCAATAAAGAAGGAATCGTTTTACAGAACTCGCGTGCCGATTATGTCGCTTCTGCTGCAAAGTCTGCACTTGGTATGGTTCCTTTCGCTGGGTCATTACTTGCAGAAATTGCCGGGAATGTAATACCAAATCAGCGAATAGATAGAATTGTAAAATATGCGGAAGCTCTCGAAAGCAGGTTATCGAAAATCGAGCAGGACGCTGTTAAACAAAACATGTCTGATGAGAACTTTACAGATTTGGTAGAGGAAAGCTTGCGGCAAGCAGCGAGATCGCTAACAGATGAAAGGAGAGGTTACATATCATCGCTTGTTTCCAATAGTATCTCGTCAGATGATATAGAACACTATGAGTCCAAGCATTTACTTCGTATTCTCGGAGAGCTGAATGATATTGAAATTATTTGGCTGAGATTTTATTTAAATCGCGTAATGGGTGGTGATACGGAGTTTCGAGAGAAGCATGATCACATACTTAATCCAGTTGCAGCACATCTTGGGTCATCTCAGCCAGTACTCGACAAATCTACACTGCAGAATAGCTATAAGGAGCATCTTGCATCCCTGGGTTTGCTAGAAAAAGACATTGACATGGATACGTCGAGTCGAGGGGTTAAGCTGAAAACTAAGGGCTACAAAATTACCTCGCTTGGCAGGCTATTACTTCGAGAGGTAGGGTTAAGTAATGAAAGATTGCGCTAGCAATCGGCTGCACAGCGACCGATTTCCCTCCGCTTCGCGGCTCCAAACCGGGGCATTATCTCCATAGAAATGGTAATCCGAAACTCATCAGTTAGAGTTAATAACCTAACTCATTTTTGTCCAAAAGTGAGTTGTGTGGTGTCGAGTGGAGATTGTACGATTAAGTCACGCTATATAATCAAATCAGCCAGTTCGTGTATGAGTTAGTGCAAAAAGGGGAGTCAGTTAATCTGACTCCCCTTTTTTGGAACGCTTGTTGGACTTACATTAAAACCTACGTTAGGCCCAAACTAGCGTAATGTTAGAACAATAAATGGGCTACACCTGCGATAACAGGTAGTGTCACTAAGGTGCGTAGAATAAACACCACGAAAAGCTCAACGAAGTTGACGGGAATTTTACTGCCGATAAGCAGTGCACCGACTTCACTCATATAGATCAACTGAGTCACAGATAAGGCTGCAATTACAAAGCGGGTCATATCTGATTCAATTGAGCTGGCAAGGATTGACGGAATAAACATATCCGCAAAACCGACCACGATTGTTTTAGAGGCTTCAGTGGCTTCTGGAATATGCAGTAATTCGAGTAATGGAATAAACGGCATACCCAAATAGTTAAATATGGGCGTGTGCTCGGCAATAATCAGTGCCAGCGTACCAATGGCCATTACCACAGGAATAATACCAAACACCATATCGACAACGTTTTTAATACCTTCATTTAAGACCGCTTTTATGCCACCAGCACTGGCGGCTTTTTCTAAGGCTTTATCAAAGCCCCAAGATAAGGCGCCATGTCCAGCTGGGATCAGCTCATCATCTGGCATGCGTGGTGTGTCATCTATGTAGTTGTCTTTCTTCCACGATAATGGTGGCAACTTAGGCACAATCACAGCGGCGGCAAAACCCGCGAGGCACACAGTCAAATAAAAGGGCACAAACATATGCTCTAACTTAACTTGAGAGATCACCACTAAGCTGAAGGTAATCGATACCGCCGAGAAGGTTGTACCAATAACTGCGGCTTCTCTCTGGGTATAAAAACGGGCTTCGTATTGTTTGCTGGTCAGCAAAATGCCGACACTGCCATCACCTAACCATGAGGCCATACAATCGATAGCACTACGACCCGGTAGATTGAACACGGGACGCATGACTTTCGTTAAGAGTGTGCCAAAGAGCTCGAGTAGGCCGAAGTTCAGCAGCAGCGGCAGTAACATACCCGCAAAGATAAATACCGAAAACAACACAGGTAATAAGTCGTTTAAGACTAATGCGCCAGTGCTCGAGGAGTTGATGATCTCTGGACCTAAACCTAAGTAAGTCAGTACGATAAACACTGCACCTAAGATCCGAGTCGTCAACCACATAGGGCTGACATTCAATAAACCATTAAGGAAGTGATTTTGTGTAACGAATGTGGGCTTAAACACTTTTGACAGCAAAGAGGCCAGCGCCGTAGTCACAACAATAATAGTCACTATGAGGGTTAGCACACCGCTCAATGCGCCTTGCAGTGCTTTAGATATGATAGCGATAGGAATTGTGATCGCATCGTTGTAGCTGATAGGGGTCATAAATAACAACAGACCAATCAGCGAAGGGACGATAAAGGTGAGTATCGTCTTAATGTTTCGGTTTTTATTTTCAGTAGCCAATGTTGTACACCTTAAAGTACGAGTCGTACATGGTAAATTTGAATAAATAGCCGCACGTAACAAGCTGTCGACGCTAATTAAGGTGCATTTAAATTCAACTCAAAAACGAGAATGGGGAAGATTACTCGCTTAGCTTCTCTATGTAAAACGATTCGCTAGTTAGTTTGATATAAGCAGCAAAACAGCATAGTTATTTTACTTCAGTTGTCGATAAATTAAGAGTGGCTATATTGGCTTGCATTACTGTAAAAGCATTATTAAACATGGTCTTACCATCAATTACCTTAGGTTGGTTAACGACTGGTTAATTACTTGTTTACTGATGTGTGTGAAACTATCTAGATGTTATTTCTGCACAAAAAAACATCAGCAACTTTAGCGCTACTGCCATGTTGGCTGGTTTTCTGTTCGATTTGAAAGTGCAATAGAGATAACTCTGGCTATATAGCGTTGACGAGAACCTGTTGTGCATATCGCGGTAATGTTAAGGAGTCTTGGGCACTAGGACACATTTTTATGCGATAAGCCTTTAAATCGACCTATCTCTAAAAGTGACCTTCTCCATTATCTTGATGCTTTTGTGATTGACTAAAAAGTCGCAAATAACGATGAAAGTAAAAATATTATTCATAAAGCGGATACCCGCCGCTTTAAATCTTCTCATTTCCATGTAAGTTAGTATTACTCCCATCCAGCTCTAGTATTCATGATCGCAAAAGTACAGAAGGTTACGATTAAAGGCGGCTCAACACTGGCCATTAAGTTTGGTTTTTTGGGGATCTTTGGGCTTTTAATTGGCATTGTTATTACTGTTTTGGGGTTCGATGATTCTGAATTCCATCGCTTCAATTTTTTGAATCACACCCTAAGTGAATTAGGGACTTATGGTCATTCGTCTTTCGCTGTCATTCTCAACGGTGGGTTGTTTTTTGGCAGTTTAAGCCTCGTTTTCTATTGTTTGTCTTCTTTGCAGCAGGTGACTTCTTGCTGGGGATACCCTTTCTTTATCAGTTTGGCTCTCACTTTTCTGGCTTTAGCGAGCGTGGGATTATTTCCGGTGAACGTGTATCACTTGCATGTTCTTGGGCTGAAATGGTTTTTCTATCTGGGGAGTTTGAGTGCGATCTTCTATTTAGCCTTGGTCTGTTTCGGCAAGTCTAACTTTGGCCGTTGGACTGGGTTGTTGGCGTTAATAGTCTTATGTAGCATGTTGACGTTTCTGTATGCACCACAGCTCAATTTAGGTTTGACCGAAGGCGATAGACCGTTTTATCAGGAGATGGTATTGCAACTGCCGCGTCCTACTTTGTGGTGGCCAGCCCTACTAGAATGGATTGGACTGGGAAGTTTATTGTGCTGGACAAGTGTGCTGCTTTTTAGCCAGTTAAACTTCAGCCAAGATCCCAAAATCATTGGCTGAGTTATCTTTGAATTTAGACTTATCTTCAGCTCTAGGCTATGGATTCACATGCACAGCAAGGCCCGCTTCACCAAACCAATAACCGTTGCACTGGGTTATACCAAGATTGCTATTCATCGAAAAATCCTGAACATTTTTAGTCGCTTGAATCGTATCGACCAAAGTATTGGCTTTAGTGATGCAGTCAAGACTACTGGGTGATACTCGAAACACATCGACCCCTATTTGTGTCATTGCCGCTATTTCACTGCGTAAATCTAAACAGCTAGCGGATTGGGTTTGAATTCCATTGAGCCTGAGTAAAGGTTGCTGCTCTTGGGTTTGCGCGAGTAGTCCTTTACTGTATTCACGGCATACCGTTTCGCAATGATCTTTCGTGAGCTGTTTGTGCCTAGCGGTAAAGCAGCGCGCCGAATGGGCGAGTGGTAAATAGCCGTGGCCGAGCACTTCCACCTCAAATGATGGCTGCTCTTGAATTACTTGTTGTAACCAAGCCTTAGATAGCTCCACTGGCATGACAAATCTTTGCATTCCAAACCGCTGCAAAATGTCTAAACTAGCACGATTGTAGTTATTGATACTCGCGCCGCAGACAAAGGGTAACTTACGCTCTTTGGCAAGATACACTGCCGCCATATCGTTTGCTTCGACGATAAACTCACCGTTATCGACCTGGCGTTTGAGCTCAGTATATTCAGATGGCGCTTCGATTAAGGCCAGCGTCGAAAGCACGACTTCTTTACCCGCCTGCTTGAGCATTTGCGCCAGCTCCAGATAATCGCCCCACTTGAGTTCGCGTCTGCGGCTACAAACCGCCTCACCTAAATACACTAAGGGAATTTGACTGGCGGCGACTTGCTGGTAAAAGTCAGCGACTTGCTGTTTCTGCCAGCAATATAACAGTGGTCCTAGGGAAATCTTCATAAGGTGTCCTTTGTCAATCTTGCTCTCTATTTACCTTTTATTGCCAATCGCGCTCGTAGGCGCCAAGCGTAGTGATCTGACCCTCGGATACTTTCGCTAGGGCTTGTTCCCAATGGGGTTGATTTTGGCTTTGTGAGTACAGCGCTGGATTATTTAGATAGGTGTCTATGGCTTGACGCCATACTCGAGTGACTTGTTCAACATAGGCGGGGCTGCGTTGACGTCCTTCGATTTTCAGCGACACTATGCCCGCCTTGGCTAGCTCTGGAAGTAAGCTTAAGGTATTCAAACTGGTTGGTGATTCGAGTAAATATTGCGGCGAATCTTGATCTGCTGTGATGTAACGGCCTTTGCATACCACGGGATAACCCATTTGTTCGTCGAGGGCCGATTTATCAATTAACACATCGTTGAGCCGGGTTAATCTGTTCTGCCCTTCTTCTTGCCAGCGTACGTGTTTTGCTGGTGAACAAGATCCACCTGTGTTGGGCGATTGGCCCGTTACATAGGATGACAGCTGGCAACGCCCTTCGGCCATAATGCACAGACTACCAAAGGCGAATACTTCCAAATCCACTGGGCTGACTTTAGCAAGATCCCGTACTTGTTTCATGGATAACACCCGTGGCAATACTACTCGGGCGATGTTAAAGGCTTCCTTATAAAAGCTCAGCGCACCCAGATTGGTTGCACTGGCCTGCACCGATAAATGCAGTGGCAGGTTTGGATAGTGCCTATGGGCATAATCGAGTAAAGAAAGATCGGCGACAATTAATGCATCCATACCCAGTTTTGCCGCTAAATCGATAGCCTGATACCAACGATGCTCTTCACCGGGCTTTGGAAAAGTATTTAAGGTTAAAAAGATTTTTTTGCCGTGCTTTTGCGTCAACTCAGTGGCTTCTTGCAATTTTGCGGGGGTGAAGTTTAATCCTGCAAACGAGCGCGCGTTGGTGTCGTCTTTTAACCCTAGATACACAGCGTCGGCTCCGGCATGTAATGCCGACTTTAGCGAGGCCAGATTTCCTGCTGGACACAACAGCTCCATAGTGATGCTCCCGATAAAATGATAGCCGCTGAGTGTAGGTAAGATTGAATGGCGATGAATTGATTTAAAACAGGTTTAAGATCATAAAATCCCGATAAACTGGGATATATCATGTTTTATTCTTGTAGGGTTCCCGCTATGTCCGCTGTTTTTTTCGCAAAATTTGCTCAGCAACTTTTAGAGTTCACCCCAAAAGCCATCGGCTTTCCCCTTGCTAAGATGCCGTTTAGCCTCAAAGCAAAAGCCATCAGCCAATTGCTTGAACTCTTACTTGCCGAGCAAGCTGCTGGCGATGAGCTTGGATTTTTGACGGATAAATGGGTCGCGATTCGAGTGGAAGATATAAACTTAGCCTTCGAAGTCAGTTTTAATGGCAAGTGGCAAGTCAGAGAGCTCACCAATGCGCAGGTGACCTTCAGTGCCAACTCTGCTGAGCTAGTGTTAGTGGCGGCGGCGAAGGAAGATCCCGACACGCTATTCTTCCAGCGTAAGCTGAGTATTCAAGGTGATACAGAATTAGGACTCGAAGTGAAAAACCTGCTGTTAAGTATCGAATTTGCCAGTATGCCAGCCCCAATTCGTCTTAGTGTTGAAAAGCTTGCCGCTGTGATTGAGCGTCTGCAAATTGAAGCGAAACCGACAATTATTCTCGCCAAATCCCCAAGCTTTTAACGTTATTTAGTGAGACTACACACTGCTAATTCCATAAAGAAGCCCGCTAAGTTGTTATCTTAGTGGGCTTATTTTTATTTAAACTTTATTGTATGGTTTGGTCAATGAGTTAGTAGCTTGCACTCAGTTGTAGTCCCGAGTAGCTCGAATAAGCGCGTAACATCACATGGTAAGTTCCCGCTTGAGTCACGGAAATCGAACAGCTTTCATTGTTCCCGTTTTTATAGGGGCGGCAATCATAGCTGGTGGTCGTTGGGGTAGTGCCTGCTTTAACATACAGGTCTACATCTCCAGTTCCGCCACTGGTGGCAATGTTGAGTTGGCTATTGGCTGGAACCACTATCTTATACAGTTTCTCTGTTGCCGTTGCCCCGCTTAAATTCGTGACAGGTACGCCATTGGTTAAGCAGTTTGCATCGGTGCAGCTTCCGCCGCCATTCAGGTTATAGCTGGCTGTCAGTTGGGCATTGGCGTAATTATTATAGCCTTGCACCATCACATACCACCGACCCGCCGTAGGTGTGGTGAAATTACAGCTCTCATTGTTGCCATTTTGATAGGGGCGGCATTGGTAGCTTGTTGTCGTCGGTTTTTGCCCTTGGCTGACATAAATATCCGCATCACCAGAACCACCCGCTAGATTGATCCCTAAACTTGCCGCATTGACTGGGACATCGATGTAGTAATACGTCGCAGAACCTGTGGCACCACTGATTGCGACACCCACATTATTTTGCAGCGGTGTTTCATCGACGGGGCAATTATTGCCACAGCCACCATCATCGCCTGCGAGTGAAAAGAGTAATTTATTGGGTGAACCTGTTTTAGCGTCTGTAACTTTATTTGACGTGGCGCGTGTCGTAAGTAAGTTTGTCACCTGTGCGGGAGATAGATTTGGATTTTCATCTAAGTATAATGCGGCAACGCCTGCCACATGTGGGGCTGCCATTGAGGTACCACTTATGGTATTAGTCGCTGAATTCGAGTTATACCAAGCGGACGTAATGCTCGAACCAGGCGCATAGATATCAAGGCAAGTCCCGAAGTTAGAAAAACTCGAGCGGGAATCGTTACTGGTGGTTGAACCAACCGTGATGGCATTTACCGCCCGTGCGGGTGAGTAATTACAAGCGCTGCTGTTGTCGTTACCCGCCGCCACTACGAAAGTGACCCCTGCGGCAACTGCGGCATTGACTGCATCATCAGTTGCTTGGGAGGCTCCTCCTCCTAAACTCATGTTTGCGACGGCGGGGCCGGAAGCATTGTTTTTCACCCAGTTTATCCCTGCAATCACGCCAGAGTTACTGCCTGAACCTGAACAGTTGAGTACTCTGACGCCCACAAGATTGACGTTTTTAGCCACACCGTAGGTAGCGCCGCCAACAGTTCCTGCCACATGGGTTCCATGGCCGTTACAGTCAGTCGCATCGTAATCATTATCCACAAAATCATAGCCACTGCTGGCGCGACCACCAAACTCATTGTGAGTATTAAGCACGCCAGTATCGATCACAAAGGCGGTTACACCAGAGCCGTCGAAATCCGTGTGATAGTTACTATCCAATGGCAAGTTTCGTTGATCGATTCTGTCTATGCCCCAGGTCGGACTCGGTTGATTGGCATTGGCTTCAACCATAGGCGTTACTGACATGATTTGATCTTGTTCTATGTATTTCACATTTGGATCTTTACGCAGTGCTTTAATCTGTTGGGCGCTGGCCTTGATGAGTACACCATTGAGCACATTGCCAAAGTTTTTCATCACAGTGACATCATATTGGTTGACTAAACTCTCGGCTTGTTTCGTCGAGAATTCAGCTATGGTGTTGTTATTACTTAGATTAAGAACGCTTGGGGTATTGAATACAACAATGTAAGTATCTTTGATGGCTTTAGATTGCGGGACACTTACCATACTCGCTTGGTATTCATTAGCGTTAACAGGGAAGTAAGCAAGTCCAGTTGCGACCGCGACTGCAATTAAATGTTTCTTATGCATGTTGAACTCCATTTTCTTTTTATGTCTCCACGGACTTCGAGACATAATTCAATGTAGAAGGTATTTTCAACCTGCCCAGTTCGGTGCTTAAGGCGTATCTAATTTACAAGGTTAAAATGTAACACTTGATTTACAATTTGACCGTGGGTGGATTTTTACTTAGCTAAAGAGTGAAGTGTACAAATAAGCGTCAAAATAATAACTATTAGTCTATTAAAACAACCGAGTTTGTAAAAGTGGTTATTTATCAAGCGACATTTTGTCCGAATCACAAACTGTGAAGCAGCGATAAATTCCGTCTGCTACTTTTTTGACATTCACCGCTGAAAAGAAGTCAGTCTAAAGTAGTGTTTTGACTAATGCTGAAATAAAGGCTTGGATTTAAGCGATTTAAAGGTTCCTCATACCGTTAAATGCATCTTTATTGTGATTTTTTATGCGGGTTGTTTTGCGCAGGTTATGGCAGGTATTAGGGTAGATTTGACCGAGAGGCATTATAGCCACTCGGTCTGGTGACGTGATTAAGCTTTTTGCGTTAACACGGCAAATTTCACTAACAATTCGTCGCTAGATTCGACACGGTTTGGATCTGGGTCGATGCAATCAATGGGGCAGACAGACACGCAAGTCGGTTTGTCGTAGTGACCCACACATTCGGTGCAACGGTCTGGATCGATTTCATAGATCTCTTCGCCCATAGTGATGGCCTGATTAGGACATTCAGGTTCACACATGTCGCAATTGATGCAGCTATCGTCGATCAGTAGTGCCATGATCTTAACCTAGTTCATGTGGGTTGCGAGTATCCTGACCTTGGGGCAAGTTACGCAGCAAAATACCGTGGCTCAAATCGACTTCTTTCGGCACGGGTAGATACACAGTGTGCCCCGAACCTAAACCGGCTTCAACCGCTTCAGCTTTGCGATTTTCGAGTTGTTCAATCGTCAAACTGATATTGCCCTGCGGCGTCATCAGTTCAACACTGTCGCCAACGGAGAACTTGTTTTTTACTTCAATTTCGGCCAATCCTGCAAGATTACGTTTTCCCGTCAGTTCACCTACAAATTGTTGGGTGTCACTAACTGAGTAGCCATAGTCATAATTTTGGTATTCATCATGCACATGGCGACGTAAAAAGCCTTCGGTATAACCACGGTGGGCTAGGCCTTCTAATTGATTCATTAGACTGCGGTCGAAATCTTTACCCGATGAAGCATCTTCAATCGCGCGGCGATACAGTTGTGCTGTACGGGCAACGTAATAGAAGGACTTAGTGCGGCCTTCAATTTTGAGCGAGTCTATGCCCATTTTAGTCAGGCGCTCAACGTGCTGAATGGCCCGTAAGTCTTTAGAGTTCATGATATAAGTGCCGTGCTCATCTTCGAAGGCGGGCATGTATTCGCCGGGGCGATTGGCTTCCTGTAGTAGGTAAATTTGATCTGTGGGAGCGCCTGCGCCTAAGGTCGTTGGCGTTTCAATTTGCACCGCATTTGGCATGGCAATGATGTCACCGCTGTCATTTTGCTGCGCTTCGTGTACATCGTATTTCCAGCGACAAGCATTAGTGCAGGTGCCTTGGTTAGGATCGCGTTTATTGATATAACCTGAGAGTAAACAACGGCCTGAATACGCCATACACAGGGCGCCATGCACAAACACTTCAAGCTCGATATCGGGGCAGCGCTGACGAATTTCTTCGATTTCATCTAAGGACAATTCGCGTGACAGGATCACGCGTTTGATGCCTTGGGTTTGCCAAAACTTTACCGAGGCCCAGTTGATGGCATTCGCTTGCACGGATAAATGCACCACTTGTTCAGGAAACGCTTCACGCACCATCATGATTAAACCGGGATCGGACATGATCAGTGCGTCAGGCTTCATCGCCACTACGGGTTCCATGTCTTTGATATAGGTTTTTAGCTTGGCATTGTGGGGCGCGATATTGCTCACCACATACAGCTTTTTACCGAGTGCATGGGCTTCTTCAATCCCAGTGGCAAGGTTTTCCATTTTAAAGTCATTGTTACGTACCCTTAGACTATATCTTGGCTGACCGGCATACACGGCATCTGCACCATAGGCAAAGGCGTAGCGCATGTTCTTTAAGGTTCCAGCTGGAGACAGCAGCTCAGGTTTAAACATAATCACTCTCAAATGGGTTAATAAATGACGCGGTGCGCGGGGGCGGCATTTTACACAATGAAAGTAGGGGTATGCAAATTGGCTTAGTTAACTTTAGCAGTACTTCACATTTTACGAATATAGTGAGTTTGGCTTAGATCAACTGGAGCGGAATATTTCAACTTGAGTGATGATTGAGGTCGATGATCAAGACAGAGAAGTAAGGCAAAATTGATAACGCAATCATACAAATTATTAACGTCTGCTGTTTTTTCTAGGCATCTAATGACAGCCAACTGATATACTCCAACAATCCAATGTTGATGTTTACAGATTGATGGGAGTTAAGATGTCTACCGAACATCTACTGTTAGTCAGTTTATTAAAAAAACTAAAAGACGATGCCTTAGTACTACCGACCTTGCCTGAAGTGGCGATGCGGGTGCAAGAAGTGGTTGGACGCTCCGATGCGAGCCTTAAACAAGTGGCAGAAGTGATCGGCCAAGATGCAGCGATTTCTGCGCGTATTATTAAGGTCGCCAACAGCGCGCTATATAGCCGAGGCGTACCCGCTGAAAGTATCAACAGTGCGGTTTCTCGTATTGGTTTAATTCAGATTAAAAGCATTGCCACTTCGGTGGCGATGGAGCAATTGTTCATTTCCACCAATGAAATGGTGTGGGAAGTCATGGACGAAGTGTGGCGTACCTCAATCGATGTAACCGCTGCGTCTTGTGCCATGCTGCAGATGTACAATAAGCGTCATTCAACCAGTCGGTTAAATTTTGATACCTTAACCTTAGCTGGACTCGTGCATAACATTGGCGCCTTACCTGTATTAACAGAAGCGGAGGCGCATCCCCATTTATTCACTAGCATTGATCAATTACGCGCGCTCGTACGTAAAATGCAAGGGCCTTTGGGTCGTGCTGTTTTGAAAAGTTGGGATTTCTCTACCGAAGTGATGGAAGTGGTTGAGCGTTGGGCTGATTTACCTTATCTACCCGATCATGTCACCTATCTTGACTTTATTCGTGCAGCGGCCTTTTATACTGGTGAATTGCGAGCGGGCACTGAACTAGAGCAACGTCTCGGTGTGTTTGTCGCCCGTGGATTACCTGTGACGACCGATGATTTAGCCAGTGATGAGTTTATGGATAAATTCCATTCAATTAGAGAAAGTTACCAATAATCGTTAGGCCTAAATGGAATTCAAATGGCGCTGATATCTTTTATCGTGTCATTTGAGAAAAAGCTTACGTGGTATGGCAGAGGCCAAGGTATGTTCGTAATCGGGTTAGTTGTCGCTTCTCTCGCTTTATTGATATTTTCATTGTATATCCTGCAGGCAAAATACAGATCTTTACGGTCGCAGCAAAAATTCTTAGCACAGCTTTGTACCCAGCTAGAGCAGCAAAAGGTTGAACGCCAAGCTTTAGACATTGGCATCGTCCCCCAAGCGTTTGCTCCTCTCTACCATACTTTAAATGAATTATTAAAGGCGTTACCGGCAAGTGTGGGCAAGGATAAGCTAACAGGACTTGTTAATCGTGTCGGCCTGAAACGTACTCTTACCGGCATGATGCCGCTGACTCAAGGGACATTAGTGCTAATTGATATTTATCGATTTCGCTATGTAAATGATCTCTTTGGTTTTGTGTTTGGCGATATCCTGCTGAAGCAATTTGCCGAACGCTTAAATAGCTTAAGTTTATCCCCGAGATTAATCGCACGCCTCAATGGTGATGAATTCTGTTTATATTACGAGCAAGCGTTGACTGAGGAGCAATTAGTCCACTTAAGAGGGCGGTTGCAAGTGCCTTTTAACATTAAGAACACACCCGTCAGCGTTAAGCTTCAAATCGGTTGTATGCATTTACAAGAACACCACGCCGACACGAGTCAGATGCTACGTCGAGTCGATTTGGCGCTGAAGAAAGCCCGCCATTCTCGTAGCGCGATTGCTTACTATGCCCAAAATGATGATATTCGTCAGTTAAGGGAACTGAAAATTATCGATAGTTTGCCTAAAGGTTTGCAACGTAATCAAGTATATATGGTGTATCAAGCTAAACAGGATATTGTAACGGGTCGATGTTTTCAGGTTGAAGCCTTGATGCGTTGGGAGCATGACGAACTCGGGATTATTTCTCCTGGAGAATTTATTCCCTTAGCTGAATATGCTGGCATGATTGATTTAGTCAGCCAATGGGCACTCGATCAGGTTTTAGCACAGCAGGCAAAATGGCGCGCGGCGGGGATACAATTGTGTGTTGCAGTTAACCTGTCGACACGGGATCTTGACAGTGAAACCTTACCCCAAGAAATTGCTGCAAGATTAGCCTATTACCAGCTCCCACCCGAATCTTTGATGATCGAAATTACTGAAAGCACTTTAATGGCGGATTTAACTAAGGCGGTTGAGACGTTAGGAAAGATACGTGCCTTAGGAGTTAGACTTGCAATTGATGATTTTGGTACAGGTCATTCTTCTTTAGCTTATTTAAAGCATTTACCCGTCAATGAAGTCAAAATCGATAAAGCCTTTTTAAAGGATCTGGAGCAGGATAAACCGTCGGAATACATCCTCGAAGCCAGTATTAATATCGCCAAAAAACTCGGTTATGAGGTAACTGTTGAAGGAATTGAAACGCTTGAGATTAGAGATAGGTTAGTGGCTATGGGGGTTGATACTATACAAGGTATGTATTACGCGAAGCCCATGAGTGCCGCCGAACTCGAAATGAACTGGGCCCAACTACATAATACAATCTAAACCTTGTGCTCATTAAAGTAAGCGCTCGTTAAATCAAATGCTCGTTAAATCAAATGCTCGTCAAATCAAGAGTATTAAGGCTTGCAGCCGAGCCTTAATACTGTCCAGTTATCGCTATTTGAGTTGTACTTCTTTGAGTGATTTTTGTTGCCTTTGCTGATGTCAAAATAAGCTCAGGAAATCGCGCGTACTTGTATGTAAGAGTATTAGCTTTGTTCGCTTGATGTGAAACCAAGACTTAATATGGCGATTAACTCTGCCGGCATAGGCGCTAATTGACGGGCTTGATTCATACACACCATTTCTATGGTTGCAGTGACAGCAGGTTTTTTGCCCTGAGGGCGCCAAATTTCCTGTAGCCACACAGTGCGATACTTGCTCTCAAAGTAAAATTTAGTCCGTACATCGATAATATCGGCAAATTCCACCCCCTCATGGCATAGCATATCGCTACGATACACAGCAAAACCCAGTTGGTTTTGTTGCCATAATGCACTTAAACGCTCAGCACCAATCACATGCTCACGGGCTCGCTCGAAGTATTTCAAAAAGTTGGGGTGATACACCACGCCAGAAAAATCAGTATCTTCATAGTAGATTTGCACTGGGAAAGAAAAGGTCGGGCTAAATTGCGGCATGGGGTACGGCTATTCTAGATAGTTTTATTGCGCAATAGTTTAGCGGCTTATCTCTTAAAACAAAACCTCTAATGCGGAGAGACAAAAGCGCTGTTAAAGGAAATGTGCAGACTACTTTAGGTCGGCAACGGCTGGACATGATTGACAATGTGACGACTGAAATAGTTATTAGATTCGATTATGTGACGTTTTTCTGCTTATAGATAAAATGCTTGTTACCCAAAAAATATCACGCTAATCAGGCAGTAAAATCACACTATCGTGCCTAATTCATTAATCCCTTCCTATACTGATAACTGCAATCCCTTTCTTACGTTGATTTGCTAGGTTGAGAGCTTTATATGAGCGAAATTAAAAAATCAGAAATATTGACAGAGAGTGGCACAAATGAACTCGAAATTATTGAGTTTCATCTACATAAGACACTTCCTAACGGTGGCCATAAGGTGTGCCATTACGGTATTAATGTCGCCAAAGTGAGAGAAGTGATTAGGGTGCCAGAAACGTCAGATTATCCCAATGCCCAGCGGCACATGGTTGGGGTGTTCTCGCTGCGAGAAAAGTTGATCCCTTTGGTCGATCTTGCCGGTTGGCTCGGAATATCGACACCAGAGGATTTAACCCACAAAGTGGTCATAGTGACTGATTTTAATAAGATGATTAATGGGTTCTTAATCGATAGTGTTCGTAGCATCCATAGAGTGTCGTGGGAGCAAGTTGAATCGCCGAGTCAATTTTTAGAAGCGGGTGAAAATGATTGTGTCGTTGCCGTAGTGCGCCGTGATGGCATGCTCATTATGATATTGGATTTTGAGAAGATTATTGCCGATATCAATCCTGAACTGAGTATGGATAAGTACGATGTCACGCTCGATAGAAGTGTACTGATCAATGATAAAATGCTGGCGAAACGTGAAGCGAAAACGATTTTAATTGTCGATGATTCCGCTTTTATTCGTAAGATGATCGAAAATACCCTTCGCAGCGCAGGTTACAACATTATCACAGCCAAAGATGGTGGTGATGCCCTTGAAATGCTAATGGAATTTGAGAATCTTGCTGACCAAGATAATGCTTCTATTTCTGATTTTGTCAGCGCCATTATTACAGATGTTGAGATGCCTCGCATGGATGGCATGCATTTGGTGAAACGCTTAAGAGAATCCAAGGCGTATCGACAAATGCCAATTGTGATGTTTTCCTCTTTAATGAGTGAAGATAACCGCGCAAAGGCGATGGCATTAGGTGCTAACGATACCATTACTAAACCAGAAATTGGTCGTATGGTCGGTATGATAGATAAATACGTATTCGAAGAGTAATGCCATTTCATTTAGCGGCGATATTTGAATATGGGGTATTCGAGTCATCGCTATCAACGTCTTTAGTGATTCTTCAATGACAAACCATATCAAAGTAAAAAGCCATATTCACCGAGGCGAATATGGCTTTTTTGTAGGGTAAACGTTGTTTACTAGCGAATGATCATTTGATCGCGCTCTGGTCCAACAGAAACCATGCTAACGCGTACACCCATTAAGTCTTCAATACGTTCAACATATTGTTGTGCGGCGACTGGTAGGCTTTCGAAGGTGCGACAACTAGTAATATCTTCGCTCCAGCTTTGCATTTGCTCATACACTGGGCTTAACGCAGCAGTTTGTGGCCAAATTGGGTTCTCAGTGTGTTCACCAGCATAGGCAACACAGATTTTCAGATCTTTCATGCCAGAAAGACAATCAATCTTAGTCAGGGCAATTTCGGTTGCTGCTTGTAGCTCAACACCATTACGGGTGGCAACAGCATCAAAATATCCCATGTCACGTGGACGGCCTGTCGTTGCACCAAACTCGTTGGCATTTTCGCGGAAGGCGTCTTGCTCTTCCATTGCGGTCACTAACGTACCTGTGCCGACTGATGAGCTAAAGGCTTTCGCGACAGCAATTACGCGCTCTGGACGCAGAGCTGGTAAACCGCTGCCGATACCCGCGTAAGCCGCAGTCACGTTTGAAGATGTGGTATAAGGATATTCGCCGTAGACTAAGTCGCGGCCAGCACCTAATTGCGCTTCAAACAGTAAGCTCGCATCTTGTTTTTGTAATGCTTTTAATGGCTCTGTCACGTTACAAATAAACGGACGCCAAGGTGCCGTCACTTCTAATAACCATGCGGTCATTTCGGCGGCGGTTTGATTAAAATCGCAACTTGGATAAAGTGCTTTTAACTGCGGTAATTTCCAGTCGAGCATAAATTGAATGCGCTCTTGCAGCACTTCAGGTTGGTTTAACCAGCCGACTAAAATGCCTTTTTTCATCACGCGATCGCCATAGGCTGGTGCAATCCCTTGACGGGTTGAACCATAGGCGAGGTCGCCAAGACGTTGTTCTTCTAAGGTATCTTCTAATGCATGTAGAGGTAAGCACAGGGTAGCACGGTCAGAAATGCATAATTTGACTTCAATGCCAGCCGCTTGCACTTCAGCAATTTCTACACTGAGTTTTTCAGGGCTGATCACCATGCCAGGGCCTAAAACTGCAACGCAGTTAGGGTTGAAAATGCCACTCGGTAATTGGTGTAATTTAAAGGTGCCATAGTCGTTGACGACGGTATGGCCAGCGTTGTTACCACCTTGAAAGCGAATACTGGCAGCGGCATCCGCGGCTAAATAATCTACGATGCGGCCTTTGCCTTCATCACCCCAATTTGCACCCACAACCACGATCGACGGCATAACAACATCTCCTCATTGATTAAGACGCTATGCTAGACCCGTCATTTGAATAAGAGAAATTAATTATGGTTATCATCCCAATAAGAATTTCATATATCATTGGCTATCATTAACTCTAATACTTTGCAAAAGGTGACGTTATGCTCGATATCCATTGGTTAAAGACCTTCGTGACTTTAGCTGAATACAAGCATTTTGGGAAAGCGGCCACAGCGCTGCACATGACGCAGCCCAATGTTAGCTTGCATATTAAGCAGTTAGAGCAAAGCACTCGAGTCAAGTTGATTGACCGTAATCCCTTTCGATTAACGCAAGCGGGATTTCGCCTGTTAGAGAGCAGTCAGAAGACGTTAATGGAGCTGCAAATTTGTCAGGCGGATCTCAATGCGATTAATGACCTTAGTCAAGGCACATTGACCATTGCCGCCAGCGACATTATCTCGCGGTTATTGTTGATCCAGCCGTTTCAGCTTTTTAAGGCGGAGTTTCCGGGAATAGATTTCTCACTGCTCAACACAACCTCATCACAAGCCTCTGAATTGGTGAAAAATGCCGAGGCAGATTTAGGGTTTGTGATTGCGCAGAAGGAAAGTCAGCCACTGCATTTTACTGAGCTACAACAGATTAAATGGTGTGCAATCGGAGATAATTTACAGCAATGGCAGCAGGCAAAACCCTCTGTGGATACGCCCTTAGCCGAGCAACCGACGTTGATTTTATTAGGACACGATACGCGAACCCGCGAATTGCTCGATCCCGCATTGCCGTCGCTGAACTTATCGAATTACAGAATAATGGAAGTCGGTAGTGTTGACGCGCAAATCGATTGGGCTGAGGCGGGATTTGGTGTGGCTATCGTACCGGAGTTTTCGGTTTACACTAAGGCGAATCTCACCACTAAAGTCACTCCTCTACCGCAATTCCCTACAACGAGTTTAGGTTATATTGTGCGCCAGAATCAGATCCTGTCGAAGGCTATTAAGCAGCTGTTATATTGGGTGAATCAAGAGATCATTCGCTCGCAGCGGTAATCTATCATTCGCTTGTAGCGATAGTGGATTAGTCAGCGACTAAGAGCAGTTTGTCGTATTGGCCTGTGGCTTTTAGCTGTGATAAGCCAGCGTCGAGTTGGGTCGCTAAGGTTTGTGCTTGCGGATTTCCTTTCGAGAAGGCCAAAAAAATATCGCTGCTGTGGTTAGCAAATGCAGGAATAATCTCATCATCTACCCCCATTTTTTTCAGGTTTTCCTTGGCGACTAAGTCGAACATCAAGGCGGCATCTATGCGACCAATCAATAATAAATTGATGAGCTGTTGTTGGTTGGCGACGGTGACGATATTGAGCTGTTGCTGTTTAACTAATTTGGGAAATTCATCGCCATATTCATAGCTTTTAATCACGCCGATAACGGTGCCTTTAGGTAGCGCCCATTTATTGTCTGCCAGAATAGGTTTTTGTTTCTTTTGATAAAAAGAAGCCGTGGCGATAAATAATGGGGTGTTTCCAAAGATGAAGCGTTGCTCAGTACTGTTCTCGCGGGTGACGTTAAATACTCCATCAACTGCACCTTTTTCCGCCATCATTAAGGCGCGGGAGTAGGGTACAACTAAGCTATTTACTTCAATATGCGACTGTCTAAATGCGGCTTGGATTAAACGATGGGAAATACCTTGACCAAACTGATTGGCGAAAGGTGGCCAACTGTCTTCTGCAGCTAAGGTTATGGCTTGAGGTTGCGATTCTGCTGGTATTGCATTGCTTTCTTTAGCGAGTGCCATGTTACAAATAATGGATACGAGCAATAAAACGATGCTAAGTATCAATGCTGACGGCAAATTTAATGCCTGCTGCATCCTGAGCCTCATTCTGTTCCCTGCGCGCATTTTGCTTCCATCTCCCCGCTTAATATATGGCTTTTATAGCATAAAGAATTATATCTAGACTAATGATTTGAATATTAATTACTGATAGTTAGTCCTTTTGTGACGTTTATAGGATATTTCAACAACCTCAGTTTACTGTGTGCGGGTCTATTATTTTTATGTACTGTGTTTAAGGGGAATTTTACGCTGGGCAACACATGAACTGGTTTAGCTTTCTTGCTAATACCAATCGTACTAAATATCTGTTCATTCAGCGGGAGTTCAACGCGCTTTAGACAAGGCGAAGGCTTGAAGGCATAGTGGTGCTCTGTCGAAAGCCTTGAACGCAGTATAAAGCGCGTTAAAACCCGCCCTTCGGGAGCCTCACAGGCATCCCACTCCCGTGTTGCATTGACTTAAAAGGGAATAACCATTTCTGCGTCAATGCGCCTTGGATTGAGATGCCTGTGAGGCTCTGAACTGATTAGATATTTAATGTGATTGGTATAAGTAGAAGAAATTGAAATGGATAAGTTTCAATGTTGCCATCAAACGAATCGCTAAATTGTTTAGTGAGGTTCGTTTGATGGTGATGTGTGTTGATCTTAGCTGCGCTATTTGACCTTAGTGGCTTGCATAGTAAACCAAGTCTTGTAGGGCTGATATTTGTCATAGCACCAATGGAATAGGGTGCTGTAGAAGAAGAAAAAGATCAAAAAAACCGCTTCTAAGCCCATGGCTGCCAACCAACCTATCTGTAGAAACCAGGCGATGGTCGGTATGCTAATGAAAATAAGTCCCCCTTCAAATCCAAAGGTATGCAGTATTCTGGTTTTCAAAGTGCGTTGCTCTCGATTTGCCCCAAATACCCTGTCGAATCCTAGGTTGTAGAAGTAGTTCCATACCACGGTATAAAGACTCAAAGCGATACCAACTATGACAAGTTCACTGGTTCCCTTGCCTGATATAAGGGCAGAAAAGGGGATAATAATAGCGAGTGCAATCGCTTCAAAGAGTAAGGCGTTAAAGATACGTTCTGTCGTTTTCATGGCTATTTCCCATTCATTTAATGTGACTATGGCCATAATTTTATCTAGTATAGGGATAATTTATAGTTAGATAGTATCGGTAAAAGCGATATGTTTAGTCTCGAGCAACTCGAAGCCTTTATGGAAACCGTAGAATCTGGTTCATTTTCGAATGCCGCAAGGCAACTTAAGAAAGCACAATCCGTGATTAGCCAGCATGTGATGAATCTTGAAATTGACTGTGGGGTTGAGTTATTTGACCGTTCGGGTCGTTATCCAGTATTAACGGCCGAAGGTAGTAAATTACTGCCCTACGCAAGAGCGACGATTCTTCAACATCGTAGGCTCAAACATACCGCCTTATCGCTCTTCAGTAGTCAATCTTCAGAAGTGTGCCTTGCGATGGATGAAGGCATTCCGATACAGAGAATATCTGAAATTATTCGGTTGTTAGAAGGTGATTTCCCTAATATCGAACTCGAGTTTCTCAGTGCCTCAAGCATAGATATTATCGACATGGTGCATTCGGGAAGAGCATCTACAGGATTGATTTTTAGTGAATTATCTATGCCAAGTAGTATAGATTTTGAGAGTATTGGGGTGATTCAATTCGATCTTTATGTGGCGAGTTCGCATCCCTTAGCAAAATCAGTTGCACCGAACATGGACTCATTGCGACTGTATCGACAATTACTCATCCGCTCACGGAATACTAAAACCAGTAGTTTTCAGCAGGCGTTCAGTCCTGATGTTTGGTATGCCGATAACTATTACGTGTTATTGGAGCTCGCATTACAGGGCCATGGTTGGTGTCTATTGCCCGAGCATATGGCGTCCAATTTAGTTTCATCGGGTAACTTAACTCGCGTCCCCATAGAATTTGAGCAGATAGGCTGGTATGCAAACGTCGATGTGATCCAGCATCAAGATAAAAGCAGCCTGCCATTATTGAAACGACTCAGGCAACTGTTTAGAGAACTCTTGGTTGGACAGAAATAAATGGTTGGACAGAAATAAAGCAAAGCATAAATAAAACCCCAGTTAAGTGAGTACTCTACTGGGGTTTAGTTTTTGTGGATCAGGATTGGTGAATCAGGATTCATCATTACGCGGAAAGTTAGCCAGCACTAGCTCGGCCACTTTGCGCAGTTCATTCGGGCAAATTCCACTGGTCGCTTGTACGGCCATACCTTGCAATACAGTGCCTATATAACGGGCAAGCAGCAAGGGATCGGCGTCAGCGGGCAAATCACCTTCATCTTTGGCGCGTTGCAGTCGTTCGCACAGGGCTATTTCACCGTCGCGGCGACGATTAATCAAAGTGTCTTTAATCGCTTGTCCTGCTTCACTACAGGTGAGTGCCCCTTGAACAATCAAACATCCCTGTGGATGGCTTTTATCCACCAAAGAGCTTGCCGCACCGAGTAGCATTGACTCGATAACCTGATAGGCGGTTTTTTGTTCCAGTGCCGGGTAGAAAAACGCACAGGGGCGCTGTTCATATAATTCTATCGCTTTGAGAAATAACTGTTCTTTATTACCGAAAGCGGCATAAAGGCTAGGTTTATTAATGCCCATAGCTTGGGTGAGATCGGTTAACGATGTACCTTCAAAACCTTTGAGCCAGAAGACTTCTAAGGCTTTTGCTAATGCATCGTCAGTGTCAAAAGCTCGTGGGCGACCAACACAGGGCGTCTGGGTGACGGTTGACATCATTAGGCTCCTCAATTCTCAATTGCCCCTAGGATAGACATGGGTTTAGTCCCTGTCCAGCCACACTTGCCACCTATGACGGACTTAGGGGGATATGTCTACTTAGTCATTCAAGGTGTCACCTAAGTTCAGCATGTTATCTGCGTTAGTTAGTGTTTGCTTCAATATTCATCAAAATGCTTTGCCGTTCAAACTCGTAGCCTTTTGCCTCTGGACGCATTGTATGCCTAGGGTAAGTGCACACTTTTAATTAAATACCGTTCGGTACATAAATTTGTTGACAGCATCATTTTACGCTATATATTACCGTCCAGTACAGAATATTTTTTACCAGTCGGTATTTAATTGGTTTGGTTTGTAACACAGCTGCATGTGTGTGGTTCGAACAGCGTGAAATGCCCGCCACTTTGAGGATAGTAATATGATGAGTAACAAACCTTTACGAATAATGATGTTAACGGCTGTGGCTGCTTTCGTCCTTTCAGCTTGTGGTGAGCAAACAGCGCAGCAGGGACCTGCACCGAGTGCGCCTAAGGTGGATGTCGCTCAGGTATTGCATGAGCGAGTCACCGAATGGGATGAGTTTACCGGTCGTTTACAGGCGCCAGAAAGTGTCACCCTTATCCCGCGGGTGTCGGGCTATATCGACTCAGTAAATTTTAAAGAAGGCGCCTTAGTGAAAAAAGGCGAGGTGTTATTTCGCATCGATCCAAGCGTGTTTGAAGTGGAAGTGGCCCGGTTAAAAGCAGATCTTGCTAGCGCACTCTCTGCAGAGCAACTGGCCACTAATGATTTTGAACGGGCACATAAATTATTTGACCAAAAGGCGGTCTCGGCCGAATTACTCGATACCCGTGAGTCGAACAAACGTCAGACTGCAGCCGCAGTCGCTTCGCTGAAAGCAGCACTCATGCGCGCCGAGCTTGATTTAGCTTATACCCAAGTACAAGCGCCGATTGATGGCCGAGTATCCTACGCCAACGTCACTGCGGGTAACTATGTCACCGCAGGGCAGAGTGTGCTGACCAGCTTAGTCTCTACCGCCAGCATGTATGCCTATTTTGATGTGGACGAGCAAACCTACCTTAAATACGTGAAGTTGACTGCGCAGAACAAACGTAACGATCCTCGTGCTGGCGATAATCCTGTGTACATGGCTTTAGCCAATGAGCGCGATTATCACCATATTGGCATGGTCGACTTTGTGGATAATGCGATGGATAAGCAGACGGGTACTATTCGAGTGAGGGCCACTTTTAACAATGAAGACAATAATCTATTGCCAGGCTTGTTTGCGCGTCTTCGTACTGCGGGCAGTGGCGTCTATGAGGGGATCTTGATTGACGATAAAGCGGTTGGCACAGATCTCAATAATAAGTTTGTGCTGGTCGTCGCTCATGATGGCACGGTCGAATATCGCGGTGTGACCTTAGGCGAGAAAGTTCAAGGGCTTCGCATCGTAACTCAAGGTTTAGCTGCCGATGACAAGATCGTCGTTAATGGTATGCAACGCGTACGCCCTAAGATGCAAATTGAGCCAAACATAGTGGACATGGTCGACAGCGACAAGCTCGAGGCACTGCGCCAAGCCCAGTTAATACTCGATAAAAATCAAGAGCATTTGACGGCGCAAGCGGTCGAAACGGCGAGCCGCGGTTAAGGAATAACACACTATGTTGTCGCAATTTTTCATTAGAAGACCGATATTTGCAGCCGTACTGTCATTGCTGTTTCTTATCACTGGGGCGATTGCCGTTTGGCAGTTGCCTATTACCGAATATCCAGAGGTAGTGCCACCAACGGTAGTGGTCACTGCTAATTATCCTGGCGCAAATCCTAAAGTGATTGCCGAAACAGTGGCTTCACCGCTGGAGCAGGAAATCAACGGCGTCGAAGACATGTTGTACATGTCATCGCAGGCGACGTCCGATGGACGCATGACCTTGACTATCACCTTTGCGATTGGCACGGATGTGGATAAGGCTCAAACCCAAGTGCAGAGCCGAGTCGATCGCGCTATGCCCCGTCTGCCGCAGGAAGTACAACGTCTTGGTATTGTTACTGAAAAATCATCGCCAGACTTGACCATGGTGGTGCATTTGTTGTCGCCGGATAACCGTTATGACATGTTGTATCTGTCTAACTATGCGGCGCTTAACGTCAAAGACGAGTTAGCGCGGATTAACGGTGTCGGTGCTGTGCGTTTGTTTGGCGCCGGCGAATACAGCCTGAGAATTTGGCTCGACCCGAATAAAGTCTCGGCGCTGGGTTTATCGCCAGCGGACATTATTGCCGCTGTGCGTGAGCAAAACCAACAGGCAGCAGCGGGTAGTTTAGGCGCGCAGCCCAGTGGCAGTGCTGACTTTCAACTTTTAATTAACGTGAAAGGCCGTTTAACTGAACTGTCTGAATTTGAAGATATCATCATCAAAGTTGGTCAGAATGCTGAGGTGATCCGCCTAAAGGATGTTGCCCGCATCGAGTTGGGTGCAACGAGTTATGCGCTGCGCTCACTGCTGGATAACAAGGATGCCGTGGCGATTCCTGTGTTCCAAGCATCTGGTTCTAACGCGATTCAGATTTCCGACGATGTGCGCGCCAAAATGGCAGAGCTGTCTAAAGGATTCCCTGAAGGACTCGAATACGAAATCGTTTACGACCCAACAGTGTTCGTGCGTGGCTCGATTGAAGCTGTGGTAAAAACCCTGCTCGAAGCCGTGTTGCTGGTGGTGTTAGTGGTGGTGCTATTCCTGCAAACTTGGCGCGCATCGATTATTCCGCTGGTGGCCGTGCCTGTGTCTTTGGTCGGTACCTTTGCCTTTATGCATCTGCTCGGTTTCTCGTTAAACGCCTTGTCGCTTTTTGGGCTGGTGCTCGCCATCGGTATCGTGGTTGACGATGCCATCGTGGTGGTGGAAAACGTCGAACGTAATATTGCCGCAGGGTTAAGCCCAGTTGCGGCAACGCAAAAGGCGATGAAGGAAGTGACTGGCCCGATTGTGGCAACCACCTTAGTGCTGGCGGCGGTGTTTATTCCCACGGCGTTTATGAGTGGCTTAACCGGGCAGTTCTATAAACAGTTTGCCTTGACTATTACTATCTCGACCTTTATCTCGGCGATTAACTCACTGACCTTAAGTCCGGCATTATCGGCGCTGTTACTCAAGAGCCATGATGCACCTAAGGACGGCTTAACCCGTCTAATGGATAAGTTGTTTGGTGCTTGGTTATTTGTGCCTTTTAATCGTTTATTTAACCGTGCATCCGATGGTTATGGCTGGTTAGTGCGTAAGGTGATCCGTTTTGGCGGCATTATCGGCCTAGTGTATTTAGGCATGGTGGCGTTAACGGGAGTGCAATTTGCCAATACACCAACGGGTTATGTGCCCGGCCAAGATAAACAGTATTTAGTGGCCTTTGCCCAGTTGCCCGATGCGGCATCCCTTGAACGTACGGATAGTGTGATCAAGAAGATGTCTGAGATTGCCCTTAATCACCCAGGTGTGGCGCACTCGATTGCCTTTCCTGGCCTTAGCATCAACGGTTTTACCAATAGTCCTAACTCAGGCGTGGTGTTTGTTGCGCTCGATGATTTTGACTCGCGTACCAGTCCTGAACTGTCGGCGAATGCCATTGCAGGACAATTGAATCAGCAATTTGCTGCTATTCAAGACGCGTTTATTGCCATCTTCCCGCCGCCACCTGTGCAAGGCCTCGGCACCATAGGAGGGTTCCGTCTGCAAATTCAAGACAGAGCCAACCTTGGTTATGAGGCCTTGTATCAGGTGACCCAACAAGTGATGTACAAGGCGTGGGCCGATCCTCAGTTAGCTGGCGTTTTCTCTAGCTATCAAGTGAACGTGCCACAACTTGAACTGGATATCGATCGTACTAAAGCGAAACAGCAGGCAGTGTCGCTCGATCAAATTTTCCAGACATTACAAACCTATATGGGCTCGACTTATGTCAACGACTTCAATCGTTTTGGTCGAACCTATCAGGTGAATATGCAAGCCGATGAGGCGTTCCGTCAAAGTCCGCAGCAGATAAGTCAGCTAAAGGTGCCGAATCTGAATAGTGACATGATCCCGCTAGGTTCGTTCATCAACGTCAGCCAAAGTTCAGGCCCAGACAGAGTGATGCACTATAACGGTTTCACGACCGCTGAAATCAACGGTGGTCCAGCGCTCGGAGTGAGTACAGGCCAAGCGCAGGCGGCGATTGAGAAAATTTTGGCTGAAACGTTACCTAATGGTATGACTTATGAGTGGACCGAGCTGACCTATCAGCAAATTCTCGCGGGCAATACGGGTCTTTTGGTTTTCCCGCTGGTGATCATCTTAGTGTTTATGGTGCTAGCCGCCCAGTACGAGAGCTTAAGCTTGCCATTGGCGATTATCTTAATCATCCCAATGACCTTACTTTCAGCCCTCAGTGGTGTGCTGATTTACGGTGGGGATAATAATATCTTCACCCAAATTGGCCTGATAGTGCTGGTGGGGCTGGCGACTAAGAACGCTATTTTGATTGTCGAGTTTGCAAAGGAGAAACAAGACCATGGTATGGCACCTATGGAGGCGATATTAGAGGCAGCAAGATTACGTTTACGTCCTATCTTGATGACATCTATCGCCTTTATCATGGGAGTGGTGCCTATGGTGTTCTCCACTGGCGCGGGCGCCGAGATGCGCCAAGCCATGGGCGTGGCAGTATTCGCAGGTATGATAGGGGTGACAGTTTTTGGTCTTATCCTAACGCCGCTGTTTTACTATGCCTTAGCAAAGAGAGGCGATAAAAAAGCCGATGAGTATAAAGAGATAACAGTCGGTTAAGCTTGTTTTCTAGTTGAAAAACACATGAAAGGTCTACATTGAGTAGGCCTTTTTTGTTTATTCACGGCGAGAGCGATTAGATTTGACTATCTTTAGCTGGGATTAAATAACATTAGGTCAATTGATGCTTAGTGATGGTATTGCTCGCCAGATTAAAACTAAAACCAGAAATGAGGAATATCGTTGGTATTTTCTGGATCATCAATAAGAAACAATGAATAACTATTACCAGACCATTCTGTTAGCTTATAACTTATTGCCACTTGAGCGCGTCATTATCACAGAATGATTAGAATGGTTACTGTTTTACGACTTTTCTATATAATTTGATGATTATTCAATACATTAGTAATGTACAATGCTAGATGAATCTAGATCGTTTTTTTACGCAGAACTCAGCTAAGGTACTTGTTGACCTTGCATCACTATGCCCGAGGTAACGGATGATCCTATATCGCGTTTTATATGCGTTAGTACTTTGCGTTTTGATCTATTTCACGCCTCAAGTCATGGCTGCTGAACTCAATATTAATGTAGTAGATCTGCAACAACAGGCCATTGCCGATACTGTTGTGGAGCTGATCCCTGCTGTAATGCCCGATAATGCGATACCTGTCGAGCATTATGAAATGTCGCAAAAAAATCGAACCTTTATCCCCTTTGTACTGGCGGTGCCTAAAGGTGCAAAGGTGGATTTCCCCAACTTAGATCGTACTCGCCACCATGTGTATTCTTTTTCAGAAGCGAAGCCTTTCGAACTTAAATTGTATGTGGGTCAGGCCGAAGCGCCGATTCAGTTTGATAAATCCGGTTTGGTCGCGCTTGGCTGTAATATTCACGATTATATGCAGGCATTTATCTATGTGGCAGATAGCCCTATTGTCGCTGTGACGGACGAGAAAGGTGAGATCCAGTTTAAGGGACTTACCGCCGGTCAATATAAAGTTAAGCGCTGGCATCCATGGCAGAAGGCGGCATCAGAGCCAACGGATTTACTGATAGTTAATGGCCCTAATCAACTCAGCCTGCCCTTAGACATTGAGCGTCAAGCTAAACCGTCGGCTCCGCCGTCGGGATTTGGTCACTACGATTCTGAAGGTAAGCCATTACATGCTAAATAGTTTTCGCGCTCGGCTGATTTTAGTTTTCTTTATTGTGCTGACGTTAGTGCAATTTGCCACGGCATTTTCCGTGTTGACAGCGACCGAAAAAGATAACTTTTTACAGCAACAGAAAAGCCTCGATATTGGTGCGAATGTGTTTCTCGAAGTGTTATCGAATCGCGGTATTCAGCTCAGTCAAAGTTTGTCCGTACTCAGTGCCGATTTTGGTTTTAAGCGCGCGATTGCTACTGGTGAGCAAGAAACCATTGAGTCAGTGTTATCTAATCACGGCTCTCGTATTGGTGCCGACGCCGCTGTATTGTTATCACCTAAAGGGGAGCTCTTGACCTCGAGTTTGCCCGGACTCACTCAGGATGATATTCAATCCTTATTTAATATGACCACCAGCAATCATAATGCGTTAGCTATCCTTAATTTTGATCATGCTAGCTATCAGTTTGTGCTGCAGCCGGTGAAGGCGCCGACCTTAATCGCTTGGGTTGGCATGGGTTTTTTATTGGATGAGAAGGTCGCTCAACAAGCTAAAGCCATTACGGGCATCGATGTGAGTTTTGTTAATCAGGCAACGGGCCGCACTGAAATCGCTTCAACCTTATCTGATAATGAAAAGTTAAGCGTAATTGAGCAGGCGAGCTTATTGCCTAGCTTGCTGAAAATGCCTAGTGAAAGTATTCCCGCAGATCATCTGTCTATGGGCATCAAACTTTATGATCACAACGGCAGCCAATTAGCGCTACTACACCAATCAAACCTCAAGTGGCAGCAAAGTTATCAGCAACTACGCAATAATATGCTGCTGATTTTTGCTTTGACCTTAGCACTGGCGATTGCGATTGCGATTTGGTTGTCGGGCAGTTTGACTGAACCCGTGCATCAACTTGTGAATTATGCCCGCAAAATCGGTCAAGGTAAGCAGCCTGCCAATATTCAAGGTGCGCCAGCAGAGCTTAGGGTGTTGGCTAAGAGTTTATCCTTAATGCGCGATGATATTGAAGCGCGGGAAAAGGATTTAGTCTACCAATCTCGCCACGATAGCTTGACAGGTTTACTCAATCGTTTTGCCGCAAAACAGCATTTGGCGGATCTTAACGATAAATTATCCGGTGCTATGGTGTTGTTAGATATTAAACATTTCCGCCATATCAACGATATTATTGGTTTTGCCAATGCCGATACTTTGTTACTGCTTTTTGCTCGTCGCCTAGAGCAATTAGCACCCACTCCGGATTTACTGGCGCGTTTAGACGGTGACTCATTTTTACTTCTGTATAGTCAAGGTATTCGCCCCGAACATTTACTGAAGTCATTGGATATGTTGGAGTCACCTTTTCCAATCCAAGGCTCAAACATTTCTCTTACCGTGCGGGCGGGATTACTTGAAATCGATGGTAATGGTGCTGATATCGATGTGTTAGTGCGCCGCGCCGAAATTGCCCTCAATCAAGCCTGTCTCGAAGAGCAACGTATTGTCAGTTATCGTCAAGGCGCCGATGAAAAGTATCAGCGTGAGCTGACGATTATCCGTGATTTGCCTATAGGTTTGGCGCAAAACCAATTGTATTTAGTGTTCCAACCTAAAGTGGATTTACGCCTAAACCAGTGCACTGGCGCCGAGGCATTGATCCGCTGGCAACATCCTACGCTAGGGTTTATTCCGCCCGATGAATTTATCCAACTGGCTGAAAATTCAGGCAACATTGATATTGTTAGCCAGTGGGTATTGAAGCAGGCAATTCAGCAATTAGTGACATGGCAGCGGCGGGGTATAGTGCTAAAACTGGCTATTAACCTGTCGGCCCATGATTTAGTCGATACTCGCTTACCGAATCAAATCGCCATTTTACTGAAAGATAATAATCTGCCAAGCGGTGCACTCTGTATCGAAGTCACTGAAGGCGCCGTGATGAAAGATGCACAGACTGTGGTGAGTGTATTACAGCGATTCCGTGACATGGGGGTGTCTGTTGCCATTGATGATTTTGGCACAGGTCATTCATCATTAGCCTATTTGAAAATTTTACCCGTTAATGAGGTGAAAATTGATCGCAGCTTTATCAAAGACATGCTCACGGATAGCCAGGATGTGATGATAGTCGATACGAGTATTAAATTGATCCATGGCTTAGGTTTTACCGTAGTAGCCGAAGGCGTTGAAGAACAAGAAGGTGTTGAGATATTGCGTAATCTTGATTGCGATATCATTCAAGGTTACGTGTTTTCGAAACCCTTAAAAGCGGCTGAATTTGATCTGTGGTTCGAGGCGTTTAACCATCCAAATACCGCTGATGCATAAGCGCGTTTACTCAAGTCAATATGCAAAGACGCTAGACTAACGATTCATCGTCGACAGAATTAGAGCGGAGCATCAAGTGAACATTTCCATAAATGCATTGAAGTTGAATTCATTAACTTGGACTTATGTTAAGGCTTTGTTTTGCCTATTTTTACTATTGGGCACTGTTCCTACGTTTGCTGAAGGTAGCCGTGTGGTCGCGACTGGCGGCGGGACGATAATTGAAAGCAGTGCTGGCGGTGGCATAGTGCCATGGGCCGTGATCAACGGTTATGGCAGTAGCGGTGAATGGTCGGCAACGACGATGGCGACCGGTGTCTATGTCGATGATTTTACGCTGAAAGTGATCGGCGCTTCTTTGAGTTTTGATAATCGATTCGAGCTGAGCGTTGCGCGGCAAACCTTTGATTTAGATACTATGGGCGGCGAGTTAGGCCAAGATATCTTCGGCGTAAAATACAAGCTTGCCGGAGAGCTACTTTATACGGGTATGCCGCAAATTACCTTAGGTGCCCAGTATAAAAGAGTCGATGACTTTGCGATTCCTCAGGCGGTTGGGGCGCGGGATGATTGGGGTTTAGATTTGTATGTTGCTGCCAGCAAAGTATTTTTTGATGCGGTAGCGGGACGAAATGTATTACTCAATGGGACCGTGCGCGCGACCAAGGCGAATCAAACGGGTTTATTGGGTTTTGGTACTCAAGCCAATCATGATTACCAGTTTGTGCTCGAAGCCTCTGCCGCGGTATTGCTGACGGATAATGTGGCACTGGGTATCGAATATCGCCAGAAACCCGATGAGTTAGCTTTTGCCCGTGAGGATGATTGGCAAGATGTGTTTTTAGCGTGGTTTATCAATAAGCATCTTTCCGTGGTTACGGCCTATGCGAATTTGGGCAGTATTGCGGGGTTTGAAGAGCAACGGGGTTGGTACCTGTCGGTGGAGGGGGCGTTATGAGGCGTTTACGGGTGAAGCTAATACCTTTGGTCGCAGTGTTTTTTTTCACTGGCTGTGCGCTGCCAACGACCGAAACCTCAGCATCACAAACTCACTCGAGTCGTCAAACCGCAAGCCATCAGACCTTATATCAAGAGCTAGGTGGTAACGCAGGCGTATCGGCGATAGTCGATGGTTTGCTGGCACGTATTGCCACAGATCCACGCATAGTGCATCACTTTCAAGAGACTGATATTGCGTTATTTCGTGAGCGTGCCATTGAACATTTCTGTCTGGTTGCCGATGGCGGCTGCGTGTATCACGGCGAAAGTATGCAGCACAGTCATAGAGGCTTGAATATTACTCAAGCGGATTTCGATGCCTTAGTCGGCCATTTGATTGAATCGATGAAAGAGCAACATATTCCGCTATCTACCCGTAATGCCTTTCTAAAACGTCTCGCCCCTATGTATACGGACATTACCTATCAGTGACTTGCTTCATCTTTAAAGTAGAAGCTCTACATAGTGTCTCGACATTGTGGGGCGAAAGAGTGAATGAGTCAGATACGGTTAGCGTGATGGATAGCCGCATTCTGTCTTGTGACTAGAGCAATAACGCCTCATCTATGGGATGGAACTGGCTCGCTGCATCCCTTAAGGATTTAGCTGTTAGGGTAGGGACGCCATACACTTGGGTTTCAACCCCATACTTTTTATGAATTTTTTGCAGCAATAAATCGAAATCGCCATCACCAGACAATAAGATAACAGTATCCATTTCACTCGCCACTTCCATAATATCGATAGTGATCCCCACATCCCAGTCGCCTTTGGCCGAGCCATCGCTGCGCTGAATGAAAGGTTTTAACTTCACCTCAAAACCTATGTGCTTTAACGCGTCCTGGAATTTTAACTGCCCATCGTCCCCCTTGTGGATGGCATAAGCCACGGCCAACGCTATGTCGCCTTCGTAACCTAAGTGTTGCCATAATTTACGGTAATTAAATTGGCGGCCATAGGCCTCACGGCAGGTGTAATAGATGTTTTGTACATCCACAAATAAAGCGATTTTCTTCACAGAGTACTCACGTCAGTAGCAGCTAAGTGATGACTATAACACAGACTGGTGTGGCGGTTTTGAAAGGCGCGAAAGTGTGAACTTTACTGAGTCATTTCCAGCGCGAGCATGTTCTCTGTACTTACACTTCACGCTCATAATGCCAATGAACCGTTTGATTTATCAGCATTGCTACTTCATATACGACTGAAAAATAATCCCTTTAATGCGAGTTTAACCAGCGTGCCTTAACTCAGGCTGTGGGCAAAGATTAACGCAGGATTGAATCGAGCAGGGAAATCACTTGAGTACCTTAGCGGCCTTGATGATGTTTTTGATATTCGCCCGGTGACATGCCGCTGAGTTTTTTAAAGTAGCGGCCCATATGGCTTTGATTGGCAAAGCCATTATTGAGGGCGATATCGGTCAAGGATTGCGTTGAATGACTTAAGCTTTGTTTGACCTTTTCGATGCGCACTTGCAGCAAATACTCCTGCGGCGTCATCGCAAATTGGCATTTAAACATGCGGCAAAAATGGTACTCGCTAAGCTGGGCAATCTCGGCCAGTTCAGACAAGTAAATCTGCCGATGTGAATGGCAATAAATAAACTCTTTGATCGCTTTCGCCACTTTAGGTGCTAGCCCGCCCTTGATTGGCCCCACCGACAAATTAAAGCCGGAACTTTGTAGTAACGTCACCAGCACAGTGTCGGTTACCTGTTCCATCATCAGATGGTTATCACTGGTCTGCCAATTGAGCTCGGCAACTTGATGCCGAAATAGCGCCTCTAACCTCGGATTGTCGACAAAGGTCAGCTCAGGTAAACGCACTTGGCGTGGATCTTTATCAAAGACTCGCACGGCCAGTTTCTTCAGATGTTCATCGCTAAAATACAAATGCATAAACTGCTGCGGTTGTCCCAGTTGCCAATGGCTTTGGCAGCCTTGGGGCATAAGGCAAAACTTGCTTGGCGCACCATAGTCGGCTTTGATATCGGTTCTGTGGGTTTCGTAGCCGCCATCCAGATACATGCTCAGCGTGTGTTGTGTATCGTTTTGGTAATACAAACGCTCGCCCGCATTTTGATAATGGGCCCAAGATAAATCCTCCGTAATCACTTGTTTGCGAAGACAGGTTTTAGCAGATTTATCAAAACTGGTGTATTTGGGCTCCATGGGGTCCTTGTTATCTCACTGGCTAAGTGTTTTGTCTGTCCAAATTATCGCACTTATTAACGCGGCTCAACGTTCGCTCGCGATTAAAACCGCAATATCGTGTTATGACCCACAAGATGGTGACATAAGGACGAAAGCCATCGCTGTATAGTTCGCCTCATTAAGTATTTTATGAAGGTGAGGGGGCTCATTATGGCTGCTGTGATGTATTTGCTGATGATTTTTGTGTGGGGTTTTTCGTGGATAGCCATTAAGTGGCAGCATGGTGAGGTGGCGACGGAAGTCTCGATTTTTTATCGCTTCGCGATAGCGAGCCTGTTGATGTTCGCCATCGGCTTTGCCTTTAACAAGCTGCAAGCGGTAAAGCTTAGGCTGCATCCTTGGTTTGCACTGCAAGGCGTGTGTCTATTTTGTTTGAACTTTATCGCGTTCTATACCGCAACCCATTATATCGCCAGCGGTTTAACGGCGGTGATTATGGCCACTGCGCCCATTTTTAATGCGATACATGGCCGCATTTTTTACGGCACGCCCACTACCCGCAACTTTTGGTTAGGAGTCGGTGTCGGTCTGGGGGGCATTATCTTACTCTTTGGCGCCGATTTGCTCGCGACTCAGTGGTCACAAACCTTAGTGTGGGGCTTACTGTTTTCGTTGCTAGGTACGTGGTTTTTCTCGATTGGCAATATGATCAGCATGCGTAACTCGCGCGATAATGTGTCGCCTTTTACCTCGACAGCATATGCCATGTGCTACGGCAGTGCGGCGTTACTGCTGATCATCTGGTTTAAAGGTTTAAGCTTTAGTTTACCGCTAACAACGAGTTATCTTGGCAGCCTGTTCTACTTAGCCGTTGTCGCCTCTGTGATTGGCTTTACCGCTTATTTGATCTTGGTTGAGCGAATTGGCGCTAACGCAGCGGCGTATCTGTTGGTGATAACCCCTGTGGTGGCGCTTAGTGTATCGAGTGTGTTTGAGGATTATCACTGGACTTGGTATTCAAGTGTGGGACTCTTGCTGGTCGCGCTCGGTAACATGTTAACGCGCCGTCAAAGACCGCTTGCTTGGTTTAAGTCTTCTACCACGCCAGCGCTGAAAGCCTAACGTCGCAGCTAGCGTCATGATGCACATGAGGAAAGGCTCGATTCGACGATTGTAAGTCAGTCGAGCCAGTACTTATTTGAAATATTGTGCCGGTGTGGTGCCGGTATATTGCTTAAAAAAGCTGATAAAGGCACTGTCACTGGAAAATTGTAAATTAAAGCCCACCTGCGCTACCGATGCCCCCGCCGCCAATTGTTCAATGGCCGAGAGTAAACGCCATTGCTGGCGCCATGCTTGATAAGCCATTCCCGTCTGTGCGCTAAAAATGCGGCTAATTGTGCGTTCACTGGCTCCGATTTCTACTGCCATATCCTTAAGATTGGCTGGCGGTTTTTGGTGCTGTTGCAGTTGCGCAAGCCAGTTTTTTAAACGTTTATCCTGTGGGAGGGGTAAAGCCAGATTTTCTTCCGCGGCATGGCCCAATTCTTCGCAGAGCAGCAAAAAGGCATTGTGCTGAGTGCTTCTTGGTTTGTCCCAAGGCCAAAACGACATAGTGTCGATTAACGCTTTGAGTAGCGGGTTTACATGGAAAATAGTGACTTTATCGGGTAATGAAGTGACGGTTTCTGGTTCAAAGTAGAGTGAGCGATAGGCAACCACATTACGCATGGTGACGCTGTGCTTAACGCCAGCTGGCAACCAAGCCGCACGCGTTGGCGGTAACACCATTTGAGTCTCGGCTAGGGTGAATCTTATCACGCCTGTGGGGGCGTACAGCAGTTGCGCCTTCCTGTGGTGATGCACTCCCGAGTCGTGTTCGCCCATATCTGCGGCAATGCCAATGACCAGATTATCCAGCTGGTCTGGATTAAATTGCTGTTCAGGTAGAATAAAGGCCATTTTGTCCTATTTTTGATGTTTTTTGTTTAAGTGTTGCTAATTGGCACATTTGGATTTTATCTATACTGCGCCATCTTTGACAGGTATGGAGCGACATTTCGGTAAACCAACTCATTTGGATGACTGAAATGGACTAAAAATCATGAATATAAAACCACCATTAGGGCTCGTTGTGCTGCTAATGATGTTTCCGCAAATTATGGAAACCATCTATAGCCCAGCTTTGCCTAATATTGCAGAAAACTTTGCTGTGTCGGTTGCCGCTGCATCGCAAACCTTATCTGTGTACTTTATGGCCTTTGCCATCGGCGTATTTTGCTGGGGCCGCTTAGCCGACATTATTGGTCGCCGTAAAGCTATGCTCGCGGGATTAGTCTGTTATGCCATTGGCTCAGCATTAGCCTTGATGGTTAGCGACTTTAGCCTGTTGTTGATGGCCCGCATATTGTCGGCCTTTGGCGCGGCAGTGGGGTCTGTGATTACCCAAACTATGATGCGTGACAGTTATAGCGGAGAGGAATTAGCGAAAGTTTTTTCTGTGATGGGGATGTCACTTGGAATAAGCCCAGTTATCGGATTGCTATTGGGCAGTATTCTCAGCGCGTATTGGGGATATCAAGGGGTGTTTGTCGCACTCATGGTCTCTGCAATCGTGTTGTTATTTTTGTCGGTAAAATATCTACCCGAAACCAAGCCCGCACACACCCAGAAAATCGCGATAGGCGAGTTAGCGATTAAGATGCTTAGTGACAGCGGGATTATTAAGAACACCTTGTTGGTAGCGGCGTTTAATCTGATGTGGTTTAGCTACTTTTCACTGGCGCCATTTATGTTTGAGGCGCAAGGGTTATCGACGCTTGCCTTTGGTACCAGTGGCTTACTGTTAGGCTTTGGTACATTCCTTGGCAGTTATGTTAATAAAATAATGCTGGGTCGAGGCCACACCGGTGCACGACTGGTTCGCTTAGCCAGTGCTATTGCACTTGTCGGTGGATTGGGGATTTGGCTGATCCAATCGACCTTTATAGGGCTGAATAATGTTTACTTTTTAGCGCCTATGCTATTGATTGTGATTGCTTACGGTATCGCTATTCCGAACATACTCAGCTCGGCTCTGGCAGACTACCGTACCTATGCGGGCTCTGCTGGCGCACTCTTCGGACTGTTTTATTACATTCTGTTGGGACTGGGTTTAGGCGGCACGGGAATCGTTCACCATTTAGGTATGGTGATTACGTTAAGTGCACTGCTTTGTGTTGGCTTAGGTTTACATTTAGGCTTAGCCAATAAAGTAAAAAATGCTTAAGACGTAAATGAAAAAAAGCCAAGGCACTCAGTGCCTTGGCTTTTTGTTATGTGATTATCAACAGCTATGAGTAGCGTTAGGCTTTAGATGCAAGCTCCTGCTGCTTTGCCGCCGCCTCTTGGGCCGCTAACTCTTGTGCTTTAATTGCCGCTTCAAGCTTAGCTTCAACATAACCCGGTGAATGGGTCGCTGCCGAGATTAATCGATACATGGCAGGGATGACGAGTAGTGTCACAAAGGTGGCGAATGCCATACCAAAGAACACTACAGTACCCACAGCGATACGACTTTCTGAGCCTGCGCCCGTCGAGAAAATTAACGGTACAGCGCCCACTAAGGTGGTGAAGGCTGTCATTAGGATTGGCCGCAAACGACGGGATGAAGCGTCGATAATGGCTTTATCGAGTTCAAAGCCGCGGTCACGCAATTGGTTAGCAAACTCCACGATAAGGATACCGTTTTTGGTCACCATACCAATTAACATGATCATGCCTATCTGACTGTAGATGTTGATCCCTTGACTGGTGAGCAATAGACCTAAGAAACCACCAAACACGCCCATAGGCACAGTAAACATCACCACTAATGGGTTGATAAAACTTTCAAACTGCGCGGCTAACACTAAGTAAGCGACCAGTAAGGCCAAACCAAATACGATGAAGATACTGCTTTGGTTTTCCTTAAAGTCTTTGGATTCGCCCGTGTAACCAATGGAAATATCTTTAGGCAATAATTCAATGGCTTTAGCATCAAGAAACTTTAAGCCTTCACCTAAGGTGTAACCTTCACTGACGTTAGCCTTGAGGGTGATCGATTTTTGCTTATTGGTGTGACTTAATCTTTGTGCCGAAGCAATCTCTTCGATATGGGTCACGGTATCAAGCGTCACTAATTCGCCTTTACCGGAACGCATGTAGATTTGGCTCAGGTCACCGACATTGTTGAAACTGTTTTCATCACCGCGTAAATACACATCGTATTCTTCGCCTCGATCAACAAAGGTCGTTTCGGTGCGGCCACCCAGCATGACTTCTAAGGTTTCCGATACTTGGTCGACACTGATCCCCAGTTCTGCGGCGCGCTCTTTATCGACAGTAACAATGAGTTCTGGCGTTGTTTCTGCGTAGTCTAAGTCAGCCCCTTCCATCATAGGGCTAGCGTTAGCCTCTTCTTTCAATATCTGCGCCCACTTAAACAGTTCGGCATAGTCCGAACCACCAAGTACAAATTGCACGGGTTCGCTCGATTGCCCTCTAAAGCCTGGCATCATAGGGCGAACCATTACATCTGGAATATCCTTTAAGGCATTGCTAATAATTCCAAGGGCTTGCTGCGCTGTCACATCGCGGTGTTCCCAATCTTCTAGCTGCATGATGACAAAGCCAGTTTGATCGCCAGCACGGCCACCAAAGGCGGGAGCTTGTACGCTGAAGGATCGCAGCACACCTTTACCTAGCAAGGGCATGAGCCTGTCTTCGACTATGTCCATGTTGGCTGTCATACGGTTATAACTGGTGCCTTCGGCGCCTTTAATAAAGGCGAACAACACGCCGCGGTCTTCCTGCGGCGCGAGCTGTGTCGGTACTTGTTGCATTAACCAAGCACTGCCGCCGATACAAGCGAGGATGACTAGCGGTGCGAGTAGACGAAATTTAATCGCTCGAGTCACGGCGACACGATAAACGCTTTCCATGCGAGCAAAGCCGCTGTCGACCCAACGATTAAAGCGATTCGGTTTGACGTTGGCTTTGAGTAATTTACTGCTCAGTACAGGCGTAAGTGTGAGTGCTACTAAGGAGGAGAACAGCACTGACACCGCCAGCATCACGGAGAACTCGGTAAATAGTAGCCCGACCATGCCCTCCATAAATGAAATTGGGAGGAATACCATCACCAGTACCGCCGTAGTGGCGATAACGGCAAAGCCCACTTCGCGAGTACCTTTGTAGGCGGCGAGTAAGGGCTCTTCGCCTTTTTCGATATGGTGGAAAATGTTCTCGACCACCACAATCGCATCATCGACCACTAGACCGATGGAGAGGATTAATGCCATCAATGTCAGTAGATTAATCGAATAACCTAGCATGTTGGCGGCGATAAATGCCGAGATCAAAGATACTGGAACCGTCACCGCTGGGATTAACGTTGCTCGCGCTTGTCCAATGAAGATATACAGCACGAGTACGACCAAGGCGCCCGTGACATAAAGGGTGCTATACACTTCGTTAATCGAGCGGTCGATAAATACGGTCGAGTCGAAGTCGACCACTAGGCTAGTGCCTTCGGGCAGGAAGTCTTGTACGCGATCAACTTCTTTATGTACTTCTTTGGCAACGAGCAGAGGGTTGGCATCGGACTGGGCAATAATGCCTAAACTGATGTTAACTATGCCGTCGCTTTTGAAGGTCGAGTTTTCGTTTTGTGCTCCAACAGCCACATCGGCGACATCTTTTAAGTAGATAGCCGTGCCATCGCTGGCGGTACGCACTACAAGATAGTCAAAATCCTTCGGCGTGTAGTACAAGCGTTTGGTACGCACCGACATCACTGTGGTGTCGTTGCGCACTTGGCCGCCGGGCGTTTCGATATTCTCTTTACGCAGGGCGTTGATAATATCCGTTGCGGTGACATTACGTCCTGCCATTTGTTCGGGTCTGAGCTTGACGTACATGACCTTATACAAGCCGCCGGAAATGCTGATAGAACTCACACCGCTGATTAAGCTGAATTTGTCCTCGAGTACTCGCTGGGCGTAGTCCGTTAATTGAGTGCGGTCCATCACACTCGAGCTTAAGTTCACATAGACAGAGGGTTCGCCGGAGCCGTTGTCTTTTGAGACGACGGGGTCTTTTGCATCTTCAGGGAGTCTGCGTTGGGCGCGGGCCACTGCATCACGCACATCGCTGACTCCTTCGGTTAAGTTCCAACCTAGGAGGAATTTAACTGTGATACGCGAGCTACCGTTACGTGTGGTCGAGGTGATTTCGTCAATACCACTGATCCCTGTTAGCTCATCTTCTAAAGTCTTAGTGATCTGGCTTTCCATAATCGCCGCCGACGCACCCGAGTAACTGGTGCTGATGGTGACCACTGGGCTTTCGACGTCGGGCATTTCCCGTATCGACAGTTTAGTGAACGACACTATGCCAAATACACACAGCAGTAAGCTTAAAACGATGGCAACGACAGGGCGTTTAACCGAAACATCGGATAACCACATTATTTCGTCTCCGTTGCTTTAGGACCTGAAAGCTCTGTCGCACGGGCTGAGGCTTTATCATCGAGCGTGACTTCATTGATTTGCAGTCCATCGCGCATATTGACTAAGCCCTGTACCACGACTTTGTCACCTATGTTTAAACCGCTTTCGATTAAGACTTGGTTATCGATACGTGCCCCGAGTGTCACTTCTGTGCGGTGGGCAATGTGGTCGGCGCTAACTACGTATACGTAACGTTTAGTTCCTGAATATTCAAGAGCTTGCACTGGCACCATAGGTGCTGAAATCGCAGGGAAGGTGATGGTTGACGACATCATCATGCCCGGTTTTAAGCGTTTCTTCGGATTATCGAATAGCACTCGTACTTTGAGGTTTAAGGTTTCCTCATTGACGCGGGGATCGATAGCTACCATTTTGCCAGTAAAGATTTCATTCGGCCAAGCGCGACTGGTGGCTGATACTTGCATACCAATACTCAGTTGCGATAGGAAATGCTCAGGCACTTGTAAGTCGAGGCGCATGCTGGACAAATCATCTAGCGACATCAACTCAGTGCCCATGCTGACCATCTTGCCTTCGCTGAAATTAATCAGGCCAGTATTACCTGCAAAAGGCGCTATCAGCGAGTGGTAATGTAAATCTGCTTGGGCGGAGGATAAGCGTGCTTGGGCGATATCAACACTGGCTTTTTGTGCGTCAATCTCGGTTTGGGTAATGGCGTTACGGCTGATCAGTTTTTCAAATTCTTTGAGTTTACGTTTTTCATCATTGAGGAAAGCATTGGCCTCGGCGACGGCGGCTTGGGCTTTCATATCATCGAGTTCGATCAGTAACTGGCCTTTTTTTACCGCTTGGTTTGAGGTCACTGCGACTTGTTTAATCTTACCTGTGACTTGCGGTGCAATGATCACTGCACGTTCAGCCGCGAGTTTGCCGATAAGAGAGATAGATTGCGCTAATGGATATTCAATCACTTCACCCGTGACCACAGGAACGGTACGCATAAGATGTGGCGCGTTCTCGGGTTTAGCCGCTTGAAGGACATCACTAAAACTCACCGCTGTGGCGATAATCGCAAGCAGGGCAATGGCAATAATGGTTTTTTTCATTGTAATTATTATCTCGCGCAAAGGCAGTTTAAAAAGGTAATCGCTCTAATGGCGCTATTCTAGTGAATAACGTACGCCAGTTGGGTAAAAGTTTGTAAAGGTAAGCGAACGAAAATGAAAGAAATTGTGTTTTTTGAGCATTGAGCACAATTCAACGAGAATTGTGCTGTTTTTTTGTGCTGTTATTGCTTTTTAAAAGCTGGACGGACTTTAGGGATGGACTTCCGTTCGCGTTTTTTCAATCGGCGTTTGAGTCGTTTCAACCTGAGGATATTGGCTTAAAATTGCCGCTAATCGTCCATCGCGGCGCATACTCTCTAAACCTTGATTAAAATCTGTCACTAACTGCGGATGATCCGCTACAGCCAAAGAGATCCCTAAATGAAATACCTCAGTCGCTATGGGTTGGCCGACTTGCTCAAAGGCCCCCTCATATTCACTTGGTCCTTTTTTAATTAAATACCTCGCTAAGTTATGGCCAATCAAGACTAAGTCAATACGCTTTAAAAACAGCTTTTTGAGATTCATCTCATCCGAATTTCCTTCCTCTGTGGTGAGCCCCGCGGCGAAGATTTCTGGTGGATTAGCGTAACCGCGACCTATACCAATAGTGAAAGGTTTAAGATCTGAAAGTTGACTGAAACTCAGCGGTGAATCTTTACGTTTATAAAACACAATTTGTACGGGTTGGATAGGCGCAGAATATTGGGCCCATTGCTCGCGCTCTTTACGATACCAGAGCCCAATGATGCCATCAGCTTGGCCAGTTTTAACGAGTAAAGCCGCGCGGGCGAAGGGATAAAACTTGAGGCTGGCAGTGTAACCTTGACGTTTAAAAGCTTCTTTGACGACTTGCGCAACGCCGCCCTGTTCAGGTAAGGCATCGGCATAAAAAGGAGGATAGTTAGTGGCGACTAATTGGAGTTCCCTGCCCGAAAATGCTGGGGGATAGAAGCTGAATAGAAACAAGCAAAAGCTAGATAATGTGAGTAATTTCTTCCCCATTTCTACTCCAGCACTTAGGTGAGTCGCACTTGGCTTGAGTATAGTCAGAGTTAATTAAAACAGGCGAACTTATGGATATTAAGATGGGTGCATGTTGAGAGCCATACGATTGAGCGTTGTGCCGATTGAGAACCATGGCGTGCGCCCGTTTTACCCTTGCTCATTCATGCCTTATTTGCCCCAGCGAATTTATGGATTAAGGCGCTAGCTCATTCACGTATTGGGGCAAAGGATTTTAGCGAGGCAGGTTATAGCGAAACCTGCTCACCCTGATACAAACCTCGGCGGAGTTTTCCAGCGTCGATAAGTAACAGCTCACCGGATTTACCATTCTTAATGCTGCTATCTATCGCAATGACTTTATTATGATAAAGCCCAAGTACTTGTTCCTGCGATGTGTGCCCTACGACGATATGATCGACCTTGAAATAGCTCAGTATGCTATCGATATCCGACTCTTTCAGTTCATCTTTAAAGTAGCCACGATACCAAGTTGGACCATTGGTAAAAAACAAAAAGTTGAGTAAATCGTCTTGCTTTAAATCGGCTTTTTTATCATCTAAATGCTGACGAAATAATTGGTTAGCATCGCTGATATTTAATTTACGCTCGACCCATTCAGGGCTGATGCCACCGTGCATAAACAAGATATTATTGATTTTGACTAAGGTATGTTTGCTGCGAAGCCATTGGCCTATTTCGGTGTCTTTGTTGTAGAGCGCATCGTAGCTGCGTTTGAGTAAATCTGCCGAGACTTGATAGCGTTCGTTGACGTAGCGTAAGTCGCCGCGAAACACCATTTGCTCGTGATTGCCCATGAGTAGATGTAAGCGTCCGGCCGCAGCTTGGGCTTCTTGATCTAAGGTATATAAAAACCACAATACTTCATTGACTTGATGACCACGGTCAAACATGTCGCCCGTCATCACCATATGACCGTCACCAAAGGCCCAGTGGTTATCTTTGTCGATAATCTGATGGGCTTTTAGCAAGTTAATCATTACATCAAACTGGCCGTGTACATCGCTAAGGGCGACAATTTTGCTGACATGGGTGAAGGTATCTGGCTCAACCGTGACAGCTTGTGTATAAAGGTGCGGTTGGGGTAATTCACCGCAACTGGCAGGGCGAGTTAACTGCGCCTTCGCAATCCTTGTTTGTTTTAGCTCGCTTTGGCAAATCCAATAGGCTGTGTCTTTTTGAGCATCATCTAAAAACACATAAGGGCCATCGGTGATGCTGCTTTCTTGAATTTTTAACTCTGTATCAGTTTCACTTGCATTGGTCGTCAGTGAGATAAACGCAAGTGAGGTAAAGGGGAGTGCGGTGACAAGCCATAACAGGGGCGTGAATTTTCTATGTTGCTTGAGTATCCATTGGCTGGCTCGGCTAAGTCACGTCATAGATAGCATGATTGGGTGAGCCCCGACTGGCATCGAATTGATTTGCATTAGACCGCATCCTTGTTCTTGTTTTAGTTATTTATTTTGTCATTTTAGACACTTAAGTTGATGAGTCTTCGAACGTGCAGCGTGACGAATTCAATTTCAAGCGCTTAATCCAAACGCTTAATCGCAAGTGCTTAATCTTAAGTACTTAATGTCAAGTGCTCAACCTATTGAAAATACTAAATCATACGGATAAGGCTTATCATCGGCAAGTCGTGAGGCGGGCTAAATTAAACTTGCCCGCCTCATTATTCAGTGATTCCATCATTGCATGTCTATAAGTGCATGACTGTCGTTACATTGTATTGGCAGTTACATGGCATTGACGACGGTATAACTATCAACAAACTGCTCGAAACTGACGATTTTTCCGCTGTGTATTTTCCATAAATGGGCGACTCGGGCGCTAAAATACTTGCCCGTTTTGACATAGGTACCTGAATAAGTGCCGAAGGCAAAAACCTTATCACCCTGCGCCACATAGTCTTCGATATCGACGCGATAGTTATTCCATTCTTTTTCGAGGCGGGCGAACACATTGGCGGCTATCGCGCTAAAACCTATGTAAGTGCCCGCATAGGGAAAACCTGCCGCCTCTGTCCAGCGTGCGTCATTTGCCAGTGCATGCTCAAGATTTTTAGCATTTTCGGCTGAGCTATGTCCCTCGTAAGTACTTTTGACAAGTGCAAGATTCGCATCAGTTTGCCTTGCTGTTTCGATAAGATTTAACTGAGCAGGCTCACTCACTAAAGAGCTTGTTGGAACACTATTAAGCGTTGGCATGATTACGACTCAAACTGTGCTTCAAGATGGCTTAACCACTGGGCGGGTTGGCCATAAAAGCGGTTGATATTAATGGCGGTGATGTTGCCGTCATCATCCTCTATAGCCATTGAAGGGAAGCCTTGGGCACCCATCAGATTCAGTAATGCTCTGGATTCAACAATATGCTCATATAGCTTGTCTTCACCTTGGGCATAATGTTGCGCAAAGCCTATAGGGTCGAGCCCAAGTTCAGCGGCTAACCTTGCGAGATTACCTTCATCACTGGCGCTGTGACCATCACGGTAATGGGCCAGTTGTACTGAGTGTAGATAGGCCAAACTGTCGCCACCCATAGCATCGACTGCGAGCATGGCTTTAATAGGAGGCGCCGAGTCGAGTACGATTGTGGTATCGCGCAGCAGACCATCAAAATAGTTTTCCCCAAAAGGTTGTCCAGTTAGCTCGGCAATACGCAGATCGTGGGGCATAACATAGTCGCGCCAGTTAGCATCGATTTGTTTACGTCTTGGGCCCGTGAGCATACCGCCGCCGTGGAGCTTAATGGTAAAGCCTGCTTTTGCGGCGGCATCGAGTAAAGGCGCTGCGGCATAACACCAACCACATAAAGGGTCGATAATGGCGTGCAGAGTGCGCTCTTTGGCAGCCTGTGCGCTGTTGACTGAATTTGCTGAATGAGTTGTTGGCTGAGTCATAGTGTTAAACCTTTTGGCTTAAGTTCGTCGCGACATTAGCGACTTAAACCCTTTGAGAAAATCGATTAAAATAGTTAGGTTGGTACCGTTATTTAGCTAAAAAATGGCACGCAATCGCTCACGTGCCTGTCTTTAACTATTTGCACTTAAATGCTTGTATCTAATCGCCTAGATAGATATGGCTGGGCTTACATAGGCCAGGTCATTTCGCCCATGTAAACTTTGGCGCTGATCTCAAGCCCTGCATCGGCTGGCATTTGTGGGTATAGCGCCAGCATCTTTTGGATTAATTCAGCTGAATCTTTCGAGGCTTTTGCAGCGATTTCAAAGGCTTTTACATATTCACGAGTAAAACCGATGGCGTGGGTATTAAATCGCGCTTTGCCTAAATAGTGCCCTGGGATCACTGTGGTCGGCAGCAGTTTTTCCATTGCATCTAAATGGGTTAACCATTCCTGACGCTCAGAGGCTGTTTGAGTGTCAGCCATCCAAACATGCGTGTTATCAAATACTTCCACGCCACCTGTAATGGTTTTTGCCGATGGCACCCACAGGAAAGTGTGTTTAGGGTGTTTATCATTAAAACCTTTGATAATCACTTGCTCACCGTCGATAGTAAAAGTGTCACTGTGAATCGCCTTAGGTAACACTAATTCGCTTGGCGCATTATCTTTTAAAATCGGCCCCCAGTAGGCGAGTTTGCCTTCCATTGAGGCTTTAATCGCATCGACAGTGGTTTGAGTCGCGACGATTTGTGCATCGGGGAAATTCTTTTTAATCACGGCTAAGCCGAAATAGAAATCAGGATCGCTATGGCTGATATACACCTGAGTCAGCTTTTTACCGCTGGCCTTAATGGTGTCGACCAATGTTTGGGCATCGTTATTTTGAAATTGCGCATCGACTAGCATCATTTCGTGTTCGCCGCTGATAAAGATCGATGACACGGCAAAGATGCTGTTTTCGCCCGGATTAAAATGGCTCACTTGCAATGGCGCAGCATTGACCGCGCTAAGTCCTGCTAGCAACAAGGTGGCGGCTAGGCTTATTTTAGACGAGGCCTTCAATGTGGCGTTAACTGTGTTACGTATTGCATAGGTCGATGTGTTCATTTGGGGCTCACTTATAGTCACAGGGTGAAAGAGTAAAAGGTTCGATTTAGCATTCATTGATTTGCAGCTGCTGCAAAAAGTGAGTTAAGTATAGGTTGCAATAATCAATAGATAAATGCGAGTATCTGCCCATGTTTGTTGCATTAATCGGACGAATGGCTGCGTGTACTCTTAGTTATTATTCATGTGGTGACGTGAGTATGTGAGTGAACCTTCGAGTGATTTGAAAGTGAGTGATTAAACGTTATTGATTGAACGTTATTGATTGAACGCGAGTGGAGATAAATCATGGATAGACTCGAAGCGGCTAAGGTGTTTGTGACTATTGTTGAGCGCGGCAGCATGATAAGCGCCGCCAATGCCTTAGATATGTCGCGTTCTATGGTGACCCGTTACTTGAGCGAAATGGAAGAATGGTCTGGTGCTAGGTTGTTGCATCGCTCGACGCGTAGCCTCAGCTTAACGCCCGCGGGTGAGCAAGTGCTGGACTATTGCCATCGGCTGCTCGAACTGGCTAACGAAGTACCTGCGGTAAGCCACGCCGCTGTGGCGATTCCGCGGGGCTTGTTGCGTATTAGTTGCTCCCAGTTTTTGGCGCATCAGATTTTAGCGCCCGTGGTACAGCAATATTTAGCCAGTTATTCGCAGGCGAGCGTGAATTTCCACGTGAGCAGCCAAACCGTCGATTTAGTCGCCGAGCGTATTGATCTGGCTATTCGCATCACCAATGAACTCGATCCCAATCTTATCGCTAGGCGCTTAGGGGAGTGTGAGTCTGTGGTATGCGCCGCACCGAGTTATCTTGCCGCGCGCGCCGCCGTGCTGCATCCCGAGGATTTAACTCAGCATAACTGTTTAACCTATTCTTATTTTGGCGATGTGATGTGGCGCTTTTATAAAACCGATGTAGGGCCGAAACAGGCTCAAGCGTTGAACTCCGATCCTAAGTCAAACCAAGGTCAGGCGTTTAACGTGCCTGTGAATGGGAATTTTAGCGCCAATGATTCAATGGTGGTGCTCAATGCCACGCTGGCAGGTGAGGGGATTGCCATGCAGCCCGTTTGGGCGGCGAAACCCTATTTAGACTCGGGTCAGCTAGTGCCTTTATTAACTGAGTTTAAGCCTCAGTCCCTCGGTGTGTATGGCGTGTATCAATCCCGCAAACATATGCAGCCTGCACTTAGGGTGATGATGGACATGCTGGTGGCCTATTTTGCTAGTTTGAAATAGTGCCAGTTTAAAATAGTGTTAGCTTGAAATAGTGCCAAAGCTTGCGTCACTTATAGCGTAACGGGATGCCATAAAAAAGGAGCTTAACCCTTTCGAGTTAAACTCCTCAGATACATGCTTGACTAGATTCTAGATTCTAGATTCTAGATCTACTTAATCATGCGCTTGTATTTCAAGCGGTGTGGCTCAACCACATCGGCGCCATAGGTGTTCTTCAACCATGCCGAGTATTCTGTGTAGTTACCTTCGTAGAAGTTCACTTGACCTTCGTCGCGATAATCCAGAATGTGGGTCGCGATACGGTCGAGGAACCAACGGTCATGCGAAATCACCATAGCGCAACCTGGGAATTCCAGAATCGCTTCTTCCAGTGCGCGCAGGGTTTCAACGTCTAAGTCGTTGGTGGGTTCGTCGAGTAATAATACGTTACCGCCTGCTTGCAGCAGTTTGGCTAAATGCACGCGGTTACGTTCACCGCCCGACAGAGTGCCGATGATTTTTTGCTGATCGCCACCACGGAAGTTGAAGCGGCCTACATAGGCACGGCTCGGGATTTCCATGTTGTTGATACGCATGATGTCTTGACCACCGGAGATTTCTTCCCAAATGGTGTTCTTATCATTCATCGAATCGCGGAACTGCTCAACCGAGGCCAGTTGCACAGTTTCACCTAGCTCAATGCTGCCGCTGTCTGGCGTTTCAGCGCCGGATAACATGCGGAACAGGGTCGATTTACCCGCGCCGTTGGCACCGATAATGCCGACGATCGCGCCCTTAGGCACAGAGAACGACAGGTTGTCGATCAAAACGCGGTCACCGTAAGATTTGGTCAGGTTATTCACTTCAATAACCTTGTCACCTAAACGAGGTCCGGGCGGAATAAACAGCTCGTTGGTTTCGTTACGTTTTTGGTAATCGTTAGTGTTCAGTTCTTCAAAGCGTGCCATACGGGCCTTGCCTTTAGACTGGCGGCCTTTCGCGCCTTGACGTACCCATTCCAATTCCTTGGCAATGGTCTTTTGGCGAGCGCTTTCTGTGGCTGATTCTTGCTTCAGACGGGCATCTTTCTGCTCAAGCCATGAAGAATAGTTACCTTCCCACGGAATACCTTCACCGCGGTCGAGTTCTAAAATCCAGCCAGCGGCATTGTCGAGGAAGTATCTGTCGTGGGTAATCGCGACCACAGTACCAGCATACTCCTGCAAGAAGTGCTCAAGCCACGCCACAGATTCAGCATCCAAGTGGTTGGTGGGTTCGTCCAGTAACAGCATTTCTGGTTTTTCAAGCAGCAAACGACATATCGCTACGCGGCGACGTTCACCACCGGATAATACTTCGATTTTTTCATCCCAATCTGGCAGACGCAGGGCGTTGGCGGCGCGCTCAAGGACGTACTCTAAGTTATGGGCATCTTGGGCTTGGATAATGGCTTCGAGTTCACCTTGCTCTTTTGCAAGGGCGTCGAAATCGGCGTCCGGCTCGGCGTAGGCTGCGTAAACGGCATCGAGGCGAGTCAGGGCATTTTTTGCCTCTGCTACCGCTTCTTCAATCGCTTCACGCACGGTTTGATTCGGATCGAGTTTAGGTTCCTGCGGCAGGTAACCGATTTTCAATCCCGGCATTGGGCGCGCTTCACCTTCAATTTCGGTGTCGATACCCGCCATAATGCGCAGTAGTGTCGACTTACCTGAACCGTTGAGACCGAGTACGCCAATTTTGGCGCCGGGGAAAAAGCTTAAAGAAATATCTTTAAGGATCTGCTTCTTAGGCGGAACAATTTTACCCACCCGCAGCATGCTGTAAACAAACTGAGCCATTTTTCTCTATCTTAAGTGACTAATGATGCGGCTAATTCTACTCGATTGCGCGCCGAACTCAACTCGACAATGAGCCAAGTTCAAGCACTATCTGCAGGAATTTCATGTTTCAAATACTGGGATTGTGACCGCGTTCCGAGTAGAATACCGCGCAACCCTACCTATAAGAATTGGCAGCTGGAGTAAGCAATGCTGAAAAAAGATATGAATATCGCAGATTATGATCCGGAACTGTTTAAGGCAATTCAGAATGAAACTCTGCGTCAAGAAGAGCATATTGAGCTGATTGCTTCTGAAAACTACACCAGTCCACGCGTGATGGAAGCGCAAGGTTCACAGTTAACCAATAAGTACGCTGAAGGCTATCCAGGCAAGCGTTACTATGGTGGTTGTGAGTATGTGGACGTAGTTGAAACCTTAGCGATTGAACGTGCGAAAGAACTGTTTGGCGCAACTTACGCTAACGTACAACCTCATTCAGGTTCACAGGCAAACAGCGCGGTTTACATGGCATTGTTAAAACCTGGCGATACCGTACTGGGCATGAACTTAGCCCACGGTGGTCACTTGACCCACGGTTCACCGGTTAACTTCTCTGGCAAACTGTACAACATCATTCCTTACGGTATCGACGAGTCTGGCAAAATCGACTACGACGAAATGGAACGTATTGCCATAGAACACAAGCCTAAGATGATGATCGGTGGTTTCTCTGCCTATTCAGGTATCGTTGATTGGGCAAAAATGCGTGAAATCGCAGACAAAATCGGTGCTTATTTATTTGTCGACATGGCGCACGTTGCCGGTCTTATTGCTGCGGGCGTTTATCCAAACCCAGTACCACACGCGCACGTTGTGACATCTACGACCCACAAAACCTTAGCGGGTCCTCGTGGTGGCGTGATCCTATCTGCTGCTGACGATGAAGACTTGTACAAAAAGTTGAATTCTGCGGTATTCCCAGGCGGTCAAGGTGGCCCATTGATGCACGTTATCGCCGGTAAAGCGGTGGCGTTCAAAGAAGCCCTAGAGCCAGAATTTAAAGTTTACCAACAGCAAGTGGTTAACAACGCTAAAGCTATGGTTGAAGTGTTCCTTGAGCGCGGTTACAAAATCGTCTCTGGCGGAACCAGCAACCACTTAATGCTAGTTGATCTGATTGGTCGTGACTTAACGGGTAAAGAAGCCGATGCCGCCTTAGGTAGCGCTAACATTACTGTGAACAAAAACTCAGTGCCAAACGATCCACGTTCACCCTTTGTGACCTCTGGTGTGCGTATCGGTACGCCAGCCATTACGCGCCGCGGCTTTAAAGAAGCGGAATCGAAAGAGCTGACGGGCTGGATTTGTGACATCCTTGATGATGCAAGCAATCCTGCTGTGATTGAGCGTGTTAAAGACCAAGTATTGGCACTTTGCGCACGTTTCCCTGTTTACGGCTAATTTGCCTATGCATCTACGTTTAGTAGATGAATGGCCGAGATTGACCGCCGACAGACTTGATACTTATCACATCAGGTATTTAGCATCAGGTACTTAACATCAAGTAGTTAACATTAGGTTGTTAAGCTCAGGTAGTTAACCTCAGCCCATAAATAGGATAAAATCCCATGGCCGCATTTAGCGGCCATTTTTATTGGTAAAATCTTAGGCTTAAATCCATTGTGTTTGGCTGAGATTTTAACAGGTAAAGCCATTAACGCTTTACTCGCATTCACTGGCAGGAGGCTCAATGCATTGTCCATTTTGTAGCGCGACAGATACTAAAGTCATCGATTCCCGATTAGTGGCAGAAGGCCACCAAGTGCGCCGTCGCCGAGAATGCACCGAATGTCATGAAAGATTTACCACCTTCGAAGGCGCCGAATTAGTCATGCCTAGGGTGATTAAGCGCGATGGTTCACGCCAACCCTTCGATGAAGAAAAACTCCAAGGTGGCATGTTACGCGCCGTTGAAAAACGCCCCGTATCTATGGATGAAATCGAGCAAGCACTCAGCAAAATCAAGTCGACCCTACGCGCCACTGGCGAGCGGGAAGTGCCGTCAGAAATGGTCGGTAACTTAATGATGGAGCAATTGATGAGCCTCGATAAAGTCGCCTACATTCGTTTCGCTTCCGTGTACCGTGCCTTTGAAGACGTGTCTGAATTTGGCGAAGCCATCGCCAAACTGCAAAAGTAGTCATTGAGTTTTGTCGCCGACAAGGCAGACGTGTACGAGCGATTGGCGTGAAAGCACAAATTTAAAAGACAGGTTTGTAAGACTGGTGAAAGCCGAAACCTTTAACAACAGGGTTGAACATGAGCTTGAACATAAGTTGGTCCGTACTCGATACCCAAATGATGAGCCGCGCGATTCAATTGGCGCGCAAAGGCTTTTACACCACGAGGCCCAATCCCAGTGTGGGCTGCGTTATCGTTAAAGATAATCAGATTGTCGGCGAAGGTTATCATCAAAAAGCGGGTGAGCCCCACGCCGAAGTGCATGCGTTACGTATGGCTGGCGAACACGCCCGCGGCGCAACGGCCTATGTCACCTTAGAGCCCTGTAGCCATTATGGCCGCACGCCACCCTGTGCCTTGGCGCTGATCAATATTGGCGTTAAACGCGTGGTGGTGGCGGTTGAAGATCCTAATCCGCAAGTAGGTGGTCGTGGCATTCAAATGCTGCGCGATGCCGGTATTGAAGTGGATGTGGGATTACATCGCGATGAAGCCTATGCCTTGAATTTAGGCTTTATGAAGCGCATGGAATCGGGTTTACCCAGAGTTACAGTCAAATTGGCTGCGAGTCTCGATGGTAAAACTGCGCTGTCTAACGGTGTGTCTAAATGGATAACTGGTCCAGAATCTCGCCGCGACGTGCAGCGATTACGCTTACGTTCCTGCGCGCTAGTTACGGGGATCGAAACCATACTGGCAGACGCTCCTTTACTTAATGTGCGTTATCAGGAACTTGGCAGCTTAAAAGACAGTGTAACCGAGGCGCAATTACTGCAGCCATTAAGAGTGATACTCGACAGCCGCGCCCGTTTGCCGTTATCCGCCGCCTGCTTAGCTATCGTATCGCCGATACTCTTGGTCTCGACCGTGGCTTATTCCGCAGAGTTTCAAGCGCAATTACCCTCCCATGTGAGTTGCCTCCTGTTACCTGCAATTGAAGGTCGCGTCTCATTGCCTGAACTATTAAGCTATTTAGGCCAAAGCTGTAATCACGTGTTGGTGGAAGCGGGTGCAACCTTAGCAGGCGCTTTTTTAGCAGAGGGGCTGGCCGATGAGTTAGTGCTATATCAAGCGATGAAAATCCTCGGTGGGCATGGGCGTAATCTGCTGCAATTGCCCGATTATCAAACCATGGCACACATTCCTGCACTCACGTTGGTCGATGAGCGCAAAATAGGGCCAGATACCCGTTTAATCTTGAGCGTTAAGCTTGATACTTCTTTATTTAATTAAGTGAGTTAACCATGTTTACTGGGATTATTGAAGCCGTTGGCACCCTGTGCAAACTGGAGCGTAAAGGCGATGATATTCGTCTTACCGTGGCGAGCGGCAAACTGGATTTAAACGATGTACGTCTAGGCGACAGTATTGCTACCAACGGTGTGTGCTTAACGGTTGTGCAGCAATTAGCAGACGGTTATGTGGCTGATATCTCAGCCGAAACCGTGAGTCTAACCGGCTTTGCTCACTACAACGTGGGCACTAAGGTGAATCTTGAAAAGGCGGTTACCCCAACCACACGCTTAGGCGGCCATATGGTCAGCGGCCATGTTGACGGTATGGCAACGGTTGAGCAACGCTTAGTGCGTGGTCAAGCCATTGAATTTTGGTTAGCCGCACCCGTAGAGCTTGGGCGTTACATTGCCCATAAAGGTTCCATCACCATTGATGGCGTGAGTCTGACGGTTAATGAAGTGGACGGCAGTCGATTCCGCTTGACCATAGTGCCGCATACCGCAGGGGAAACCACGTTAATCGACCTGCAAGCGGGCGATAAGGTGAATATCGAAGTGGATTTAATCGCCCGTTATCTTGAACGTTTGATGAATTATGATGGCAAAGACAGCAAGAACGGTGGCGTCACCATGGAAATGTTAGCCCGTGCCGGCTTTGTGCGTTAGTGCACAGGAGCAGATTATTTAACTTAAGCTTATCGGCAGCTTAGGTTATTTAGGTATAGAATTTCATAATAACAGTAAAATCATAAGGTCCTACAATGGCGCTGCACAGTATAGAAGAGATCATCGAAGATATTCGTCAAGGTAAAATGGTTATTTTGATGGATGACGAAGACAGAGAAAACGAAGGTGATTTGATCATGGCGGCCGAAATGGTAACGCCAGAAGCGATTAACTTTATGGCGAAATATGGCCGTGGGCTCATTTGCCAGACCATGACTAAAGCCCGTTGCCAGCAGTTAAACCTGCCTTTAATGGTGACGAATAATAACGCCCAGTTCTCGACTAACTTTACGGTTTCTATTGAAGCGGCAGAAGGTGTGACTACCGGTATTTCGGCCCACGATCGCGCTGTAACGGTGAAAGCGGCTGTGGCTAAAGAGGCTAAAGCGTCTGATTTAGTGCAACCAGGGCATATCTTCCCGTTAATGGCACAGGACGGCGGTGTATTAACCCGCGCAGGCCACACTGAAGCTGGCTGTGATTTAGCCCGTCTTGCGGGACTTGAGCCATCGGGCGTTATCGTTGAGATTTTGAACGAAGACGGCACTATGGCACGTCGCCCAGATTTGGAGATTTTCTCCGAGTTGCATGGCATCAAAATCGGCACTATCGCGGCTTTAATCGAGTATCGCAATACCAAAGAAACCACGGTTGTGCGTGAAGCTAAATGTAAATTACCGACCCGTTTCGGTGAGTTCGATATGGTGACTTTTAGAGACACTATCGACAATCAACTGCACTTTGCCTTAGTCAAAGGTGAGGTGAAAGAAGATTGTTTGGTGCGCGTGCATTTGCAAAATACCTTCAACGATTTACTCCACTCAGAGCGCGATCAGCAACGCAGCTGGCCACTCGAAAAGGCGATGGAGCGTATTTCTGCAGAAGGTGGTGTATTGGTTTTACTCGGGAATCAAGAACATCCCTGTGAAATCCTTTCTAAGGTGAAAGCCTTTGAAGCCGAAGATCAAGGCCAAGCGCCTGCTTCTGCAAAATGGCAGGGGACGTCGCGCCGTGTGGGTGTTGGCTCGCAAATTCTCGCCAGCCTTGGTGTGACTAAGATGCGCCTGCTCAGCTCGCCTAAACGCTACCACTCACTTTCAGGCTTTGGCCTTGAAGTGACTGAGTATGTGGCGGACTAAAACCCAAAGTTACACTGAAGTAAAATTAACAATTTCTGATAATTTGCATAGGGCTCTGGGCAATTGGCTGTGATATCATGTCGCCACTTTTCGCCCCGAGCTGGGTGCTTTAGCTAAATTAGGTAAGATAATGAACGTAGTTCAAGGTAATATCGAAGCGAAAAATGCCAAAGTTGCGATTGTAATTTCGCGTTTCAACAGCTTTTTAGTTGAGAGCTTGCTTGAAGGTGCACTTGACACGCTGAAACGTTTTGGCCAAGTCAGCGACGACAATATCACTGTTGTCCGTGTACCTGGTGCGGTTGAGTTGCCGCTAGCTGCGCGTCGCGTAGCTGCCAGTGGTAAATTCGACGGTATTATCGCATTAGGTGCGGTGATCCGTGGTGGTACTCCTCATTTTGATTTTGTTGCAGGCGAATGTAATAAAGGTCTAGCTCAAGTTGCTTTAGAATTTGATCTGCCTGTTGCTTTCGGTGTTTTGACCACTGATACCATTGAACAAGCGATTGAACGTTCAGGTACCAAAGCGGGTAACAAAGGCGGCGAAGCTGCTCTAAGCCTGCTTGAAATGGTCAATGTTCTGCAAGAACTTGAACAACAGTTGTTATAGTAGGAAAAATAATGAAGCCTTCTGAGCGCCGCAAGGCCCGCCGTTTAGCCGTTCAAGCCATCTATTCATGGCAACTAAGCGGGAATAATATTGCCGATGTCGAGCATGAGTTTTTAACTGAACAAAGTCTCGACGGTGTTGATGTAGCTTATTTTCGTGAGCTATTTTCAGGCGTTGCAACGAAGAAAACCCAATTGGATGAGCTGATCATCCCGCATCTGGAACGCCCGATTGATGAAGTGTCTCCAGTAGAGAAAGCCATAGTTCGTTTAGCGACCTATGAGCTGACTTTCCGTAAAGATGTGCCATACAAGGTCGCGATTAACGAAGCGATTGAGTTGGCAAAAGCTTTCGGTGCGGACGAGAGTCATAAGTTTGTGAACGGACTGCTCGACAAACTGGTTGCACGCAAGTAATAAAGACAAACGGTATCTTAGGATACCGTTTTTCATTGCTAACAAAGGTGGCCGATGTAAGTCGTGCCAAACTGTACAGTGAAAGAATTCCAATTAATTGAATGTTATTTTAGCAACCGCGGCCCCACTCGCCGTGATGTGAAGCTTGGCATCGGTGACGATTGCGCTTTAGTGCAACCCGCAGAAAACAAGTCGATCGCTATCTCCTGTGACACCTTAGTTGAAAATGTCCATTTCTTCCCCGACATGCCTCCCGCTGCCTTAGGTTACAAAGCTTTAGCGGTAAATTTATCTGATCTGGCAGCCATGGGCGCTGAACCCGCGTGGATGACGCTTGCCTTAACGCTACCCGAAGTCGATGAGACTTGGCTAAGTGGTTTTAGTGAAGGCTTGTTTGAAGCGGCCGATTACTATGGCATCGCCTTAATTGGCGGCGATACGACTCGTGGTCCACGGGCGATTAACATCACAGTGCACGGCCAAGTCCCACCGGGCAAGGCACTCACGCGCCATGGTGCTAAAGCGGGTGATTGGATTTATGTCACGGGCACGCTCGGAGATTCGGCCTTAGGTCTGGATATCATTCGAGGCGCGCAGCAGGCCAGAGCCGAGCATAAAGAATTCCTGATTAATCGACATTATCGTCCAACACCAAGAGTCTTAGCGGGCCAAGCTTTGCGTTCGCTTGCCTCCAGTGCAATCGACCTTTCCGACGGGTTTATCTCGGATATCGGTCATGTGCTTAAGGCTTCGGCAGTTGGTGCTGTGGTGGACGTTAATTGCATCCCGCTTTCACGCGCGATGCAAGATACCGTCAGCGAGGAGCATGCCTTAGGTTATGCGCTTACGGGGGGCGAAGATTATGAACTGCTGTTCACCGTTCCTGAAGCGCAAAAAGGTGCGCTTGAGACAGCGTTGAGCCATGCTGGAGCAAAGTTTGTTCGCGTTGGACAAATTTGTGCAGGCAGTAAGCTCAAGTTGCAACTCAATGGTGAGCCGTTTACACCGCCGTATCACGGTTTCGAGCACTTTTAAGCGAAGAGCATGTTAATGAAATGGTTGTCAAAGGATCAGGTGCTAACGCGCCTGTCATTAAAAAATCCTGTCCACTTTTTGGCACTCGGTTTTGGTAGTGGACTCGCCGCTAAAGCGCCTGGTACTTTCGGTACCTTAGCAGCCATTCCCCTCTATTTATTGATGGCGCCATTACCGCTCACTTGGTATATCGGCTTAACCTTATTGAGCGCATTTGCGGGATTTTATATCTGCGGTAAAGCCGCTCAAGATATGGGGGTACACGATCACGGTGCGATTGTGTGGGATGAAGTGGTTGGGCTACTGATCACTATGATAGCGGCACCAGCAGGTTGGGGTTGGTTGTTAGTCGGCTTTGGTCTATTTCGCTTTTTCGACATCATCAAGCCTTGGCCTATTCGATGGCTCGATGCCAAAGTTCATGGTGGCTTTGGCATTATGATTGACGATGTCTTAGCGGGCGTGTTTTCGTTTATTTGTCTGCAAGGGCTAGTCTGGTTTTTTAGCTAACATTATCGCTAACCTAACATGATAGTTAACCCGGCATGTTAGTTAGCATAGTCAACAACTAACCCTTAGTTTTTGATATAGCCCCTTAGCTTGTGATATACAGTGTGTAGATTCAAGCGTTTAGCGACCTCATTCGTTATTTGATCCATACTACTATTGCAGCAGTTCCCTTGCGTTTGCTAGGGTATTGCTGGTGATAGTATCGCCACCTAACAGTCTTGCAAGCTCTTGGATACGCTGCTCACGATCGAGCGATTTCATTGTGGTCTCAGTACTGCCTGCCTTATTAAATTTATCGACGAACATGTGTTGATGACCATTGCCCGCAACTTGCGGCAAGTGAGTCACGCACAGTACTTGGGTCGATTCCCCTAAGCTGCGTAACATGCGGCCCACCACTGCTGCGGTGGGGCCGGAAATCCCGACATCCACCTCATCGAAAATTAATGTCGGTGTGGCAACTTTCTTCGCGGTAATCACTTGGATCCCTAGCCCTATCCGTGAGAGCTCACCGCCAGACGCGACTTTCGAAATCGGTTGCAAAGGTTGGCCAGGGTTAGTGGTTACCATAAATTCGATATTGTCACTGCCATTGGCTGACATTTGCTCGGGGTGGAAATTGACTTCGATCGTAAATTTACCCTTAGGCATATTCAGTTCGTGGATTGACTGAGTCACCAGTTTGTCGAGTTCTTTAGCATAGCGGGCACGGCTTTGGCTGAGCTTTTGCGCATTGCTAAGATAAGCGGCTCTACTTGCCTCGACTTGAAGCTGAATTTCTTCAAGTTTACTTTCATCACTGTCTAAGGTGCTTAGCTCAGCCTTTAATGCTAAATGATGCTCGGCCAGTTTATTCGGGCTAACATGATGCTTACGCGCCAGTTGCATGGCTTTTGATAGCCGTTCTTCTAAATAGGCAAAGTGGGTTGGATCGAGTTCAAGCTTACTCAAATAGTGCTGTAATTCGCCGGCACTTTCTTGCACTTGGATTAAGGCATCATTGAGCATTGTGTTGATATTGCTTAATGCAGGATCGTAGCTTTGCAGATCTTCGGCGAGGGAAACGACTCGATTGAGCAACGACTCTATGTTGTTCTCTTCGCCTTCAGTGAGTATATCTAAGCTCGCTTGACAGGTGTCAATCAACTCAGTGCCATTGGCTAAGCGTTTGTGCTCTTGCTCAATTTCATCGAACTCATCAACTTTAAGATCAAACTCATCGAGTTCTTCTACTTGATATTGCACTAATTGCTTACGGGCAATACGTTCATGCTGTGAGGCTTCGAGTTGTTTTAGGTCAGCCTCAATTTGCTTGCAGCGTTGAAAGCTGGCGGCAACCGTATCGATAAGTAATCTGTGGTTGGCATAACTGTCGAGCAGGGTGAGTTGATGTTCACTTTTTAACATCGCATGGTGCGCATGTTGGCCGTGAATACCGATGAGCAACTGACCCAGTAATTTGAGTTGCGTCAGCGGCACTGGATTCCCATTGATGTAGGCGCGTGAACGGCCATCGCTACCAATGGTCCGACGTAGTATGCATTCATCATCGAGTTCAAGATCGTTATCTTCTAACCAACGTTTTGCCAGTGGAATATCATCCAAGGAAAAGCGGGCGCTGACCTCGGTTTTATTGGCTCCGGGACGAACACTGCTGGCATCGGCGCGATTGCCTAGGCATAGGCCTAGCGCATCGATGGCAATCGATTTACCTGCACCGGTTTCACCTGTGATGCTGGTCATACCGGGGCGAAAATCCAGTTCTAAAAAACGGACGATAGCGAAGTTATTAATGCTGAGTTGGCAAAGCATAGTGAATTCCTGTCGAAAAACATACCAAACCACTGTATTGATAAACAGTATATACTGATTTTATATACAGTAAAGTGGCTTGGGTGAAAAATCGGCATTATTGGCAGTAAATATTTTTAATTAACTGATTATGCATTGGTTCTTACTAAGCTTTCTAAGATAGGTAAACTGAAGAAAGTGACTAAGGTGCCAAATAGAATGCCTTGAGCACTGGTTGAAGCCTGAGTGTTATAACGCTGGGCGAGTAAGTACACGCTAGCCGCGGTGGGCAGTGCGCTCAAGATCACGCCCATGATCAGGTAGTCACCACTTACTCCAAAACGGTTAAGCATAAAGTAGACGAGTGCCGGTTGGATAGCCAGCTTGAAGAGGTTGATAAGGCTCAGTTCGATAAAATTTTTGGGGCTAAATACGCTGCTATCTTTCTGGTAGCGCATCGCTTTGGCGAGTACCATGCCGATAGCAAATAGGGCGCAGGGGCTTGAGGTATTGCCTATTTGCTGGATCATTAGCGCCAGCCCTGACGGCAGTTTTATCTCTAGCGCCGAAATGCCGACGCCAATTAAGCTACCAATAACGATAGGGTTTTTACCTACCGCCATCGCCATTATGACTAAGGCGTGGTGTTGTCTTTGGGTGTTAGTGGCCAGTTCCATCGAGACTAAGGCGACGGCAAACATCAGCACGGATAATAAGCTGGCAATCGCGGCGGCGACTAACGCACTTTGCTGCTGCGGAAAGAGGATGATGAGCAGTGGAATACCAATAAATGCCGTATTACCAAAGGTGGCATTGAGGGCTCGAATAGCGGCAACTGCATGCTGTTTAGGGTTAGCGATCAGCGATAGCCCTAGGCAGACAAGATAAGTGATCACCATAGCTGTGCTGTAGCCCGCAATAAATCCCCATTGCAAAATCTCACCAATCGGCTGCTGCGCGAGGGCGATAAGCATGATCGCGGGGAACGCAATATAGTACACATACTGGTTTAGCACTTGATCCGTATCGACGGGCAAGAGTTTTAATTTTTGCACTAGTGTGCCGAGCAACATGATCCCGAAGACGGCAAACAGAGGAGTTAAAATGGTCATTTCCCTCACTCATCCTTACGATTAAATTTGAATAAACTCGCCCACCGTCGTCATTTTACTGTCGCTATGATTCTTGGTGGACAGAGTTACAGCACTTGCTTCTTTTTATGTCACTTTAGAGCCAGATTTAGCGCCAGCGCAGTAAAACTCGCCACAAAATAACATACCATTTCAATCTAAGGCTATTGCGCTATGGTCGTATAAGTGAATAATTCAATGTTTAAAACACAATCACTTAGTGAATTTAGCGTTTTAACGTCAATACCCAATATGTGAAATTAGGATATGCAATGAGTGATGATTTAGGCGCTGAACTACAACTTGTCTATCTTTTTGTGCATTTAGTCAATGCGGGCAGTTTTTCGCAGGCGGCGAAGGAGCTCGATATGCCTATCGCCACTGTGAGCCGCAAGTTAGCGAAGTTGGAAGAGAAGCTCGATAAACAGCTCTTTATGCGCAGTACCCGCAAGTTACGATTGACGGAGGAAGGGCTGGCGCTCTTTCAACGCTACCAGAGTGTGGTTGCTCAATTTGATGAACTAAGTGGTTTAGGTAGTGATAAACCCGAGGGAACCTTACGCATCGCCGCGCCGATTTCGATTATTTCCATCGTGTTTATTCAAGCATTGAATGAGTTTGGCCGTTTGTATCCTGATATCCGTTTGCACATTTCCCAGAGTAATGAGTTAGTCGATTTGATCGATAAAGGCATAGATGTGGCGATTGTTGGCGGGGCTCAGCCTGATTCTTCTTGGGTGTCGAGTACCTTAGGCGAGCTCGACTATTGCCTGTTTGCCACGCCAGAATACTTGGCTCAGGCACCTAAACTTGAGCATCCCGATGATCTTGAAGCCCATCAACTGATAAAAGTCTGGCCGCTGTTTAATTGGCATTTAAAGCATCCAAGCGGCGAGTCTTTTTATTTTAATGGCCCGACTAAGCTCACCCTCACGGACTTACACGGAGCGATTCAGGCTACTTTAGGCCATGGCGGGATCTTGTATGGTCCTGAACTATTTGTAAAACAGCAGATTAAAGAGGGAAAACTTAAAGTATTACTGCCTGAATGGATTGGCGAACAGAGGCGAATTTCGATTTTATATCATCAGCGCAGCCAGCAGCCGCTAAAGGTAAGAGTCTTTATTGAGTTTATGCAGTCAAAGGCGCCAGAGTTATTTTCTATGCGTTGATTTATTGAGGAGAACTGATTTTTAGCGTCTTTTAGGTTTTACGGTGTTTTTGCTCATGGTGTTTTGCGTTTGTTTTGCATCTTGCAGGCTGGAGCGTGTCGCGGGCAGTATGCCGAGTTCCAAGAAGTACCCCACTAAACGCCGTAGTTCAAATAAAGAACCGATACGCTGTTGATCTTTGATGGTCAGTTTCCAACTGTCGGTTCGTCCTTCGCTATTGGTTAAGACAAATCCTTGATAAACAATCTTTTTCATTGGAATAACTCAATATTGGCTGATGGAACTTGCTAGCCTTGGTCTTACTCGTTTTGTGGCTTGCATGAAAGTGATTGCAGTCGAGACTAGAGGCTTATTGTTTAGAAACATTGTTTAGAAATAAGGGTGCTCGAGTAACCCCAAGCACCCCCATCAATTAAGCGACGCTGATACCGATATTTGATACGCCAGCTTCGATAATGTCTTTGCGTAAACCTTTGACCAGTTCTGCGGTGATCTTCGGATTTTCTTCAATAATTTCCAACAGAGAATTTTGTAATTCTTTCTCTTCTTCCATGACTTCATGGGCGAAAACGAAATCATCTAATGCTTCATCCACCAAATCGACATCGCTGATCGCTTCGATGTAGTTAGCCACTGTGCTGGATGATAATTTGCTGATATTGACTATATCTTCTTCAATCTTGCCTTGAATTGCACCCAGTAAGGTCGATATGGCGACCACTGCATCCATGGCCGGATAGACGCCATAGGCTTCAAAATCAGCAGGATCTGGGGTGTTATCTTCCAGGCGTTGCAGATGCACATCGACATTGAATTTGAGCTTGGAGTCGTACTGGGATTGCCACAATAGTTCTAATGCGGTACTCAACACAGTAGGATCGCCAAACTCACAGACTTCGGAAAACAGTTGATAGTTGGGCAACATACGTTGGCAAAGTGCAGTGGCAAAGAGTTGTTTTTGTGGCAGTGTTAACGCCTTGAGACGTTTAAAGAAGCCCGTTTTTTTGGTCATCTGTTATTTCCGCTGATAGCTGTGATATCACTTGATTTGCCGCAGATTCTACCTTAGTTAACTCATCAAGTAACTCTAGTATTTCGGGTTCGAGATCTTCAACCGATGTTTCACGTTTTAGTGCCGATTCAATTTCTTGGCATAACCTTTGTGTGGTGGGCACGCCGCAGTAGCAGCTCGCACCATGCAGCTTATGGATAGTACTGAGCATGACAGGGTGCTCGTTTTGACTTAGCGCCGTTTGAATCGTCGCCACGGTTTGCGGCAATGAGTCGAGCAACATTCTAAGCATATCTAAGGCGAGATCGGCCTTGTGATTGGCTTGGGTTAAGCATAAATCCCAGTTCAGCGTATGCAGGTCAAAATGGGTGAACTTAGGTCGAGTGATCCAGCGATGAATAATATCTTTGAGTGCCGCTTCATCAATAGGTTTAGGCAAATATCCGTCCATACCACTGCTTAAAATCAGTTCGCGTTCTTCGGCAATGGCATGGGCTGTCACGGCAATTATCGGCGTGTTGCGGTTCATCGAGCCTTGGCGAATTTGCTTCGTGGCACTAATGCCATCTGTGCCAGGCATTTGGATATCCATAAAAATCAAGTCGAAGGTGCGAGTCTTCGCCTGTTTAACTGCCTCATCACCGCTGTTGACGGCAACCACAGTCGTCACTAATTCGCTGAGTAGAGTATCAATCAGTTTTAAGTTGGCAAAGTTATCATCTACCGCGAGCACGGTTAAAGATTGGCGCGCAACCGGCGTTGATATTGTCGCAGGGGCTATGATGTCGTACTCCATCGGTGGATAGAGTAAGTTGCGCGCAAGCTGATGCTCACTGACTGGCAGAGACAAGACCACATCGGCATTCGGGCGAATAAATTGGGTTAAGGCATCCTGTTCTTGGCAATCGTATAGCACTATAAGGCAATCTGTTTTGGTCTTCGCCAAGTTTAGGGTACTCACCAGTTGTTTTGAATCGCTAAACCCATGGCAACTCAAGAGAACATAGTCGTATGGCGCTTCAGCCGTGGTGAGCGTAGTCAACAAGCTTGGTATATGCTGATGATGGGTGACTTTTGTATCCCATTGATTCAATTGGCGGCTTAATACTGCGTGGGTGAGTACTCGTGGTTCGTAAAACAGTATAGTTTTGTCTTTGAGTTTTTCGAGCGGCAGTGAGTCACCGATTTGGAATTGACCTAAGCCGAGCGGCAAACTGAACCAGAAGTTTGAGCCTTTTTCTGGGGATGAAGTAAAGCCGATTTGGCCGCCCATTTGATTCACTAAACGTTTAGTGATCACTAAACCTAAGCCGGTGCCACCAAAGCGGCGCGAAATCGACGAGTCTGCTTGGCCAAAGGCTTGGAATAAAAAGTCCTGCTGGCTTTCATCGATGCCGATACCTGTGTCGACCACATCACAGCGTAGTACCACTTGTTCGTCCGACTGGCTCTGCAGTTCGATTTTGACCATCACGCTGCCAGAGTCAGTGAATTTAATCGCGTTACCAACCAAGTTATTGATGATTTGGCATACGCGCATGGCATCGCCATTGACATTGTCGGGCACGTTGGGGGCGATATCGACGACGAGTTCTAGGCCTTTGGCCTGGGCGCTGCCGGAGATCAAGGTAATCGTATCGCTTATGGTTTCCCTAAGGCCGAAGGGCATGTTTTCTAACACCATTTTACCGGCTTCGAGTTTAGAAAAGTCGAGAATGTCGTTGATGATACCCAGCAGGTTAGTGGCACTGCGTTCTATGGTCTTGATGTAATCGACTTGGCTCGAATGCAATGGTGTTTTGACTAATTGCCGCGCAAAACCGATAACACCATTGAGCGGCGTACGTAACTCGTGGGACATATTCGCTAAGAATTCAGATTTAATTCGGCTGGCTTCTAGGGCGCGTTTTTTAGCTAAATCCAGCTCGACGTTTTGGATTTCAATCTGCTCTAAGGTTTCCCGCAGATCCGACGTCGCTTGGTCGATATTTTGCTGCATCTCATCATGGTATTCCGATAGCGACCCCGCCATGGCATTGATACCGCGTTTGAGTAAGTCCAGCTCACCAATCAAGTTGCCATCTAAGCGGGCGTCTAATTTACCTTCACGGATTTTAGCGACGACGCGCACCATTTCAGTAATGGGCTGAGTGACGTTTTTCACTAGCCGGAAAGTAAATAGCAGGTTTAACTGCACGCCGATCAACACGATAATAAAGGCGGCGACTGCGGCTCTATGTTGCTCTAACAAGGCGCGTTCTTTATTGATTATTATCGAGATATAACCTAAAAGATGACCATCATCTGTCTGGATATCGTAATTAGCGGGAGCTGCACTGGGGCCTGTGGCAAAAATGGGCGTCCGTAAAATAAGGCTGTCGTCCACATGTTCAATTTCGGTTTTATGCAGCGTGTTGAGGGCTTCTTTGTAGCGCATAATCTCAAAGTCTTTGTGATAGTGGGAGGTCACAAAGAGTTGATTATTAGCATCGAAAATCGCGATGGATTTTACTAAGGTGGATTTGTTGAGCTGCGCCGCCGCGAGTAAGCGTTTGGTCGCCTCGCGATCATTCGCCACTAAGCCGATTTCACTGGCAATCGACAGGGGCTCTATAATATTGCTGCCCTGTTCGACGAGCGTATCTTCGAGCTCATAAAAACGGTTTATGGTAAAGTAGCTGCCCAGAAGGATACCGACCAAGATTGTTGGCGCGAGCGCCAGCACAAGAACCCAAGAACGTAGGCTGTATTTGGTCATGTTGTTGACAGGGTTCATAGCAGCGGCGGTGTTTCCTGTGACAGAGACTAAGATAATTTTATAAGACTGCCAGAAAGAGGGCGGTCTTTGCCAGTATTTTATTGATTTAGAGGCCGAAATGGCGCAATTTTTTAAAGCAAAACCAAATAGTTCCAAACAGTTGTCGGCTAAGTTATCGCTGAGCGTAGAACAGCTCGATCACTTAGGCGCAGGTATAGCACAACATCAAGGTAAAGTCGTGTTTATCCCTGGCGCTTTGCCCGATGAGACCGTGACAGTACAGCTCACCGAGCAAAAGAAAAATTATGCCCGTGCCAAGTTGATTAAAGTCGATTCATCAAGTCCTGAGCGCGTTGAGCCTGAGTGTCCACACTACCATACCTGCGGCGGCTGCGACTTACAGCATATGTCATTATCGGGTCAGCGTGAGCATAAAGAAGCCGCGTTGCTGGATATTATGGCTAAGTTTGCTGGTACTGAAGGCGGTGCTTTATCCCCTGCACTCACGGGGGAAGGTTGGCATTATCGTCGCCGCGCCCGTCTTGCTACTTTATTTGATAAAAATACCAAGCACTTAAGTTTAGGCTTTCGCGCCGCTAGTAGCAGTAATGTGGTACCAATCAGTCAATGTCTGGTGTTAGCTAAGCCGTTATCGGACTTGATCGTCCCCTTTGCTAAGTTGCTGAACCAATTGTCAGCTAAAGCCAGCTTAGGCCATCTTGAGTTGATTGCCGCCGATAATGGTCACTTCGCTGTGCTGCGTATCACTAAGGCGCTAAACGATAAAGATCTCGCTAAGCTGTCAGCCTTTGCTGAGCAGCATCAGATCCATATTTGTCTGCAGGATAATGAAGGCCAATTCCAAGGCGTTGGCGCTGAGTTAGTGTTACCGGTTTATCAGCTGTTAGATGACAAAGCTGAGTCGGATGCGGTGAGTTTAAGTTTCACCCCAGGTAACTTTGTGCAAGTGAATGGACAAATTAACAAGGCCATGGTCGCTCAAGCGATGGATTGGTTAGCGCCAGCGCCAGATGAGCGCATTTTGGATTTGTTCTGCGGCATGGGCAATTTCAGTTTGCCCTTAGCGAAAATGGGCGCTGATGTGATTGGCGTCGAAGGGGTTGCCGAGATGGTGACTCAGGCACGGGTGAACGCGAAAGCTAACAATCTGGATAAACTGACCTTTTACCACGGCGATTTAAGTGCGGATTTATCCCTTGAGCCTTGGATGGGCAAGATTGATAAATTACTGCTCGATCCCGCCCGTGCGGGGGCATTTGAAAGCTTGCAATGGCTGAAGAAGATGAAGCCACGCAAAGTCGTGTATGTATCTTGTAATCCTGCGAGCTTGGCCCGCGATAGCGCAGTACTGTTAGAGCGCGGTTACCGATTACAGCAATTGGGACTTATCGACATGTTCCCACAAACACACCATATAGAAGCCATGGCACTGTTTGAATTAACCAAGTAATTTGCGCTGGCAAAGTAAGCAAAGCGTTTGAATAACGTAAAAAATGTGATTATTACGTCGGTTGGGTTTGACAAGTTCGCGCCAATGCTGAAGATAGGAGAGCTGAAGTGGTGCCCACTTTCTCTCTGAGCACGGATAAGGAAATAAATTAGATGGTCTCTGTTCGCGAAGCGCACTTTAATGATCCCGATTTTCACTTAGAAGATTGGGTAGCTCGCTATGTTGGTCATGCCGATGAAGCGCAGATGCTGCTCTCTTTGATAGGGCAGATTGACGCCTTACCAGCCAAGAGTCCTGCGGCGAAGAGAGAACTGCTCGAACGTGCTCGAGAGATGATTGAAATCCTCGCACCGCTAAACATGGACATTGAAACCCTGCAGGCGGCAATTTTGTTTGTGGTGCTCGATGCTGGGTTATTGACCGAAGAAGCCATCCAAGAGAAATTTGGTGAGCCGCTGGCGCGTTTAGTCGCGAGTGTCGTGACCATGAACGCGATTGGCGCCTTGAAAATCAATCCTAATAGTCGTTCAACCGAGCCGCAAATCGACAATATCCGCCGCATGTTATTGGCTATGGTTGAAGATGTGCGCGCTGTGGTGATTAAGCTTGCCGAGCGTGTGTGTTTACTACGGGCGGTGAAAAATGCCGACGAAGAAACTCGCGTGCTGCTGGCCCGTGAAATTGCCGATATTTATGCGCCGCTGGCTAACCGTTTAGGGATTGGGCAATTGAAGTGGGAGCTGGAAGATATTTCTTTCCGCTATCTGCATCCTGATACCTATAAAGACATTGCTAAGCAATTAGATGGCAAACGACTGGATCGTGAAGTCTTTATCGACAAGTTTGTCAGTCAGTTGCAACAAAGGTTAGATGAAGATCAAATTCGCGCTAAGGTCTACGGCCGACCGAAACATATCTACAGTATCTGGCGCAAGATGAAGGGCAAGCACCTCAAATTTGATGAGTTGTTTGACGTGCGCGCCGTGCGTATCGTGACCGAACGTTTGCAGGATTGTTATGGTGCATTAGGCGTAGTGCATACGCTCTGGCACCATATTCCACGGGAATTTGACGACTATGTCGCTAACCCTAAGCCTAACGGGTATCAATCGATTCATACCGTGGTGGTGGGGCCTGAGGGCAAAACCGTTGAAATTCAAATTCGTACCCAAGACATGCATGAAGATGCAGAACTGGGTGTGGCCGCGCACTGGAAATACAAAGAAGGCAATCATTCCGGTAAGCAAAGCGGCTACGAAGAAAAAATTAACTGGCTGCGTAAAATTCTGCAATGGCAGGAAGACGTGGTCGAAAGTGGCAACTTGGTCGAAGAAGTCCGCAGCCAAGTGTTTGAAGATAGAGTCTATGTGTTTACCCCAAGCGGTGAAGTCGTCGACTTGCCACTGGGCTCAACCGTGCTCGACTTTGCCTATTACATTCACTCCCAAGTAGGGCATAAATGTATTGGTGCTAAGGTCGATGGCCGTATTGTACCGTTTACCTATCAGGTTGAAACGGGCGAGCGTATCGAGATCATCACCTCGAAACAGCCCAATCCTAAGCGCGACTGGCTTAACCCTAACTTAGGTTATATCCGCACCTCGCGTGCGCGTTCGAAAATCCAGCATTGGTTTAAGCAGCAGGACAGAGACAAGAATATTGTCGCCGGCAAAGAAATGCTTGAATCCGAATTGGCGCGGGTGAGCCTTAAAATTAAAGACGCGGCTATCGCGGTCGAGCGCTTTAATATGGCGAGCATGGATGACTTACTGGCGGCGATTGGTGGCGGTGATGTGCGTCTGCATCAAGTGGTTAACCATATTCAAAGCCGTCTGCGACTCGACGAAGTGTCAGAAGAAGATGCGGTCGAAGAATTAGTTAAGAAAGGCCAACATAAGCCGACCTCCAGTGGCCGTGGTCAGGTTGAAGTCAACGGTGTGGGTAACTTGCTTAACCATATCGCCCGTTGTTGTCAGCCAGTTCCCGGTGATGAGATCTTAGGTTTTATCACTAAGGGCCGTGGTATTTCTGTGCATCGCGCTGATTGTGAACAAGTTAAAGAGTTAATGCGGGTTCATCCAGAGCGCGGTGTCGATGTGGTCTGGGGCGAAAATTACTCCGGCGGTTATCGCATGCGTCTGCGGGTATTAGCCCACGATCGCAGTGGTTTATTGCGCGACTTAACCTCAGTGCTGGCTGCTGAAAAATCCAATGTACTGGCCATGAGTTCGTCATCGGATACTAAAAACCAGACCGCCGCGATTGAGTTGGAACTGGAGCTTTATAACCTCGATGGCTTATCGCGGGTGTTATCGAAACTGACACAAGTCGATAGCGTGATAGAGGCAAGACGACTTTAAGGCTCGTAACGCCTTTTGAAGCAGTAAGTATCTAGAAACCATCTAGAAGCTAGAAAGAAAGTAATCAAGGATTAGGCGGCAGGGTGAATTTCACCTGCCGCCTTTTTATTTGGCTTATTTTATGGAAATTGAGCTGCATGACTTGTTAGTTCAGCTGCGGTGTTCTTAGTGTTAGCCTGATATCACCCATACAGGTGTGCCATGGCATTCACTCTCAGACACTGTGGATAGAAGCTTAGGGATTCTAAGTTTATGAACGAGAGCCATGGAGGGCTAATATTTCGAGTGAACCAAAGTAATTAAGAAAGGTAATCCTTGCACCCACTTGATCTTGGAGATGACGTATAGATCGCTATGTCCATAAGCAGAAAAAGGTGATGACGATGGCCGCAATCAATGTCAGGAATCGCTGTTGGGCAATTCACTTCGACCTTGTCAGCCAGCATTATCCTCATGGTCATTCATACACTCTGCTTTATTTGTCTTTTACATAAGCAAGGCTTTATCCGCCAATCCCAAAAGCGATGGTACTCACAGATAACAAAACCATTAATACCAAGCAAACGTCCAGCACGTTAGGCAGTTTGAAGTAATAAAGCACATCATCCACTTTCCCAAGGATGTTAAACACCAGAAAGTTCGACTGTGGAATGACCTTGAGTTGCGGCTCAAAAACCTTTACCGCAAGCTTGCCACTCTCGACCGCGGCTTCAATGCTCCACACATCCGCTGTCGTTTTGGTGTGAGCGCCTGCCAGAACAAGGTTGGATATTGATGTCTTTTGCTGTGGCATATATTGTTGGGTGTGGGTCGAATTCACCCATTTGGGTTGCGCCGATGTTATGCCTTCGGGAGAAAACGCCCATTCATGCCAAACGGTGATTTTTACGATGGAAAAATCTTGCCAGCTTTTGCCGCCGTTAGCCTTTTTCACCAGTTCATTTAGGGCATCACACTGCTTTAATTGAAATAACACTTCATCAAGGAATTGCTCCTCAGTGCATTGTTCCAAACAAAGGCCATGAACAGGGCCTGGGACTTTTGAAACGCAAGCAGTAACAGTCCACAGTGATTGAATATCTTCCCCCAGTGAACTCGACTCTCCCCAAGCTTGTTCCTGAGCAAAAAGTGTCAGGTTAAAAGCGGAGTCTGAAATAACCAGCGCGCATCGCTTTCGCGGCCAAGACATTTTTTCTTTGAAGCCAATTCTAAAGGGCACTTGGGTATGCGGCCCCTGTTGTACCAAGGATTTAAAAAGATTGAGTTGCGGTTGATTTTGAAGCAGCGGGGTTCTGTCTAGAATATCTGCCGCAGAAAAGGGATTCAGTGCTAGGACATAGATATCGGCCTGAACGGTTTCGCCATTGTCCAGTTCTGCCGCTGTTATGCGGTTATTTTCAAAACTCAAACGATGAAGTGGGGTCTGCCAATAAAACTCAACCTGTTTTTGTTTCAGGTCATCGACCCACTTATCAAACCAAACCTCACTGCTGGGCCCGTTCAGAAGCAGCCATCCCGTACGGGCCTTGTGTTCCCATGGCCCTCCTTCACTGTCTGCTTGATGACGATAGCAATACTTAGTGACCAATTGCTTACGGAAAAAATGCGCCACATGATGGAAAGAAACATGACACCAGTCAGAGCCCACCCAAGGGCCAAAAGTGGAACTCCAGGTACTCAGTGTTGAAGCTGCTAAATAAGGTCGCCAAGCTTCTTTAGCGTTGATGTTGCTGTACTTTTGGCTACTTCGGGTATTTGAACACCATGCTTTTCCCATCAGCCAACACCAAAGCCATTTTTCTTTGGTCGTCATACTAAACAGGTTCTCCAAATCGACATTGCTGGAGTGAGAGTCACCAAAGTGAGCCGAACCTGAGTTAGGCGCCAAGCCGAATACGACTGGCCGAGAAAGAATGTTGTCATAGAGACTGGAATGCTCATCAAAGGGGATCTCCTTGATGAGTTCGAAAAAATTGTTATACCAAGGGCCCATTCCATGCCAAGAGTATTCAGAAGGCATACTCTGATCTTCTTTTCTTCTGGCACTTCTAAAAAAACCACCTGCATCCGCATTCGCCTCGAATATCTTCACTTTATACCCAAGTTTTGCAAATTCATGCGCTGCCGTTAGTCCGGCAATACCACCACCAAAAATAGCGACACTTTTCGCTTCTGTGGGGGATTCTGTGGATGTAGAGATAGCTTCAACTAACATTTAGCACCTCTTAACATTATCGTCGTTTGTGTCTAACGTGCTTTTAGGGGGGATTTTATGCTTTCATGTTTCTTGTCATCCAGCCCATAACTGGGGCGACCATAATGATGGTAAATATGCATTTCCGTCTTACGATCCACTGGCACCGTTGGGTTATACGGCGGAGCGTCTTTCACTGCCTGTCGTGTCAGATTGACAGACGCCTTGGCATCGGGCCAACTCACATCTTCGATCCAATCAGCAGGAATCAGCACTTGATGACCTAGCCACCAGTTACTCGTATTCACTATCAGGTATCGAATGGCCCAAGTTTCTTCATCGATAAGCAGGTCCTGTATGTGGCCAATGTCACCATCGGTCGCATGAATGCGGTAGTCGATTACCACCTGACAACTACGCAGATGAATGTCGTCATCTTGGTGCTGCTCTGCTTTAGTTTGTGCATTAGTCTTAGCCACTTCTGGATGTTCGACATCAGGTGGAGACGCTAAGCCGACGTAGCCCGTTAACATCATATTCGGATACACACCACCGCCCAACATCCCGTCACCGCCCCAATAATAGGGATAGCCGTAGTACTCAAGTAAACGAATTTCTTGCTGTCGAGAGACAGGTTTTTGGGTGCTGATGTCGGGACTGTTCTCGACTTGAACTTTTGTGATAGAGACGGGCAACAGCTTGTCCGCCCAGTTAGCTTGGCCTATCGAGATAGGCGAAATCAGTACTTTTCTACTGGAAAGCCAAGTGCCAGTGTCAACAACGAGATAGCGAATGCACCAAGTTTCGTCATCGAAATAGACATCTTTAACATGACCAATGTTGCCATCTGTAGCACTGATGACATAGTCCTCCATATTCTTAACTGTGCGTAACATAAGCACTGTCTCCTTCGAATGTTTGTTTTCCTAGAGGGTCGATATACCTATGTAGTATGCAAAAGCGGCGACGCTGTCCGTCCGCTATCTAACGTAAGTATCATTTTTGTGGAAGTGACGAACTGCCAGATGCCTAAGTCGCCGAGTTCGCAGCCAAATCCAAACTATTAGTGGGTGCGTGAACGCACTGACACCAGACCGCTGGTCATTTACCATAGAAAGACAATCGGTAATGTTAAGGGCTGTGGGAAACATTTTTAGCGGGCGATATGAACACACCAATTAAAAAATGAATTTTAGCGGCAGATCTGGCGGCTGGTGTTAGTACAGCTTAGCCACATAGCGCTGGCTGATACCGTGTCTTAGGAGATGAGTTATTTCAGTGTCGCTTGCAGTGTAATCTCTTCAACACCAGCAAGGGCCTTCGATACCGGGCAGTCACACTTTGCCGCAGCCGCAATCTCTTGGAATTTCGCTTCGTCGATGCCCGCAACCTCTGCGCTCATAGTCAACGCGATGCGGTCTATAACAAAACCTTCGCCTTGTTTAGCGAGACGCACACTTGCCTTGGTGTCGATATTGGCGGTGGCAAACCCTGCCTGATCACAGGCGAATGAAAACGCCATCGTAAAACACGCGGCATGGGCGGCAGCTAGTATTTCTTCAGGGTTCGTGCCACGACGGTCATCCTCGAAGCGGCTACCGAAGCCGTAAGGATATTGCTTCAGTGCACCGGTCTCGGTACTTATTTTACCTTGGCCTTTCTTACCTTGACCTTGCCATTGGATAGTTGCGATTTTTTCAATCATGGTGTGTCTCCTAAATATCAAAATTGCTCAAGAAGGGTTTCATTTTCGACGCTAATGATTGGGCAAATTGAGACGACTTATACTGCCAACCTATGCCAGTCTGGACTTGACCATAGGTATCCGTCTGTACGGTATGCAACAGTAGATCAGGCCACCCATTTTAAATTAACGACCTAATGTTCTTTCGGTTTGCCTACAACCTGTTCTGGCTAAAGTGGTTTGAATGAGAGTCATCAAAAGTAGCTGGACTGCATCTGAGGAAAAAAACGTGCTAATTCATTTAAAAATGGTGTATTTCAGACATGCTAACTCCCGCCCATTATACGAATGGGCAGTGACTGGGGTGATCGCTATTTAAGGTTGGGTGTCTATGTTCTTTAGTCTCAACTTCCTAGCTATAGTCCAGCAAGAACCATAAACGGTGATTCATCAAACACACTGAGCGACTTTAGTAGGCTTAGTTTTTACGCCAACGTTCCATTTTATCAACTAGTCCTGAATACCGAACTGATACAATGTAAATTGATGGCAATATGAAAATAATTACACAGCCGAGTTCGACTATTGCCTTTTTAAGTTCAGAAAATTCGAGAACATAAGTGGTATCCCATAACTTCTGCATAAAAAACACTGCGAACAATGCAAGAGGAATTGTAAGGAAATAGTGCATAACTAAACTAAATGTGTTTTTTGTCTTTGCAATGATTTTTATTTGGATACGACAATGAATTTCTACAATCAGCGTAGAAATCATAGTAAAAATGAACATCATAATTATAAGATTAATCATAGCTACCTATACTCATAACTTTAAAATGTGAGACTAAAACGAAGCAAAATTTGCGGTTGCTCAGGCTTAATGTGTGTAGTTCATTTACGGACACTTTGTATCATTACTAATTTTAGGTCAACTAGTGAACACTCGACGAAGCTATCTTTCGGTCTCGAAATACACTATGGGCAAGTGTGCAAGCGGCAATATTACGAACTGGCTCTAGGGAGGGCTAACTCGAAAATAGATAAATATATGACTGTCGCTGCTTTCCTGCTTTTCCCAATCCCTAGTTCAGGTTAATCAACAACGCTATGTTAATTGATCATGAATATGGCTCATGTTCTATGTGAAATAAAACCGTTTTTGTTCATGTGCCGAACCACGTATAAATGACTCCAAGCGAAATATTAGACAAGCTTGAAGTTGCACACTAGCTAAGCCATTAGGACTTAAGTCATCGGCACTTAAGTTAAATAGAACCTCAGACAGAACACGAATAATGTCTATCAGAGTCGGGTCGAGAAGCTAGAAGCGCAGGGCATAAACTCAGGTTTGAAATCAGACAATGGGATACTGGATCACTATGAATAAGCATTTTACATTTACGATTAACAGCATTTGTCTTGATGAAAATTATCATCCCTCAGACAAGACGCGTATCACGACCAACTTTGCTAATTTGGCCAGAGGTAGTCATCGCCAAGCGAACTTACGCAACGCGTTAAAGATGATTGACAACAGTTTTAATGCCTTAGCGCATTGGGATAACCCCAAAGGTGATCGTTATACTGTCGAACTTGAAATTATATCCGTTAATTTGGATATTGACGGCAGCGGTCAAACCTTCCCATCGATTGAAGTTTTGAAAACCAATATTGTTGATCATAAAACTAATAAGCGTATTGAAGGTATTGTCGGCAATAACTTTTCATCTTACGTACGCGATTATGACTTTAGCGTATTACTGGCAGAGCATAATAAGGGCCAAGCCAAATTTAGTATTCCAGATGATTTTGGTGGTCTGCATGGCAAGCTATTTCAGTCTTTTGTTAATTCTGATGCTTACAAACAGAATTTTAATAAGCCACCGGTTATCTGCCTCAGTGTGTCGGATAATAAAACCTACCATAGAATTGAGAATCAGCATCCCGTATTAGGGGTTGAATATCAGCCAAATGAATCGTCTTTAACTGAGCAATATTTCAAAAAAATGGGCTTGCAGGTGCGCTATTTTATGCCACCAAATAGTGTGGCGCCGTTAGCTTTTTATTTCTTTGGTGATTTACTGAATGATTACACCCATCTTGAGTTGATAAGCACCATCAGCACTATGGGAACTTTTCAAAAAATCTATCGCCCTGAGATTTATAACGCCAATGCCGTTGCAGGGAAATGCTATCAACCTAATTTGAAAAACTTGGATCATTCACTGACTCAAATTGTTTATGACCGAGCAGAACGTAGCCAATTGGCTAATGAGCAAGGCAAATTTGCAGCGGAGTACTTTATCAAACCCTACCAAAAGCTTTTTGAACAATGGTCTGCTAATTACCTTTAGTCGCTCTGCACTTAATCACTTTTCTTCGCAGAACGGCTTTAAAACCACGCTCAATAATTAATCTAATACGGCATCATTATCATGACAACAAGACTTAATAAAACATCGCTTAACCAGACACTGTTACCGACTTCAACTGCGGGCAGTTTGCCTAAACCTTTATGGCTTGCAGAGCCTGAAACACTTTGGTCTCCATGGAAATTGCAAGGAGAGGAATTAATTACCGGTAAACACGATGCACTGCGTTTGTCATTACAGGATCAACAGCTAGCGGGGATTGATATTGTCAGTGATGGCGAGCAAACGCGGCAACATTTTGTCACTACCTTTATTGAGCACCTCAACGGCGTTGATTTTTCAAAACGTAAAATCGTTAAAATTCGTGATCGCTATGATGCAAGCGTGCCCACGGTTGTCGGCCCAGTGAGCCGCCAAAAGTCGGTGTTTGTCGAAGATGCCAAATTTTTACGCAAGCAAACCACGCAACCGATTAAATGGGCGCTGCCTGGCCCTATGACCATGATAGATACGCTTTATGATGACCATTATAAAAGTCGCGAAAAGCTTGCTTGGGAATTTGCCAAAATTCTTAATGAGGAAGCCAAAGAATTAGAAGCTGCGGGTGTTGATATTATCCAATTTGATGAGCCTGCCTTTAATGTGTTTTTTGATGAGGTAAACGATTGGGGCATTGCCTGTTTAGAAAGAGCCATTGAAGGGCTAAAATGCGAAACGGCGGTGCATATTTGTTATGGTTACGGCATCAAAGCCAATACAGATTGGAAAAAAACCTTGGGCTCAGAGTGGCGCCAATATGAAGAAGTGTTTCCTAAACTGCAAAAGTCTAATATCGATATTATCTCGCTAGAATGTCACAACTCCCATGTGCCAATGGAGCTACTTGAACTCATTCGCGGTAAGAAAATCATGGTCGGCGCGATTGATGTCGCCACCGACACGATTGAAACCGCAGAGGAAGTGGCTGACACCCTACGAAAAGCCCTTAAATTTGTCGATGCCGACAAGCTTTATCCTTGTACTAACTGCGGCATGACGCCTTTATCCCATCAAGTCGCAAGAGGCAAACTCAACGCCTTGAGTGCAGGTGCAGAGATCGTCAGAAAAGAGCTCTTGGCATTAAGATAAGACGCGTTAAGTGTTGCTGTCTGTTTTACAGCAGCATAAGTCTAGCTTTGTTGAAAAGGTATCGACGTCGGTATTAAAAAAATGGGATTGGCATTCTGATGCCAATCCCGTTTTCATTTTTAAGCTCATACATTTAGTGCTTAGGTTTATGCATTGTCTTAGCGCTTATTGGCCAAGCTTTGGCGTGCGTGGCGGGATCATGCGCCTGTCACCTGTTGACTCAAATGCACCTGCAAATTTAAGCAGGTTGTTATCGTCATAGGCACGACCTGCGAAGGTCAAACCGACTGGCATGCCAATATCGGCCATCACTCCCATAGGCACAGTCACAGTCGGCACGCCTAAATGGCGAATCGCAAGGTTTCCGTTAGCGACCCAAACTCCGTTGCTCCAAGCGATATCGGCTGAAGCCGGATTCACATGGGCATCGGCAGGGCCGACATCGGCCACCGTTGGGAACAGCACGGCATCGAGCTTAAGCTCGTCCATCCAGTCTTCGAGATCTAGCTTACGCGTCTTCTCTAAGCCACGCAGACCATCGGGAATACTGTCGATCTGGTCATAGGATTTAAGACCACGCTTAGCCATTTTGACGTACTCTTCCATGCCTGCCGCTAAGTCACCTTCACGGTTTGGCAAGGTGCCTAAGTCGTGGGGGAAAATCAAATGCCCAACAACATCTTCAAGCTTGTTGAGTTTAGGGTCATTGTTCGCCCGCAGGAATTCATCGAACGCCCAACCCGAGAGTTCCCATAATTCATCATGGAGGAACTGAGGCGTGACTATGCCACGGTTAAACACGGTCGGCGCGCCTGGGCGGTCGCCTTCGCAATTTGATACCAACGGGAAATCGACTTCAATCACTTCGGCGCCAGCGGCTTCTAAGGCTTTACGAGCCGCTTCCCATAGATCGATAACCGATTGGCGGGTATGAATACGTTGACCCGTTGGCCCCCCGATACCTGGGTTTTCGCTGGTTCCCGCCAATTCATCCTTATTGATGTACATGCGCGGCACACCAAAACGCTTACCTTTAAGCGTGTCGGCTTGAGCGGCAAGCTCCAGATAAGATGCTGGACGGACACTTGATGCTTTAGGGATTTGTACCCAAGGTTGCAGACGCCAGAGATCGCCACGGGTGATAGGATCGTCGGCCACAATCACATCCAGCACTTCAAGCATATCGGCCATAGTGCGGGTATAAGGCACGACGACATCCATGGTCGGGGTTAACGGCCAGTTACCGCGCACCGAAATCACGCCCCGTGACGGAGTGTAAGCACACAAACCGTTATTAGATGCCGGACCTCGGCCGCTCGACCAAGTTTCTTCAGCAAGACCAAAAGCAGAGTAACTTGCTGCCGTGCCCGTGCCCGCCCCATTGGAAGAACCCGAGGCGAATGGTGCAGTAAGATACTCAGCATTGTATGGGCTTTCAGCGCGGCCATAGTGACCACGCTGCATACCGCCATTGGCCATGGGTGGCATATTGGTTTTGCCTAAACAAATGGCCCCCGCAGCGCGTAGGCGCTCAACGGCGAAGGCATCGTACTGGGCCACTAAATCCTTAAAGGCTGGGCTGCCAGACGCCGCCGTCAGTCCCTTCACCAAATAGCTGTCTTTGGCGGTATACGGAATACCCTCAAGTGGGCTTAAGGTTTCACCACGGGCGCGGCGCGCATCTGACGCCTCAGCTTCTTTGAGCGCATCGGGATTGTGCACCACTAACGCATTGAGCTTAGTCTTTGTCGCAGGGCCGTCATATGCCTCAACCCGCGCGCGATACGACTTAACCAACTCCACTGCGGTGGTGCGGCCAGATTCGAGCGCTGCACGCAGCTCGGCAATAGAAACTTCAGTGACTTCAAACATCTTGCGCCCTCCCGCTGAAAGCCAATTGTGGTGCAATAACAGTGACATCAATCGTCATGCTGTTCTCCTTGGGTTACTTTCCAGCAGGGATTTGCTGAGTAATACAATGGATATTACCGCCACCTAATAAAATCTCACGGGCTGGCACACCCACAATCTCATGCTCTGGGAAGATTTCCTGCAGTTTTTGGGCTGCGATATCATCGGTTGCAGGGTCAAGCAGTGGGAACACGATGCGATTATTGGTGATTAAAAAGTTTACATAAGAACCGGCTAAACGCTCACCCGCCGTGCGTGGCACGCCAGTGCCTTCGGCCACACCTTTTGATTCTTCTTCGGTGCAATACAGCGGCCCCGGTTGTGGCAACAGATGGATTTTTAACTTACGGCCTTTGGCATCCACGGTATTTTGCAACACCTCTAGCGCCGCTTTTGAGCGTGGATACTGGGGATCAGTCTCATCATCGGTCCAGTGCAGAATGACTTCACCAGGACGGGCAAAACAGCACATATTGTCGATATGGCCATCAGTCTCATCCATATACACGCCATCTTGCAACCAGATAAACTGCTTAACATTCAAATAGTCACGCAGTAAGTCTTCAATCTGTTCTTTTGTCAGTTCAGGGTTACGGTTGGCATTGAGTAAACATTCTGCACTCGTCATACAGGTGCCCTCACCATCGACATGGATGGAGCCACCTTCGAGGATCAGCGGCGCGCTGTAACGGGCAAAACTATGCTGCGCAAGCATTTGCTGCGCGACTTGCTCGTCCTTATCCCATGGGAAGTACAAACCACCGTTATGGCCGCCCCAAGCATTAAAACCCCAGTCAACACCACGGCATTCGCCATTATCATTCACAACTACGGTTGGCCCTGTATCGCGAGCCCAGCAATCGTTACTGTCCATTTCAACCAAGGTGACGTGCGATGGCATCACTTTTTGAGCTTCAGCTAAAAAGGCTTTAGGTACACCCATATACACGGGCGTTGCACCACCAATGGCATCGGCCACTTTAGCAAAGGTTGCCTGAGCATAAGCACCAGCGGCACGCCAGTTATCAGGACGATAGGGCCAAATCATCCACACCGCTTGCTGCGCAGCCCATTCGCCAGGCATATAAAAACCATCTTGGGATGGCTTAGTCGTTAACTGCGTGGCATCCACTGTCACGTTTGTCATGAGTTTTGTCTCCAGTAATGCTTAAAAACGATAAGGGTGTGCGTCCTAACATCGGACGACAGAATCGAAATATACCTAACATCAATCAAATGAATAAATTGAAGGACCGCATTTATCATGTGCATAGTTTGGCCGAAATTGTCAGGTCTTCACTCAGTGAGTTTTAGCTTCATTGAAATATTGCTGCGTATCTTATCATTTAAGATGGCTTGCGCTAAATACTTGTATGCAGGACATAGATGAGAATTTGTAGGGGAGGAAGCTTGTCAATTTATTGCTCACGAGATGAATGAATTACGAAATGGAGCGAATACTCTTTAGTTAAAATAAGTCTTAGTTGAAATACAGCACTAAAATCTGATCTCAGCATCAAAATAGCGCTTTTATTTTACCTAGCTTATCATCATCGCTTTATTGTAGCCTTTTGCTAAAAAACACTGCGGAGGCGTATTTTTTGTTCTTTCTCAATATTCGCCCGTTGCAGTATTTATCTTTAAAGGATATCAGCATGACTTCCCACACGGCGCCATTAACCTCATTTTCTACTGAACCTTCTCTCACTGAAACTTCTACAACGGAACCTTCTACAACGGAACCTTTTACAACGGAACTGTCTATAACAGATGTAGAGCCGCTACTTAAGATCATGGAAAAACTGCGTGATCCGCACACGGGTTGCCCGTGGGATAAAGCGCAAACGTTTCAAACCATAGTGCCTTTTACTTTAGAGGAGGCCTATGAAGTTGCCGATACCATAGAGCGTTTAGCCTGGGATGAGTTACCCGATGAACTCGGGGATTTGTTATTTCAAATCGTATTCTATTGTCAGCTCGGCAAAGAGCAGGGGTTATTTGATTTTTCGAGCGTGATTGAGAAAATTAGCGACAAGTTAACCCGTCGTCATCCCCATGTGTTTGGTGAGCAAAATCCGCAAATAGGCGATAGTGCCCAAGCGATGAAAGCCAATTGGGAGGCGATTAAAGCGATTGAGCGTGAGCAAAAGGCGCAGCAAGTGGCGGGTGAAACTCAAACAGATACTGTGGTTTCTGCGTTAGACAATATTCCGCGTACCCAACCTGCGCTGTCGCGCTCAATCAAAATTCAGCAAAGGGTGGCGCGAGTCGGGTTTGATTGGGCCGAGCTTGAGCCCGTGGTCGCTAAAATTCACGAAGAAATCGATGAAGTCTTGCATGAAGTGAATCAACCCGAGCAAGACCAAGCGAAAGTGCAGTCCGAAATGGGCGACTTGCTATTTGCCGTGGTAAATTTAGCTCGTCATCTTAAGGTCGATCCAGAACAAGCGTTGCGCCAAGCCAATCTTAAATTTGAACGCCGTTTTCGCGGTGTAGAACAGTTGGCGAGTGACAGCGGTAAAAGCATGGAAGAGCACACATTAATGGAGCTCGATGCTTATTGGGACCAAGTAAAAGCGACAGAGACGAGATAAACGGCAAATTATCCCGATTGGTGTTTGTCGAATCGCGCCGCCTTTGGTATACTACTGCCCCGTCCTAGTGCTTTCTTACAAGCACGTATTTTCAAACTCATTTTCTCAGGTTCAGCATGACTACAAGGTATATCTTCGTTACTGGTGGCGTTGTTTCATCACTAGGTAAAGGCATTGCAGCAGCATCATTAGCTGCAATTTTAGAGGCCCGCGGTCTCAATGTAACCATCATGAAACTGGACCCTTACATTAACGTTGATCCGGGTACCATGAGCCCAACCCAACATGGCGAAGTATTTGTTACTGAAGACGGTGCAGAAACAGATCTCGACTTGGGTCACTACGAGCGTTTCATCCGTACTAAGATGAATCGTCGTAACAACTTCACTACTGGTCGTATTTACGAAGAAGTATTACGTAAAGAACGTCGTGGCGATTATTTGGGCGCAACTATTCAGGTTATCCCACACATCACTAATGCGATTAAAGAAAAAGTATTAGCAGGTGGCGAAGGCCATGATGTGGCTATCGTCGAAATCGGCGGTACTGTGGGTGATATCGAATCTTTGCCGTTCCTAGAGTCTATCCGTCAGCTCGGTGTTGAGCTGGGTCGTGATCGTACTCTGTTCATGCACTTAACCTTAGTGCCTTTCTTAGGTGCAGCAGGCGAAGTGAAAACTAAGCCAACTCAACACTCAGTGAAAGAGCTGCGTTCTATCGGTATTGCACCAGATGTGCTGGTTTGCCGTGGTGATCGTGCGATTCCTGCTAATGAAAAAGCCAAAATTTCGCTGTTCTGTAACGTCGAAGAGCGTGCGGTTATTTCATTAAAAGATGTTGATAGTATTTATAAAATCCCAGCTTTGTTACGTTCACAAGGTTTGGATGACTTAGTGGTTAAGCGTTTCGGTTTAGAATGCCGTGAAGCGGATCTGTCTGAGTGGGAAAATGTGATTTATCAAGAAGCTAATCCAAACGGCGAAGTCGTTATTGGTATGGTGGGTAAATACATTGAACTGCCAGATGCCTATAAGTCAGTCAACGAAGCATTAAAACACGCTGGCCTTAAAAACCGCGTATCAGTGACTATCAAGTACATTGATTCACAAACCGTAGAAGCCAAAGGCGAAGAAGTCTTACAGGGTTTAGACGGTATCTTAGTACCAGGCGGTTTTGGCGAGCGTGGTGTTGAAGGTAAGATACTGGCGGCAAAATTTGCCCGTGAAAACAATCTACCGTATTTCGGTATTTGTTTAGGTATGCAAGTTGCCCTGATTGAATTTGCGCGTAATGTTGCAGGTATGGCTGATGCACATTCAACTGAATTCAATAAAGAAACACCATTCCCAGTGGTGGGTTTGATCACTGAATGGATTGACGAAGAAGGTAATGTTGAGCAGCGCCATGAGGCTTCTGACTTAGGTGGCACTATGCGTTTAGGCGCTCAATTGTGTCATTTACTCGAGGGTTCAAAAGCGGCTCAAGCCTACAAAGGCAACAGCTGTGTAGAACGTCACCGTCACCGTTACGAAGTGAACAACAAATACAGAGAGCGTTTAGAGCAAGCTGGCATGATCTTCAGCGGTTTGTCTTCTGATCGTAAACTGGTGGAAATGATCGAATTAAAAGATCACCCATGGTTTGTTGCAGGTCAATTCCATCCTGAATTCACCTCAACTCCGCGCGATGGTCACCCATTGTTCGAAGGGTTTATTGCTGCGGCAAGTGCGCATCAAAAACGTGATCTGAAGTAAGAATATTTGAGGCCGGACCCGCGACATTGGGGCCGGCCTTTTGCTACACTCGTCGCGACTTGAAACATAAGAATTTAATACTTCTGGGTGTAAACAGCATGGGTATCAGTTGCATCTGTATGGACGCAAACCGTAAATGGAATTTTGTTATTTTCCGCGGTATGTGACTTCCATTTATTCCCATAGGTATTGGTTTTTTCTTTTATCTTTAAACTTAAATCGAGGGTGTTATGGCTAAGATTATTAACGTGATTGGTCGCGAGATTATGGATTCTCGTGGTAACCCAACTGTTGAAGCCGAAGTACATTTAGAAGGTGGTTTTGTGGGTATGGCTGCGGCGCCTTCTGGCGCATCTACCGGTAGCCGCGAAGCGTTAGAATTACGTGATGGCGATAAGAGCCGTTATTTAGGCAAAGGCGTATTAACCGCTGTTGCTAACGTAAACGGTGTCATCCGCGCTGCATTATTAGGCAAAGATGCGACGGCACAAGCTGAGCTTGATCAAATCATGATCGACTTAGATGGCACAGAAAACAAAGACAAGTTAGGCGCAAACGCGATTCTGGCTGTGTCTTTAGCGGCTGCTAAAGCAGCAGCAGCATCTAAAGGTATTCCTTTATACGCGCATATCGCTGAATTAAACGGTACACCAGGCCAATATTCTATGCCTGTGCCTATGATGAACATCTTAAACGGTGGCGAGCACGCGGATAACAACGTTGATATCCAAGAATTCATGGTGCAACCTGTTGGCGCGAAAACTTTCCGTGAAGCACTGCGCATGGGCGCTGAAATCTTCCATACGCTGAAAAAAGTATTGCACGACAAAGGTCTAAGCACTTCTGTGGGTGACGAAGGTGGTTTTGCACCTAACTTAGCGTCAAACGCTGATGCGTTAGCCATTATCAAAGAAGCGGTTGAACTGGCTGGCTACAAGTTAGGTACTGATGTGACGTTAGCGCTGGATTGTGCTGCATCTGAATTCTACAAAGACGGCAAATACGATTTAGCGGGCGAAGGCAAAGTCTTCGACTCGAACGGTTTCTCTGATTTCTTAAAATCATTGGCTGACCAATACCCAATCGTGTCTATCGAAGATGGTTTAGACGAATCAGATTGGGATGGTTGGGCTTACCAAACTCAAATTATGGGCGATAAGATCCAATTAGTGGGCGACGATTTATTCGTTACTAACACTAAAATCTTAACCCGTGGTATTGAAAACGGTATTGCTAACTCAATCCTTATCAAGTTTAACCAAATTGGTTCATTGACTGAGACTTTAGCGGCTATTCGTATGGCGAAAGAAGCGGGTTATACCGCCGTGATTTCACACCGTAGTGGTGAGACTGAAGATTCAACCATTGCTGACTTAGCCGTGGGTACTGCTGCTGGTCAAATCAAAACCGGTTCACTGTGTCGTTCTGACCGTGTCGCTAAATACAACCAATTGCTGCGCATCGAAGAGCAATTAGGTGAAAAAGCCCTATACCGTGGTTTGAAAGAGATCAAAGGTCAGGCGTAATTTAATATTTGATGTAAAAAGGCCACCACTTGGTGGCCTTTTTTGTTGTACTATCTGCTGTATATTTTTTTAATCCAAGATACTGACGCTAATTCCTCCATGAAATTTTTTGTCATTGCACTCATAGTGCTACTCGGTGTACTGCAATTCCGTCTTTGGTCGGGAGGTAATAGTCTTCCTGAATATTTCGTTCTGCAAAAACAAATTGCCGCCCAGCAAGAAGGTAACGCCAAACTCAATGAGCGTAACCAAGTGCTGAAGGAAGAAATCATCGATCTGAAAAGTGGTACAGAAGCCATCGAAGAGCGCGCACGCAACGAACTTGGCATGGTTAAAGAAGGCGAGACCTTCTATCGCGTCGTGGGTGGTGAGCGCTCGGTATCGAGTCCATCTCAGTAATATGGAGTTAGGATGACAGAGCTAGGACATTTAGATCTTGGATTAAATGAACAATCCAATCCCGATAGTCAATCTGATCTGGTAACACAAATTGAATTGCAGCGCCAAGCTGAGCATGTCACTCAAGCTGTGGTTGCCATCGTTCCTGCTGCGGGCATAGGTAGCCGTATGGGCGCCGACAGACCTAAGCAATATCTTGAGGTGTGCGGCCAGAGTATTCTTGCTCATACCTTAGATAAGCTCTTGTCCCATCCGCACATTTCTCAAGTGATCGTCGCCTTACATTCGAACGATACTATCTTCGATACCTTGCCACAGGCCGTGCACCCCAAATTGATTACAGTATTAGGTGGCGGTGAGCGCGCTGATTCTGTGTTGGCGGCGCTGCAAATTGCGCCCGAGCACAGTTGGGCCTTAGTGCATGATGCGGCAAGACCTTGTTTAACCGCGACGGATATCGACAAGTTACTCGCATCTAGAGTGCAATTCCCCCAAGGTGCTATTTTGGCAATGCCTGTACGCGATACCATGAAGCGCGCGAATAAACAGGGTGAAATCAGTGCCACTGTGTGCCGCGATAATTTATGGCATGCATTGACGCCGCAGTTATTTCCAGCGCAGCAATTAAAAAATTACCTCAATGCGGCTCTGGCTGCAGGTGCGGTAGTCACAGATGAGGCTTCGGCGATGGAATGGGCGGGGATATCACCCGGACTCGTTTCGGGCCGTGCTGATAATATAAAAGTAACGCATCCCGACGATTTAGGGCTAGCCGAACTGTTTTTGATGCGTGCCGTTAAATAGTCATAATCAAAGTAAAATAATACGTTAGGAATATTAAATGAAAATCCGTATCGGCCATGGTTTCGATGTGCATAAATTTGGTGCGGCGCGGCCACTGATCCTTTGTGGCGTGGAAGTGCCCTATGAAACAGGCCTAGTCGCTCACTCTGATGGTGATGTGGTACTGCATGCGATTTCCGATGCCATCCTCGGTGCTTTAGCGCTCGGTGACATAGGAAAACATTTCCCCGATACCGATGCCGCCTATAAGGGTGCCGATAGCCGCGTATTGCTGCGTCATTGCTATGCTTTAGCGAGAGCGAAAGGCTTTGTGCTCGGCAATCTTGACGTCACTATCATAGCCCAAGCTCCTAAAATGGCACCGCACATAGAGGCAATGCGCCAGATATTAGCCGCCGATTTAACCGCGGAACTTGACGATATTAATGTCAAAGCGACCACGACTGAACAGCTTGGATTTACCGGGCGTAAAGAAGGTATTGCGGTAGAAGCCGTGGTACTTATGGCCCGCAAACACGATTAACTTAAGAGTAAAAAAGTCCCATGAGCGAATTACATTATCTGTATGGTAAGCCTTTAGGTACAGCAGATCTAAGAACCCAAAATAGCGATTTTATCGTGAAAGAGATTTTGCCTTTTAGCCCGACGGGTGAAGGGGAACATCATATGCTGCATGTACGCAAAGAAGGGCTAAATACAGTACAAGTCGCTGAAATGATCGCTAAGTTTGCTAAGGTGCATCCAAAGGAAGTGACCTACGCTGGGCAAAAAGATAAAAATGCCATCACAGAACAATGGTTCGGTGTGCGTATTCCTGGTAAAGAAACGCCTACTTGGAAGGAGCTCAATAGCGATCGTTTGACCATATTGTCGAGCAGCCGCCACAGCAAGAAACTGCGAATTGGTGCCTTAGTCGGTAACCGCTTTATTCTTACCCTGAGAAATGTCACCCAAGTGGAAGACATTATCAGTCGTATCGAAAAGGTCGCTCAAGTGGGCGTGCCCAATTACTTTGGTGAGCAGCGCTTTGGTCACGATGGCAAAAACTTAGTGTTTGGTCGCCAAATGATGGCGGGTAAAAAAGTCAAAGACAGAAATAAGCGCAGCATGTATTTGTCTGCCGTGCGCTCAAATCTGTTTAACACTGTGGTGTCATATCGTTTAGCCAACCATGGCACTAAGCCTTTAGCGGGTGATTGTGTGATGTTAGCGGGCAGCAAAAGCTTCTTCGTGACGCCTGAATGGGATCTCATCGTATTGAAGCGTCTGATTGAAAAAGACATTCAACTTTCTGCACCATTGTGGGGGCGCGGCATGATGTTACCCCAAGGTGAAGCTGCTGAGGTGGAAACCTTAGCCATGAGTGAGTTAGCTGACGATTGCTATGGTTTAGAGCACGCCGGATTAGAGCAAGAACGCCGTCCGTTACTGCTTGAGCCCCAAGGCCTTAAATACGAACAAACCGCCGATGGCTTAGTGCTGGAGTTTGTGTTACCTGCGGGCAGTTTTGCAACATCGTTATTGAGAGAGTTAGTTAATTATCAAGATGTTAAAGAGCAGCAATGGCAAGCGACATTGGTGCAGGAGCCTGCGCCTGAGGTAATTAACGCTAACGTAGTTGCTAACACTGATACTGTTAAGACTGAAGCAGAGTCATGATCCGTATCCTTGTTAGCAATGATGATGGGATTAATGCTCCAGGTATCAAAGCCTTATCTGAGGCTTTGGCTGAAATTGCGACAGTGCTGACTGTGGGGCCGGATCGAAATTGCTCTGGTGCGAGCAACTCATTAACCTTGACTAATCCATTAAGAATTAATAGGTTAGATAATGGCTATATTTCCGTTCACGGTACACCGACAGATTGCGTCCATTTGGCTATCCGAGAATTATGTGATGGCGAACCTGATATGGTGGTGTCTGGCATCAATGCGGGGGCAAATATGGGCGATGACACCTTATATTCGGGGACGGTTGCCGCTGCAATGGAAGGACGCTTTTTAGGTTTTCCTGCAATAGCGATTTCGCTTAATGGCCGTAAATTCGAACACTATCAATCGGCTGCTGTTTATGCTCGGCGGATAGTTCAAGGTTTGTTGGCCCAGCCTTTGGCAAAAGATCAGATCTTAAATGTGAATGTGCCTGACTTGCCACTTGATCAAATTAAAGGGATCAAAGTGACTCGCCTCGGTGCTCGTCATAAGGCCGAAGGCATAGTGCGAACGCAAGATCCTGCCGGACGTGAAATCTTCTGGCTTGGTCCACCGGGACAAGAGCAGGATGCCACAGAGGGAACTGATTTTCATGCTATCGCCAATGGCTATGTTTCAATTACGCCCTTGACGGTTGATTTAACCGCCTACGGACAACTAACGGCATTGCAAAATTGGGTAGATAAAATATGACTCGAGTTGCCTTAACATCGGCGGTGAATTTAGCTAAAAAGCTTCAAGATGCGGGGATCCGTAATCAAGCCGTGTTAAAGGCGATATCGCATACGCCGCGAGAAATGTTTCTCGATAATGCGCTAGCCCATAAAGCCTATGAAAATACGGCTTTGCCAATTGGACAAGGGCAAACCATTTCGCAGCCTTATATTGTTGCCCGTATGAGCGAACTCTTACTGCACAAGATGCCACAGCGAGTGTTAGAAGTGGGGACGGGATCGGGCTATCAGGCAGCCATTTTGGCTCAATTGGTGCCTCAGCTTTGTACTATCGAACGGATCAAAGGTTTACAAATTCAAGCAAGACAGCGTTTAAAACGATTAGATTTGCATAATGTGTCGTTCAAATATGGTGATGGTTGGTTGGGATGGGCTAATCGTAGTCCGTTCGATGCCATTATGGTGACTGCGGCGGCGGCGACTATACCAGAAGCTTTATTGTCTCAGTTGGCTGATGGAGGGGTGTTAGTCTTACCTGTGGGAGAGGATACTCAGCAATTGATGCGTATTACGCGTAATGCTGACCGCTTTAGTTTTGAAACCATTGAAACGGTTAAATTTGTACCTTTAATTAATGGAGAGTTAGCTTAACTTTGTGTTGTGCTACTGTGTTAAGCGAAGTGCTTGTTTTGCACAGAAGGCGTCATTTTCTCATCATAAACAGTAATACAACTTTACCAAGGAGTTTTTATTGTTGAATGCGGGTTTACTCTTAAACCTTTGCTTTATATTTCTGCTTGTAGGCTGTAGCTTTCAGGCCAGCAGACCCGCACCCGTCGAAAATATTTCCCATAGCTATTCTAAAAATAGCAAAGGCCACATTAAATCGAATTCATATAAAGTTAAAAAAGGCGACACTCTCTACTCTATTTCTTGGGCTGCAGGGAAAGACTTTTCTGAAATAGCTAAACTTAATCAATTAGATAACCCTTATACAATTTACCCTGGACAGATTTTATATTTAACTCATGCTAAATCTAGTAACCAATCAAAATCTACGACTTTAGATGGAAATATAACGGGTGATTCAGATGTTAACTCAAGTAAAAGTGATAAAAAACAATTAGATGATAAGGTTTATCAGTCTAATGCTAAGTCAAGTGACGATCTGAAAAAAACACTTGATCAGAAAGCTAAGCCCGCGTACCTTGTAACAAGTTCCCAACAAAATGTTAACCAACTAATGGTTCCACCCACCTCAACACTGCCAGCCAGTGTGAGTCAGTGGCAGTGGCCAGTAAGAGGGAAGTTAATCGGAACTTATTCTGCCAATGAGCAGGGAAATAAAGGTATTAAGATCGCGGGAAATCGGGGAGATATCATCAAAGCTGCTGCAGATGGGCGGGTGGTATACGCAGGAAGTGCTCTTAGGGGTTACGGTAATTTAGTGATTATTAAACATAGTGACGATTACCTTAGTGCTTATGCTCATACGGACAAGATCTTAGTCAAAGAAAAGCAACATGTCCTCGCAGGGCAGACTGTTGCAAAAATGGGCAATACAAGTGCCAATCGGGTAATGTTACATTTTGAAATTCGTTACCATGGACAGTCTGTAAACCCACTTACTTATTTACCTAAACAATGATTGTTTGGGGCCTTGTTGGCAAATGGAGGATAGGAAATTGCACTAATTCAGCAGTTTAATTAGGTTTGGGAGATTTGATCATGAGCCGCATAAATAGCACTGCCGCAGAAGCACTAGTAGATTTTTCCGTAGAAACCGTAGACTTTGATCTTGAAAAAGAAGAAGTTGCCACCGATCTAGTCCAAGAGCTAGGAATAGAACAACAGGTCCAAGATGACCTGCAAAAAAATCTTGATGCCACTCAACTTTATCTAGGTGAGATTGGTTTTTCCCCACTGCTTAGCGCAGAAGAAGAAGTTTACTTTTCCCGTAAGGCCTTAAAAGGTTGTGCAAAATCCCGTAATCGCATGATCGAAAGTAATTTACGTCTCGTCGTAAAAATTGCACGTCGTTACAATAACCGCGGCTTAGCACTGCTCGATCTTATCGAAGAGGGTAATTTAGGTCTAATTCGTGCCGTAGAAAAGTTTGACCCAGAAAGAGGTTTTCGTTTTTCAACCTATGCGACTTGGTGGATCAGACAGACGATTGAACGCGCTATCATGAATCAAACTCGTACTATTCGTTTGCCGATTCATGTTGTTAAAGAACTCAACGTATACTTGCGCACAGCCCGCGAATTAGCACAAAAACTGGATCATGAACCTACAGCGGAAGAAATTGCTGAAAAACTGCAAGTTTCTAGCTCTGATGTGAGCCGCATGCTTAAGCTGAATGAAAAAATTACCTCTGTTGATACGCCTTTGGGGGGCGATAACGAGAAAGCATTATTAGATGTACTGGCCGATGATGATAGTGTTGGCCCTGACTATAAAGTGCAAGATGAAGACATCTCTAACTCGGTTGTGAAATGGCTTAACGAGTTGAACACAAAACAAAGAGAAGTATTAGCCCGTCGTTTTGGTTTGTTAGGTTATGAACCTTCTACGCTTGAAGATGTGGGGGCTGAAATTGGTTTAACCCGTGAACGTGTTCGTCAAATCCAAGTGGAAGCATTAAAACGCTTACGTGATTTATTGGGTTCTCAAGGTTTATCTGTTGAAGCTTTATTTAGAAACTAATATCTGTCTTCTGGTGCCTTTCAGAGAAGCTATCCAGAAAATGTACTTAGTGTGAGATCTCGTCATAAAGTAAAACGCCCACTATAGAGTGGGCGTTGTTATTTTTAGGCTTTTATTTAGATCACCTGATGTCTAGCTCAAGCGTTTCAGCTCATAGAGCAAATCAAGCGCCTGTTTTGGCGTTAAGTTATCGGGATTAATGCTACTTAATTTAGTCAAAGCTGGATTTTCAACCGGTTCAGGTAAAGCGAGTAAGCTTTGAATGGGCGTCCTCGTTCCTTCTGGTTGATGATCGCGACTCTCCAATTGTTGCAATTTATGTTTCGCTGCTTTAATCACTTTGTTTGGCACGCCGGCAAGCGCCGCAACTTGTAAGCCGTAGCTTTTACTGGCTGCACCTTCCTGTACCGCATGCATAAAGGCGATGGTATCTTCATGCTCAATGGCATCAAGGTGCACATTGTAAACACCTGCCATTAAGTCAGGTAATTGAGTTAGCTCAAAATAATGGGTGGCGAATAGGGTCATAGCCCCGACTTGCTGGGCTAAATATTCCGCCGCCGACCAAGCTAGCGATAAACCATCATAGGTGGATGTTCCACGGCCGATTTCATCCATTAACACTAAACTACTGGCAGTGGCATTGTGCAGGATGTTGGCAGTTTCAGTCATTTCTACCATAAAGGTTGAGCGGCCAGAGGCCAGATCGTCTGATGCGCCAATACGGGTAAATATACGATCAATCGGGCCAATCAGGGCGCCATCTGCTGGAACAAAACAACCAATATGGGCCATCAGTGTAATCAAGGCGACTTGACGCATATAGGTCGATTTACCGCCCATGTTGGGTCCGGTGACAATCAACATACGTCTTTGATTGTGCAAGGTCACTGGGTTAGCGATAAACGGCGTTTGGCTAACACGTTCCACCACTGGGTGGCGACCAGCCTCTATTTGTACTCCGATATTTTGGCTCAGCTCTGGACAAGTGTAGCCTAAGGTTTCGGCACGCTCGGCAAAGTTACTCAACACATCAAGCTCAGCCGCCGCTCGAGCAAAGGCTTGTAATTCATGCAATTTTGGCAGAATAAGATCGAATAACTGTTCCCATAACTGCTTTTCGAGTGCCAGGGCTTTACCTTGGCTCGAGAGGACTTTTTCTTCATATTCCTTAAGTTCGGGCGTGATATAACGCTCCATATTCTTAAGTGTTTGGCGTCGTTGATAATTGAGCGGTACTTGTGAGGATTGCAGGCGGCTTACTTCGATGTAATAGCCGTGTACGCGGTTATAGCCGACTTTAAGTGTATTGATGCCAGTACGTTCTTTTTCTCTGGCTTCAAGTTGTACTAAGTAATCACTCGCTCCTTCGCTCAGACCGCGCCATTCATCTAGTTCGCTGTTGTAGCCTTCACGGATCACCCCGCCATCGCGGATAAGCATAGGTGGATTATCGACTATCGCGCGCTCAAGTAGGGCTTGCTCAGCGGGGAACTCACCTAAGTGTTGACGCAATTGAGTCGTGTGCGGCGCGCTCAGTGTACTTAAACTCTGTTGTAATTCAGGCAATAAGCCCAGAGCTTGACGTAAACGTGCAAAGTCCCTTGGACGGGCAGTGCGCAGGGCTAACCTTGCCATGATACGTTCGATATCGCCAAGTGCCTTTAACTGCTCATGCAAACCTTCGTGGGCTGCGGTATCGAGGAGTTCAGTCACCGCCTGTTGGCGCGCCTTAATTTGCTTAGGATCTCGCAGAGGCTGATGGATCCAGCGTTGTAACATACGACTGCCCATAGGCGTTGCCGTGTTATCTAATACTGCGGCTAAGGTATTATCGCGGCCACCGGCAAGGTTTTGAGTGAGTTCTAGATTTCGGCGAGTTGCCGCATCGAGTACTATGCTATCGGTTTGATTGAAGCGGATAATGGCATTGATATGGGGCAGTGCCGTGCGCTGTGTGTCTTTGACATATTGCATCAAGCAACCCGCAGCTTGCAGTGATAAACGTGCATCTGCGATACCAAAACCATGTAAGTCTTTAGTGCCGAACTGGGCCAGTAGTAACTTGATACTCGTATCGTAATCAAATTCCCATTCAGGGCGACGACGTTTACCTTTAAAACCGTTAAGTAGACCTAGTTCGCCAAAGTCTTCACTGTAGAGGATTTCAACGGGATTAGTGCGTTGCAATTCCGCTTCTAATGACTCTCGCGTGTCGAGCTCTGCAATCACAAAACGTCCGGATGAAACATCTAATGTGGCATAACCAAAACCGACTTTACCTTGATAAACCGCGGCTAACAGATTGTCTTGGCGTTCTTGTAGCAACGCTTCGTCGGTTAAGGTGCCTGGTGTGACAATTCGCACCACTTTACGTTCTACGGGCCCTTTAGATGTCGCGGGATCGCCAATCTGTTCGCAAATCGCAACTGATTGACCAATTTGAACTAATTTTGCAAGATAGCCTTCCACAGCATGGTAAGGAAGTCCCGCCATCGGAATAGGATCGCCACCACTTTTACCGCGCGCAGTGAGTGAAATGCCTAATAGCTCAGAAGCGCGTTTAGCATCGTCATAAAACAACTCGTAGAAGTCACCCATGCGATAAAACAGCAACATATCGTGATGTTCTGCTTTCATCGTCAAGTACTGACGCATCATAGGAGTATGTTTTTCTAAATCATCGGTATCAATTACATTCATTAAATCGTTATCGTCCGTTGTGACTGCCTAAAGGCGATACAGTTTGTGTGGTTAAGGGTGATTAAGCGCTATGGAAGCGGAAGACTGCTGTACAATTTTCAGCTAAAAAGACCACGCAAAATTTGTTGCGCCAATCTTAGCAATAATTTAGCGAAAATTGAGCCCTTAACGATGGATATTGATCAAAGGGAGCTATTATCTGATTTAATATTCGCTAAAACCTTGGCCATATTAAAAATCCTATCAGCTAAAAATAATTCAGTCACAGGTCTTGATACTGTATGATTGTACAGTATACTAGTCAGCAGAATTAAGACAAAAAGCGCGGCTTTTTGAATTACCCGTTTGTAAATTAAATATCACTTTTGACAGCTTAATGCTTGTCTTGATGAGGGAACAGGAATGAAGGTCGATCCAAATAAAGAGAAAGCACTTGCTGCGGTATTGATCCAAATTGAGAAACAATTTGGTAAAGGCTCCATCATGAAGCTGGGCGAAGATCGCTCTATGGATGTTGAGACCATTTCTACCGGTTCTCTGTCTCTGGACGTTGCTTTAGGTGCTGGCGGTTTGCCAATGGGTCGTATAGTTGAGATCTATGGTCCTGAATCATCAGGTAAAACAACACTGACTTTAGAAGTGATTGCCGCAGCGCAACGTGAAGGCAAAACCTGTGCCTTTATAGATGCAGAGCATGCACTAGACCCTATTTATGCTAAAAAATTGGGCGTAGATATTGATAACCTGCTGTGTTCACAACCGGATACCGGCGAGCAAGCGCTTGAGATTTGTGATGCTTTAACTCGCTCAGGCGCTGTTGACGTTATCGTAGTCGACTCAGTGGCGGCATTAACGCCTAAAGCTGAAATCGAAGGCGAAATTGGTGATTCTCACATGGGCTTAGCGGCGCGTATGATGAGCCAAGCCATGCGTAAACTTGCGGGTAACTTAAAGCAATCTAACACCTTACTTATCTTCATCAACCAAATTCGGATGAAGATTGGTGTGATGTTCGGTAACCCAGAAACTACAACCGGTGGTAACGCGCTGAAGTTTTATGCTTCTGTTCGTTTAGACATTCGCCGCACTGGTGCCATTAAAGACGGCGATGAAGTGGTCGGTAACGAAACTCGCGTTAAAGTGGTGAAAAACAAGGTTGCAGCGCCGTTTAAGCAGGCTGAGTTCCAAATCCTTTATGGCCAAGGTATTAACCGTACTGGTGAGTTAGTAGACTTAGGCGTAGCCCATAAGTTGATTGAAAAAGCGGGCGCTTGGTACAGCTATAAAGGTGATAAAATCGGCCAAGGCCGTGCTAATGCTGGCAAATATCTGACTGAAAACCCTGCTATTGCTGCTGAAATTGACAAGACGCTACGTGAGTTGCTTTTGAGTAATCCGAGTGCCTTGGCTGCCAAAGCTGATGATAGTACTGAGGACAATATTGATTTAGAGACAGGCGAAGTATTCTGAGTCAGTCAGCCCATCAAATTGCGGTCGCGCTGTTAGCGCGCCGCGATTATTCCCGTTTACAAATCCGCGATAAATTGCTCGAAAAAGGTTTCGAACTTAACGATATCGAACCTGTACTCGATGCTTGCGAATCCTCCGGTTTTATTAATGATGCTCGTTATGCCGAACTGTTGGTGCGAAGCCACATCAGTCGAGGCCACGGTGCAATACGCATCCGCCAAGCAATCGCACAGAAAGGCTTATCTAAAGACTGTATTGAAGCCGCTTTGGTTAATTGTGATTGTGACTGGTTTGAGCTAGCAAAAGATAAAGCCACCAAAAAATACGGCATTCCCCGTGTGACAGAAGTGAAGGGCTCTAAAGCTCGGGATCTCATCGCAAAGGAAAAGGCCAAACGAGTGCGTTTTTTAATGGGCCAAGGCTTTAGCTACGATCAAATCACTTACGCACTAGATTCAGATCCCAATGATCTCGATGAAGATTATTAAATTTGAAGCTAAGACTGTAAAAGCTCATCTAAATATCATCAAAGGGTCTTGTCCATTTCGTACTCCACATTAGACTCACTTGCTTAAATATTGTCCGTGCCGCGATAAACTTACACCGTCTTTATTTGTGCTTTATCCTGTCGTTTTGCTTCTAGTGACTCTGGTGTGGGCGATTCACGCTAAAATATTAAATTCCTGATGTGTATATCACCAATCAAGACTGGTCGTCCTTCCTTAGTCTGCTTATAATGCTGGGCAAATAGAAATACGGCTAGCCTAAGGCGTAGCTGGTAATGCTTACCCAATTCAGGATGATTTCATGTATCAAACTACAGCAGAGCTCAGAAGCGCTTTCCTCGAATTTTTCCGCAGCAATGGTCATCAAGTTGTGGACAGTAGTTCATTAGTGCCAGGCAACGATCCCACACTTTTATTTACCAATGCAGGCATGAACCAGTTCAAGGACGTGTTTCTTGGCATGGACAAACGCAATTATACGCGTGCGACCACTGCTCAACGTTGTGTACGCGCCGGTGGTAAACATAACGATTTGGATAACGTTGGCTACACAGCACGTCATCACACCTTTTTCGAAATGCTAGGTAACTTCAGTTTTGGTGATTATTTCAAAGAAGAAGCGATTCGTTTGGGTTGGACTTTTTTAACTGAAACGTTAAAGCTGCCTAAGGAACGTCTGTGCGTCACTATTTATCAGACAGATGATGAAGCCTTTGAAATCTGGAATAAAAAAATTGGTGTCGCTGCCGAGAACATCATACGTATCGGTGACAATAAAGGTGCTGCCTTTGCGTCAGATAACTTCTGGCAAATGGGTGATACCGGTCCTTGTGGTCCATGTACTGAGATTTTTTATGACCATGGTGATCATATTTGGGGCGGACGTCCTGGCAGTCCTGAAGAGGATGGTGATCGTTTCATCGAAATCTGGAACATCGTTTTCATGCAGTACAACCGTCAAGCATCGGGTGAAATGTTACCTTTGCCTAAGCCCTCGGTTGATACAGGCATGGGGATTGAGCGTATTGCTGCGATTATGCAGGGCGTACATTCTAACTACGAAATCGATATTTTCCGTACTTTGATTGCTAAAGCCGCAGAGGTCATTGGTGTTAGTGACTTATCTGAAAAGTCGCTGCGAGTCATTGCCGATCATATCCGTTCATGTGCATTTTTAATTGCCGATGGCGTTATGCCGTCGAACGAAGGCCGTGGTTATGTGCTGCGCCGTATTATTCGCCGCGCAGTTCGCCATGGTAACAAGTTAGGTGCGACCGAAGCTTTCTTCTACAAGCTGGTTCCGTCTTTGATTGCGGTGATGGGCGATGCAGCAAAAGGGTTAGCTGAGACTCAAGCGATTGTTGAAAAAGCACTGAAAGCGGAAGAAGAGCAATTTGCTCGTACGCTTGAACGTGGTTTAGGCATTTTAGATACTGCCTTAAACGAGTTGAAAGGTGACACCTTAGACGGTGAAACCGTATTTAAGCTGTATGACACCTATGGCTTCCCAATGGATTTGACCGCTGATGTCTGCCGTGAGCGCAACATCATTGTCGATGAAGCCGGTTTCGAAGTCGCCATGGCTGAACAACGTAGCCGTGCACAAGCTGCCGGTAACTTTGGTGCAGATTATAACGCTGCGCTGAAAATTGATGCTGAAACTGCATTCAGTGGTTACACCGAATTAGCGGGTCAAGCTAAGGTCACCGCGATTTATCAAAATGGTGAGTCAGTGACGGCGATCAAAGCGGGTGATGAAGCCGTTGTCGTGCTCGATGTAACACCTTTCTACGCGGAATCTGGCGGTCAAGTCGGCGATAAAGGCCAATTGGTTGCGAACGGTATTGAGTTTACGGTAAACGATACGCAAAAGTATGGTCAAGCAACGGGCCATCAAGGTGTTTTGGCTACAGGTAGCTTGAGCGTTGGCCAAGTTATTGAAGCGAAAGTGGACAAAAAACTGCGTCACCGTACTCAGTTAAACCATTCTGTTACGCATTTACTGCATGCTGCACTGCGTCAAGTGCTCGGTACTCATGTCTCGCAAAAAGGTTCTTTGGTTGATCCAGAGCGTTTACGTTTTGACTTCTCCCATTTCGAAGGCGTAAAAGCTGCTGAATTAAAAGAAGTTGAAGAATTAGTTAACACTCAAATTCGTCGTAACCATGAGCTGAAAACCGCTGAAATGGGCATAGATGAAGCTAAAGAGAAAGGCGCTATGGCACTCTTTGGTGAGAAATATGATTCACAAGTGCGTGTTGTGACTATGGGCGATTTCTCTATCGAATTATGTGGCGGTACACATGTGGGTCGCACTGGCGATATCGGCTTATTCAAAATCACCTCTGAAGCGGGTATTGCAGCGGGTGTACGTCGTATCGAAGCCGTGACTGGCGCTGCTGCTATGGCTTATGTGGCGCAGCAACAAGCTGAACTGGAAGAAGCCGCTGCCTTATTGAAAGGCGATGCCAACTCAGTGGTGGCTAAGTTAAAAGCGCAGCTCGACAAAATGAAGCAACTCGAAAAAGAAATGGCGCAGTTGAAAGATAAGCTAGCGGCCGCAGCGAGTGCAGACTTAGTGGGCGATGCCGTTGTAGTTAATGGCGTTAACGTACTGATCAAAAAATTAGACGGCGTTGAGGCAAGTTCATTACGTGGCTTGCAAGATGAATTAAAACAGAAATTGAAATCGGCCATTATCGTTCTTGGCACTGCGCAGGAAGGGAAAGTTAACCTGATCGCGGGTGTAAGTAACGATCTGATCGGTAAAGTCAAAGCGGGTGAGCTAGTCGCTATGGTCGCTGCACAAGTGGGCGGTAAAGGCGGTGGTCGTCCTGATATGGCTCAAGCGGGCGGTAGCCAGCCAGAAAATCTGGATGCGGCATTGGCTCAAGTATTACCTTGGATTACTGAGCGTCTAGCTTAAGAGGTTGCTGTGCCCCAAAAACGAAAGCTTAGTGGTAGCAAGCTTTTTGTGAAAAAGTTCGGCGGCACTTCGGTGGGTTCTATTGAACGTATCGAAGCGGTTGCTGAGCAGATTACAAAGTCAGCTCACAATGGTGAGCAGCAAGTCTTAGTTTTATCAGCGATGGCGGGTGAGACTAATCGCCTGTTTGCACTTGCAGCACAAATTAATCCGCGCGCCTCGGCGCGCGAGTTAGACATGCTAGTCTCGACGGGTGAGCAAGTGAGTATTGCTTTGATGTCGATGGCGCTACAACGTCGCGGCATAAAAGCGAAATCCCTTACGGGCGATCAAGTGCAAATTCATACAAATAGTCAATTTGGCCGCGCCAGTATCGAGCGAGTGGATACTGAATATTTGCAGTCTTTGCTTGCCGATGGTGTTGTGCCGATCGTTGCAGGGTTTCAGGGCATCGATCCTCAAGGCGAAGTGACCACCTTAGGACGCGGTGGTTCAGATACCACTGCAGTAGCCTTAGCGGCAGCGTTAGAAGCCGATGAATGCCAGATTTTTACCGATGTGGCTGGGGTATTTACCACAGATCCTAATATTGATAGCAGTGCACGTCGCCTCGATGTGATTGGGTTTGATGTGATGCTCGAAATGGCAAAGCTCGGCGCTAAAGTATTGCATCCCGATTCTGTTGAATACGCCGAGCGTTTTCGCGTACCGCTGCGAGTATTGTCGAGCTTTGAAGCTGGGCAGGGGACGTTAATCCAATTTGGCGACGAGTCGGAATTAACGATTGCCTCATTAGTGCAAGGTATTGCGATTAATAAGGCGCTGGCAACGCTAACGATTGAAGGGCTGTTTACCACCAGTGAACGTTATCAAGCGCTGTTAGGCTGCTTAACGCGATTGGAAATCGATGTGGAATTTATTTCTCCATTGAGGATCCATGAGGATGATCCTTCGGGTCGAGTCAGTTTTATGCTCGCTGAAGCTAAGGTTGATACTCTGCTTAATGAGCTCGAAGGCTTAAGTGAAAGCCTTGCTCTCGGACCATTGATTATCGAACGGCAACGTGCAAAAGTATCTTTAGTTGGCAAAGGTTTACAGGCAAAAATGGGATTATTGACTAAGATGTTAGAAGTCTTGGGTAATGAAACTATTCATGCTAAGTTACTCACGACGTCAGAGAGTAAATTATCAACCGTTATCGATGAAAGGGACTTACACAAGGCGGTTCGGGCGTTACATCACGCTTTCGAGCTAAATAAGGTGTAATTAAATAACCGTTTGAGTATTGAATACTATTAATTTGTACTAAGCTGACCTTATAATAAGCCCATCTACCGGATGAGTGCCGTGTGTAAGCTGAATTAAGAAATAAAGGAGCTATCGAATGCTGATTTTGACTCGTCGTGTTGGCGAAACACTGATGATTGGTGATGAAGTCACAGTTACAGTGCTAGGGGTAAAAGGCAATCAAGTGCGTATTGGTGTGAATGCACCAAAAGAGGTTTCTGTTCATCGCGAAGAAATCTACCAACGCATTCAATCTGAAAAATCAGGTACACCATCGGAAGGTGGTAACTTTTAGTACCTTGTTTTGGCAAGGGTACTACGGCAACAGAAGAGTCAGTTTTTTAACTGGCTTTTTTATTTTTTAGACCGAAAGATTGGCGTAAATCAATACATTGGCTTGATATAACAGCAATGTGATTAAAAACAGTTCAAATGGAATCTGTTTCGGAAAAAGGGTTTGACTTATTTTCGTCAAACAGTAATATGTGCGCCAAGAAAACGGAGAGGTGGCCGAGTGGCCGAAGGCGCTCCCCTGCTAAGGGAGTATGGGCTTTAACTCCCATCGAGGGTTCGAATCCCTCCTTCTCCGCCATTTCTTACTGATAGAAAACAGTGCGCGTGTAGCTCAGCTGGATAGAGTACCTGGCTACGAACCAGGCGGTCGGAGGTTCGACTCCTTCCACGCGCACCATTTTTTATTAGTGTTTGATGTAAAAGTAAATTTAGATACAAGTCGCGCGTGTAGCTCAGCTGGATAGAGTACCTGGCTACGAACCAGGCGGTCGGAGGTTCGACTCCTTCCACGCGCACCATCTCTGCATTAGTTAATCTTTAACTCATCAGTTTTGAATTTCATAAGAAATTTTGTAGATAATTGCTTATAGCAAAGAGTTAAAATGCGCGTGTAGCTCAGCTGGATAGAGTACCTGGCTACGAACCAGGCGGTCGGAGGTTCGACTCCTTCCACGCGCACCAATTTAGATTAATATGATTTAAATCGTATTAATGTTTTACCGTTTAACATGCGCGTGTAGCTCAGCTGGATAGAGTACCTGGCTACGAACCAGGCGGTCGGAGGTTCGACTCCTTCCACGCGCACCAATTTAAATTAATATGATTTAGGTCGTATTAGTGTTTTACCGTTTAACATGCGCGTGTAGCTCAGCTGGATAGAGTACCTGGCTACGAACCAGGCGGTCGGAGGTTCGACTCCTTCCACGCGCACCAATATAGTTAACGAGATACGTCTTGTTGATTTAAAGCGTTAAACGCGGAGAGGTGGCCGAGTGGCCGAAGGCGCTCCCCTGCTAAGGGAGTATGGGCTTTAACTCCCATCGAGGGTTCGAATCCCTCCTTCTCCGCCATTCTATTCTTTTAGTCGAGAAGAATAGAATAAATTTGCCAGATAAAAGTGCTTATTCTAGACTCAATCTTGATTGGATCTTTAGAAGTACAAAAACGAGTTTGCGCGTGTAGCTCAGCTGGATAGAGTACCTGGCTACGAACCAGGCGGTCGGAGGTTCGACTCCTTCCACGCGCACCATATAGATAAGCCCTGCAAGCAATTGCAGGGCCTTTTTATTTTTTAATCTGTAAGGTTTAACTCATTATATTTTTACCCGCTTAGGTTTAACCTTAACTTTGCATCATCATCTTTTGCTTTACCTTAGCTATCTTCGGTGTCGCTATCTTTAGCCATTTCGTTTTAAACACTTCTCTTTCTTAGGTTCAACTCACTGAAGAATCTGCTTTTGCCTGTGTTGAGAGTCTATGACGACATTAGATATTCATGTCTGCACTCAATGTCAGTCTCTCAGTGCTGCCTCTGGAGGTATTAGCTGTTCTTTAGTCTACATGTGTGGTGTTTAATTATGTCGGCAGTGATGGGCTACGTGTGAGCTCATGAGCGATAGATCACGGGGAATGATGAGGATGAATGGTGAGGTGGTTTCAATACTGTGCCGTAGGTTAAATGGCAGTGTTTAGAATTGACTCGGGTTCAATGCGGCATCTGGCCCAAGAGCGTAGATTAAGGCTCATAATTGCTCATAGATTGCAGCGATCTAGATACAAGAAGGGCAGCCAAGTGGCTGCCCTTCATTCAGTTAGAACCAATCATAACAAGTGAATCAGAGTAAATGAGAAGCTTAAGCTTCTAACTTAGCGAACTCAGATTTTTGCTCGTTGAGCTTATCCATATCACGCTTGAGATCGGCCATCTTAGCGCGCTCTTTGTCGATAACGTCGGCAGGAGCTTTTGCCACAAAACCTTGGTTCGACAATTTGCCTTCGATACGAGCGATCTCTTGGCCGAGCTTTTCAAGCTGTTTGTCGATACGGGCCATTTCGGCGGCGACATCGATTAAGCCTGCCATAGGGATCAGCAGCTCCATTTCGCCAATCAAACCTGTGGTCGACATAGGCGCAGTTTCGCCATCGGCTAAAATGGTCATGCTTTCTAAGCGGGCAAGCGTAGTGAAGAAGGTTTGGTTTGCTTCTACACGGGCTTTATCCTGCGCGCTAACACCACGAAGTAGGGCATTTAGCGGCTTAGATGGGGCAATGTTCAGTTCGGCGCGAATGTTACGCACCGCGACGATTACTTGCTTAACCCATTCTAAATCGGCCATTGCTGCGCTATCGACTTTAGCGGCATCAAATGTTGGGAACGGCGCAAGCATAATGGTATCACCAGTGACACCGGTTAACGGTTTAACGCGCTGCCAAATGGTTTCAGTGATATACGGCATCATAGGGTGCATCAGGCGTTGCATCGCTTCGAGCACTGTCACTAAGGTGTGACGGGTGCCGCGCATTTGCGTTTCGCTGCCGTTTTGCAATACCGGTTTGGTTAACTCTAAGTACCAGTCACAGAACTGGTTCCAAGTGAACTCATACAGGGTATTGGCCGCTAAGTCGAAACGATAGGCCGCCATGTGATCGTCAAAGGTCTTAACGGTTTGATTGAACAAGCCAATAATCCAGCGATCTGCCAACGACAGCTCCATCTCGCCACCTTTGTACTCTGGTGAGCCAGGGCCGCAATCTTGATCTTCTGTGTTCATCAGCACGTAGCGTGAGGCGTTCCATAACTTGTTACAGAAGCTACGGTAACCGTCTAAGCGCTTCATATCCCAGTTGATGTCACGACCCGTTGATGCCATTGCCGCAAGCGTAAAGCGCAGTGCATCAGTGCCGTGGGCTTCTATACCGTCAGCAAACTCTTTGCGAGTGCTCTTTTCAATTTTGGCGGCCAGTTGTGGCTGCATCATATTACCGGTACGTTTTTCAACGAGATCTTCAAGGCCGATACCGTCGATCATGTCTAATGGATCGAGTACGTTGCCCTTAGATTTTGACATCTTGTTACCCGCTTCATCGCGGATAAGACCGGTTACGTAGACGGTTTTGAACGGGACTTGTGGTTTACCGTCTTCATCTTTGATGAAGTGCATGGTCATCATGATCATACGGGCAACCCAGAAGAAGATGATGTCAAAACCTGTCACCAACACGTCGGTTGGGTGGAAGGTTTTTAAATCTTCTAAATTGTCAGGCCAACCTAAGGTCGAGAAAGTCCACAGGGCTGAGCTGAACCAAGTGTCCAGTACGTCTTCGTCTTGGCGTAATGTCATTGAGTCGGCAATATTGTGCTTAGCACGTACCTCGGCTTCGTTGCGGCCGACATAGACTTTGCCGTTTTCGTCGTACCAAGCTGGGATGCGGTGACCCCACCACAATTGACGCGAAATACACCAGTCTTGAATGTCGCGCATCCACGAGAAGTACATGTTCTCGTATTGCTGCGGCACAAATTTAATGCTGCCATTTTCAACTGCTTCGATAGCGGTTTTCGCCATTGGCGCAACAGCCACATACCATTGGTCGGTCAGCATCGGCTCGATAACCACACCTGAGCGATCGCCGTAAGGCACTTTCAAGGCATGAGGTGCGATTTTTTCGAGCAGCCCTAAGGTGTCAAATTCGGCGACGATAGCATCGCGGGCTTTAAAACGGTCAAGTCCGGCAAAACGTTCAGGCAGGCTGCCATCGAGCGTTTTGTTGAAAGTACCGTCAAAGTTCACCACTTCGGCGCTCACGCGAATGGCGGCATCTAAGGTCAGCACGTTGAACATGGGTAGGTTGTGACGTTTACCGACTTCATAGTCGTTAAAGTCATGGGCTGGGGTGATCTTCACGCAACCTGTACCAAAGGCCATGTCGACGTAATCGTCGGCCACGATAGGAATGCGGCGGTTAACAATCGGCAACAGAATAAACTTACCGACCAGCGCTTGATAGCGTTCATCATCGGGATGCACTGCAACCGCACTGTCGCCGAGCATGGTTTCTGGGCGCGTGGTAGCGACTTCTAAATAGTCTTTACCATCGGCTGTCAGTTCACCGTCGGCCAGTGGATAACGCAGATGCCACATGTGGCCCTGTTTTTCTTTGCTTTCCACTTCTAAATCAGAGATAGCCGTGTGCAGCTTTGGATCCCAGTTGACCAAACGCTTACCGCGATAAATCAACTCGTCTTCGTACAGACGTACAAACACTTCTTGCACGGCCTTGGACAAGCCTTCGTCCATAGTGAAACGCTCGCGGTCCCAATCAACAGAAGCGCCCATACGACGTAGCTGCTTAGTGATAGTGCCGCCCGATTGCGCTTTCCATTCCCACACTTTATCCATAAAGGCATCGCGACCTAGGTCATGGCGATTTTTGCCTTCTTCGGCTTCAAGCTTACGCTCAACCAACATTTGGGTGGCGATACCCGCATGGTCAGTACCGACTTGCCATAGGGTATTTTTGCCTTTCATCCGTTGGTAACGGGTCAAGGTATCCATGATGGTGTCTTGGAAGGCGTGGCCCATGTGCAAGCTGCCCGTCACGTTTGGTGGCGGGATCATGATGCAATAATTGCCTTGGGATTCATCGCCGTGTGGCTTGAAGTAACCTTGCTCTTCCCAGTTTTGGTAAAGCGTTTGCTCGATGGACTGCGGATCGTATATTTTTTCCATGGGAACGTGTCTGTCTCAAACTAATTAAGTGGATGTGTTGCTAAGTCTTGGGTCTGTAAATTGACCCCTAAGCCGCGATACTGTCGATAACGTTCGCGAGCGACCGCTTTATGCTGATCGTCATTGGCAACAAAATCGATAATGTGGCCAAAGTTTACCGCAAATGGGGGCGCTTGGTCTGCAAGATTAATCAGAACTTGGCGACTTTTGTTGGCGCCGAGGCGATCAAAACCAATTTCTACCGGCGATCCCGTCATCGGGCCTTCACCTTTGAGGTTATGAGGTACAAAGGCACTTGGCTCAAACTGCCATAAAAGTTCATCAATTGCATGGGCTTGCTGTTTATCTTGGCAATGGATATAGACCCATTGTTGCTTCACAAAAGCCTGTTGCGCCAGTTGGCATGCCAGAAGATGCATCTCGCAAAGTGCAGGGTTCGCATTCGCGGTTTCAACAGGTGAATCAGCCTTGGCTTTGGCAGGCGATGCCACTGGCGGCATAAGATAAAACAGCACTTGAGTCATGATTTCAATGCCTTGCTTCACTTGTTTTAGTGGTGAACGAGAGCAGCAGTTTACACTAAAAGTCAGTATGGGTTAATGCTTAGGGCAAACCTTACGGTGAGGTTTTATCTATCACTGTCTGGCTGGACTTAATGGGATGCTTTCAAACCGTTGGAGATGAAGAGGGTAGAGCTATAACTCTTTGAAAAATTATTCTAAAACCATTAGTTGTTCAGTTTTTTATTCAAGTTCTTATTCAGGAAATCGATTTTCTGATTAAATTAAGAAAATAAAAAAGGCGAAGATTTTCATCTTCGCCTTTCATTTATCGAGCCTTTAACACACTAAGGCCGGATAGTTGGTTATTCGCCGAGTTCGACGCCAGCACGATTGATCAGGAACTGAGTCAATAGTGGCACTGGACGGCCCGTAGAACCTTTGTTAGCACCGCTATTCCAAGCTGTGCCTGCAACGTCTAAGTGAGCCCAGTTGTACTTTTTAGCAAAGCGCGAAAGGAAACATGCTGCAGTGATAGCTCCAGCAGGACGGCCACCTAAGTTGGTCATGTCAGCAAATGGGCTGTCGAGCATATCTTGATACTCATCCCACAATGGCATGCGCCATGCGCGGTCACCACTTTGCTCACCGGCACTTAATAGCTCGTGTGCCAGAGGGTTATGCGATGAGAACAGACCCGATGCGTGTTTACCAAGGGCAATCACACACGCACCAGTCAGGGTTGCAGTATCAATAACCAATTCAGGATCGAAACGCTCAACATAGGTTAATACGTCACATAGAACTAGACGGCCTTCCGCATCGGTATTTAACACTTCAACGGTTTGGCCTGACATAGTGGTCAGAATGTCACCTGGACGGTAAGCATTACCCGATGGCATGTTTTCACAGCCAGCCAGAATACCCACAACGTTGATAGGTAACTTCATGTCACAGATGGCTTTCATGGTGCCGATAACACCCGCTGCGCCGCCCATGTCGTACTTCATTTCGTCCATGGCTTCGCCAGGCTTCAATGAAATACCACCCGAGTCGAAGGTTAACCCTTTACCGACTAATACGATGGGTTTTTCTGTGCTATCGACAGCGCCCTTGTATTCCATCACAGTCATGATGGATTCATTGGCACTGGCGCGACCGACTGCAAGGTATGAGTTCATGCCCAGTTTGGCCATTTGCTCTTCACCAACAGTGGTGACATGCAGAGTGTCGTGTATTTCAGCCATTTGGCGAGCTTGAGAAGCTAAATAGGCTGGATTACAGATGTTCGGTGGCATGTTGGCTACATCGCGACATAAATGCATGCCAGCAGATACAGCCATACCATGCTCGATGGCGCGCTCACCTAAGGTTAATTCACGGCGAGTCGGGACATTGAACACTAATTTACGCAGTGGACGGCGAGTTTCACCTTTGCGGGTCTTCAGGGCATCAAAGCTATAAAGACTGCTATTAGTGGTTTCAACCGCTTGACGTACTTTCCAATACGTATCGCGTCCTTTCACATGCAGTTCAGTTAAGAAGCAAACCGCTTCCATTGAACCCGTTTCGTTAAGGGTGTTGATTGTCTTAGTGATGATTTGTTTGTATTGGCGTTCGTCTAATTCTCGTTCTTTGCCACAACCCACTAATAATACACGTTCACTCAATACGTTAGGAACATGGTGCAGCAATAGCATCTGGCCAGGTTTACCTTCCAGATCGCCGCGACGCAGTAGGTTACTGATATAACCTTCGCTAATTTTATCTAATTGCTCCGCGATACCCGACAGACGACGGGGTTCATAAACACCGACCACGATACAGGCTGAGCGTTGTTTTTCGGGGCTACCGCTCTTTACGCTAAACTCCATGAGCACTCCTAGATTCTTAAAGACAAATTTTTATATTTATTGGATAATGTCTGCTTGTCCCGAAAAGGGCCTAAGTTATTACTCCAAAGGTGATTTATTCTCGGCGCTTGAGTCACGCATTTCGTGACGTTAAGTTTACCTAGAACCCCTGAAGCTGGTCAGAAAACTATCAAAAGTAAACAGTTTACATGAAAGTTAGTCTGTTACCAGCAAAAAGATAAGTTTAGAGACCGGATCCTGCCTGTGATTGTATTTAAATACCTTATTCGAGAAGTTTTAAAGGCACAAATTGCGGTACTTTTAGTGCTGTTAACTATTTTTATTAGCCAGCATTTCGTGCGTATACTGGCCGATGCCTCCGACGGCGATTTTCCCGCCTCTTTAATCATGACTCTGATTGGGCTTAACTTGCCTTATCTGGTGATCTTAGTGCTGCCGCTAAGTTTGTTCTTGGGTATTTTACTGGCCCACGGCCGTATGTATTCCGAAAATGAAATGGTCATCCTCCACGGTGTTGGGGTCAGTGAGTGGTATGTCACCCGCGTAACGCTGATCCTCGCCGTGATCAATATGCTGTTTACTGGCTATTTATCCCTTTATGTTGCTCCTTGGGCAGAAGAACAGCAAAACCAAGTGCTCGAAAAAGCCCAGTCCGAAGCGGGTCTTGCCGCCTTAATCCAAGGGCGTTTTCAGGCGAGTCCCAATGGTCGCGCGGTATTATTTGTTGAGCGTATTGGTAAAGATAACGAGTTAGATAAAGTGTTTGTAGCCCAGTTACCTGATCCTGATGATGAAACTGGCGTGACCAATGTCGTGGTGGCTAAAGGTGGACGAGTACAGGAAGATAGTTCAGGTGCTCAACAATTGAACTTGAATGACGGTGTGCGTTATCAAGGCAGCCCGAAGGCGAAGGACTACCAAATGATCGAATTTGGTGGTTATAAAATGCAAATTAAAGAGCAGCAAGTTGATGAGCGTCGCCGAAAGTTATCTGCACTGCCCGTTGATGAACTCGTTAAAATTGAAGGTGCTGAAGCCGCTGCTGAATTCCACTGGCGTCTTGCTATCCCGCTCGCGATTCCAATTATGACCCTGATTGCTGTGCCGTTGGCGCGGGTGAATGTGCGCCAAGGTAAGTTCGCTAAGATGTTCCCAGCAGTACTTTTGTACCTTGGCTATTTTGGGCTAATGGTCGCGGGACGTAAGGCATTGCAAGATGGGATTATTCCATTGTATTTAGGTATGTGGTGGATCCATGTTTCTGCGCTCTTGATGGGGTTATTCTTGCTCGGCAAAGATAGGCCTATTTTCAGTCGTATATCGTCCTTGTTTGCCAATAAGAAGGTGGCAGCATGAAGATATTAGACCTTTATATCGCCAGAATATTGTTAAGCACTTCAGCGCTTTGTTTGCTGGTGTTGACTGGTTTGTCGGGCATCATCAAATGGGTTGATCAGCTGCGTTTAGTTGGCCGTGGCACCTACAGCATGATGGATGCTGGCATCTATGTTTTATTTTTAGTGCCACGGGATATTGAAATGTTTTTCCCTATGGCCGTCTTGCTAGGCGCTTTGATTGGTATGGGAATGTTGGCATCAAATTCCGAACTTGTGGTGATGCAAGCTTCTGGCATGTCACGTTTACAGATCACTATGTCGGCGATGAAAACTGCTGTGCCTTTGATGTTATTGGTGATGGTTTTAGGGGAATGGGGCGCACCGATTGCTGAGCAAAAAGCCAATGAGTTACAAGCTGTTAAACTCTCTGGAGGGAGTTTAATTAAGTCCCACCGTGGAATTTGGGCAAAGGATGGTGATTTGTTCGTTAATATTGGTGAAGTTGAAAACATCAATAAACTCAGCAATATCACGCTTTATAAATTCAATAGCGAACTTAAGCTCACTAACGTAGTTCACGCAGACCGAGCGGTATTTTCCCAAGATCGCTGGCGTTTATTTGACGTTAAACGTACTGATTTAAGTTATGAAAAAGTCGTGCTTGAGTATCTTGAAGAAGACCAATGGCAATCGAGTTTAACGCCAGATAAGCTCAGCGTAGTGTCGATTAAACCCGAGGCGTTATCTATACGTGGTCTGGTCGGTTATCTTGATTACCTTAAAACTAACAGTCAAGATCCCAGCCGTTATGAGCTTGCTTTATGGCGCAAGGTGATGCAGCCCGTGACGGTCGCAGTGATGATGTTAGTGGCACTGTCGTTTGTATTTGGTCCGCTGCGGACTGTGACTATGGGTGCGCGCGTATTACTTGGGGTCGTAGCAGGTTTTAGCTTTTATATCAGTAATGAGATTTTTGGCCCCATGAGTATAGTGTATGAGCTACCTGCTTATGTGGGGGCAGTGGCACCAAGCTTGCTGTTTACCGGCGTTGCCTTCTACTTTATCCGGCGATGATACCGCTTTGATAATAAAAAACGACGCAAAAGCGTCGTTTTTTATTAAGTTTCATTTGTTCATTTTTTTCTTAATGCGAGTAATTCTTTCATTAGTTCAAATGAATAAATTTGAAAAGTTTCACGATTTTGAGTCGTTGGTGATTGTATTATTTTTTGCATCAGAATATTTGTATTCTCAAAATAGGAAGTTCCTTCGCGCTCATTCTTTTGATATCTATATCCTTCTAAATTTTCAATATCTTCTGCAATTAAAAATGTTCTAGCCCATTGATATGATTTCTGAAATTGGTCATTAGCTTGTTCCCATGAGGCTCTGTAATCGTTTACATTTAAAGCAATGTCTCTATTTTTAGGAGAAAGTTTAGCTTCCTTTTTCAATCTACAAGAATTTATATGGGCATCAAGATAAATGTAAAAACTATCTATGTATTGTCTATAAGACTTTTCTAAATCCACTATAGCTTTATATCGTTCAGTGTGTTCAAACTGTGTTCTCCATGTATTCAAAGCTTTTCCGGCTATATATGCAGTGAACACAGTAGCAAATCCACCTAAAATAGTTACGAACTTAACAAGCCAGTCGAATAAATTTCCGATTAGTGATGAGTTTACATACTTTCCAAAAATCCAACCTAAACTTATTAACGCTATAGCTATAAAGAACATAGCCAGAATAATTAGTAAATCAGAGCTAATTTTTTTATCCATATTGTTTACCAAAGCATATCCTTATTTAGCCCAGTTTTTTTAATCATACTTTTGACTACTAAGCGCCGTGCCAGTTACGCATTTGGTTAGCTTCTTTAGACAATACAACCACTTCCGAGCGAGTCATCATATCCTGCAGTGCGCGCTTATCATCATTGATTAAAATCCATAAATTGCCAATGCCGAGCAGTGACCAAATGATGCGAGCGTAGGCAGTGATCAGGCTTAAGTTTTGGCCATTAGGATGTTGAATTTTAAGCCGCCAAGCGCGCATCCCTAAGGTTTGACCGCCCTTACTCCAGAATAATGCGTAGAAAGTGCCGACACACAAGGCAAGCCAAAGTTGATAAATTCCCTGATAAGCTGGCGTGCCATTGAGTGCATCTGAGACATGCTCAAAGCCATTCATGCCAGCCAGTCCTGAAGCGGTGAGGCCGTAGAAAATCCCAAAGCCCATTGCGCCAGCAACCATATAGACGGCCACGGCTAACATCGAATCGTAAACTGCAGCGCCTAGGCGGCGGAAGAATCCTGCGCGGGGGAAGTTAGCATGTTCGGTATTGAGCATTATAGTGTCCTGTTATTGAAGTGCTTACAGCTAATACAAAAACAATTAATACATTAGCCTAGGCTTCAGGTTCTTCATCTCTGACAAAGTGGATATTGCTAAAACCAAAGCGGGCAAACTCTACTTTCCTGAATTCTTTTTCAGCCTTGGCACCTTTACGAGATGTCATGGCGACTTGTTGCTCCATAGCCAAAAATTTGGTCAGATCTATGCCCTCGGCTTCGGCCACAGCTTCATATAAATCATGGTGTTTGTCGTAGCTAAAGGCGATAGTTTTAGTCTTACCTTTGAAGGTATAAGTGACTTGACGGGCCATGGGGGAGCTCTCCTGAAATAAGTCTGAAATTAATTAAATTCACTTCTAAAAATAAAATACACAGCACCTAAGATGCACAGTCCTGCCCACAGATAATCGAGCTTCAATGGTTCTTTCATATAGAAATAGGCAAAGGGGACAAACAAACTTAAGGTGATGACTTCTTGTAAAATTTTTAACTGGCCGACATTCATTACTGTGTAGCCGATACGGTTAGCAGGCACTTGCAGCAAGTATTCAAATAGGGCGATACCCCAGCTCACTAAGGCCGCAATAATCCAAGGTTTTGAGCCTAGCGTTTTCAAATGCCCGTACCAAGCAAAGGTCATAAAAATATTACTTAAGCAAAGTAAACCGATAGTGGTTAGGGTTGGATTCATTTTTCATCTCTATGATTAAATTTATAAATCATATACATAGCATCGTCAGTATAGCTGCCAAGGCATTTATCGATTGCCTTAGGTTTAAAACCCATTTTAAGCCAATAGCTGTCGGCACCTTGTACGGCTACTAGGGATAAGGAATTGAGATTATAGCGATCCGCCAATAGTGTTAGGCGGGTCAGCGCCTTAGCGCCAGCGCCTAAACCTTGGGCTTTGGCTGAAATCGCAATATCGTGTAGGTATAAGGTATCAGCCTTAGGTAAATGGGTGATGGGCTGATATAGCGCGGGCGGCATATTGGCGGTCCATGGGTGAGCCAAGCAATAACCGACAACCGACTTATCCACTTCGAACACAAAACAGGACTGAGGTGATACCTGCCATTTACTTTGCAGTACGTGCAGTGGCTCAGGATCCAGTTGTGAGTAACACTCGTCTTGGATCGCTAAAATGGCATCCCAATCCTCTGGGGTGATTGCACGCAGTAACATGGCTGACATTTATCCTGTTTCAAGAGTCCTGATTCAAATAAGCTCGGCATTATAACCTCAAGCAGCGTTAAAATGCAGGCTCCAGCGGCAATATAAAGCGCTTTAAAACCCGTATAAACTGAGCTTTCAGCGCTTGTATACCCAAACAACCTGAAGATACAGGATTCAGCGGGAATTTAACGCACTTTAGGCAAGGCGGTTATTTGCAGACCTAGCGGGCTAAGTTAAAAATAACCAACGCAGCATAAAGTGCGTTAAAACCCGCCGGGACGGAGCGCCTAGGGCACTTCACTTCCGTGTTGCATCAATTCAAAAGGTGGCCGACATTCTGTCATTGATGCGCCTTGAATTGATGCACCCTAGGCGCTCTGAAACTCGACTCTTCAGGTAGCTTGGGTATAAGCATTAGCAGCGGTTAAGTGCCCAGATATCGTTGGCGCAGGTGACGCTCAAGATATTGACCATTTAGGGTTTCACCCGTTGCTTGGCGTATCAGTTCATCGGTTGTGAGCAAAGATCCCTTAGACCAAATGTGTTCACTCAGCCATTGGAATACCGAGTTCAACTTGCCTGTATCGATTAGGGTTTCAATTGGCCCTAAGGCTTTTTCCATCGCAAAACGACATTGGGCGGCATACATGGCGCCTAAGGTGTAACTTGGGAAATACCCTAGTTCACCAACGGCCCAATGGATATCCTGCATGCAACCGTCTTGGTAGTTGCCATCGGTATTAATCCCCAGCAGTTGTTGCATCTGCGTCGACCAAAAATCAGGCAAATCCTCTACGGTTAAGCTGCCGTCGATAAAGGCTTTTTCTGCCTCAAAGCGCAGTAAAATGTGGCAAGGATAGGTGACTTCATCGGCATCGACGCGGATAAGTCCGGGCGCTACGCGGGTGTAATGCTGTGCTAATTCTTGGGCGCTAAAATGACAATTAAGATGTTGCGCAATTTTAGGCTGCAATTGGCGTAAAAATGCCGGATTTGCCCCGAGTTGCATTTCGCAGAATAGACTCTGGCTCTCGTGGATACCCATAGAACGCGCCAGTCCCGCAGGTTGTCCACGCCACGCTTTAGGTAAACCTTGCTCATATCTGGCATGGCCTGTTTCATGAACTATACCCATGATAGCGCTACTGAAATCAGCCTCATTGTAGCGAGTCGTTATCCGTACATCGCTTGGCACGCCGCCACAGAATGGATGGCTGCTGATATCCAGCCTACCGTGGTTAAAGTCAAACCCCAGAAAATCCATTACGTCTCGGCCAAGGGCTTGCTGCGCGCTAACATCGAAGGGACCATTTAGCGTTAACTTAGGCTCGTTTGCCTGTTTAGCCAGCACTTCTTGGATGAGTGTCGGTAGCCAATCTTTCAGTCCGCCAAAGGTTTGCTCCAGCTTTGCCGAGGTCATTCCCGGCTCAAATTTATTGAGCAGGGCATCATAGGGGGAAATATTCTGGGCTTCGCCGCGGATCTGCGCTTCTTCCTTAGCAAGTGCAATTACCGCTTTGAGGTTTGGTTTAAAGCCTTGCCAGTCATTATTTTTACGTTGTTCACGCCACGCATTCTCACATTGATAGGCCATTTTAGTTTTGGCTTGCACGAGATCGCCGGGCACTAAATTTGCCTGTTGATATTGGTACTGCATTTCCCGCAGGTTAGCTTGTTGTTCCGTTGTGAGAGATTCGTCCGTCGCGCTGTGTAAGTGTTCGGCTAAGACGGTTGAGGTTTTGAGTGTGTGGATATGTCGCGCCAGTTCAGCCATTGCATCGCCGCGATCGCTATTACCGCCCATAGGCATCATGGCTGCTTGATCCCAGTCACCAAGAGCGCTGAAATGTTCAAAGTGAGAAATTTTTTGAAAATGTGCTGTCAGTTTATCGTAACTTGGTGTTGGTACTTTGCTCTTGGGTGAGTCCATGGAATTTCCCTTCTGGCGCATCAAATCCTGCGCGAATAAATAACAATAACAGGATGATCATACAATGACGTCAACAGTATACTCAAACAACCTGAAGATGCAGGACTCAGTGGGCTGATATTAACGCTATAGTAACGCACTTGAGGCAAGGCCATTTATTGCTCCTGAATAAATGGCATCCACGCCATATATGGCGATTACGGCTATTTGCAGCGCTAGCGGGCTAAGTTAAAAAGAGAGTTGTAGTGTTAAAGTGGTTTTCGATAGGGTACTAGCAGCGAAGATGGCCACGCGATTTTGGCGCAGCAGAGTGATAGTCAAAATCTATTTTAGGGACAATTTTTAGTTTGGAAATTGTGCTTGCCTTGCTATTCTGTTGTGGTTAAGTCGATAATTACAGTGAAATAAATGGAATGCTGTATTGTTCAAGGAGATGACTATGTGGGCGTTTTTAGTTGAACAGCCTAATTTACCTTACACCATAGCTTTTGCCTGCGTACTGGCCCTTGGTGTGTTTGAAGTCTTCGCATTATTCATAGGTTTAAGCATGTTAAGTGCGTTAGACCAATGGGTGCCTGCTGATGTGGAATATGATGCTGATGTGGGCGCGGGTGGACTCACGGGCATTGCCGGTTGGCTGTGTCTAAATAGACTCCCATTACTTATTTGGTTTGTGCTTGCGCTGACCAGTTTTGCGATTGCGGGTTATATCGTCAATTTTATCAGTGTTAGTGTTGCCGGTTTTTTACTGCCGCAACTGTTCACTTTACCCATTGCTATTGTCGCCAGTGCATTTTCTTGCCGTTATTTTGGCCGAGTGCTTGCTGATCATTTACCTAAAAATGAATCGAGTGCGATCTCGCTAGATGATCTTAGCGGCTATGTCGGCACTATCACCTTAGGTTGCGCAATTAAAGGCATGCCCTCTGAAGCTGTCGTTCGCGATAAACATCAACAAAAACATTACGTTTTAGTCGAGCCCGAAACTTCGGATATCGAGTTTGCCTCAGGCACTCAAGTCGTGCTGCTTAAGCGAGAAGGCCGCGTCTGGTCTGCTACGCGTTTTGATAATTAATCTTCCCAAGCCATAAATCAATTGAAAGGAAATCAAATGGATGTGTTAACAAACGTAGGTTCATCCGGTAGTTTTATTTTGCTCGTTGCGGGTATGGTGCTACTCGGCCTCATTGTGATCGGGTTAATTTTCGCTAAGTTATATAAACGTGCAACCAAAGAAATGGCCTTTGTGCGTACCGGCTTTGGGGGTGAGAAAATCATTAAAGATGGCGGCGCTATTGTGTTGCCTGTATTACATGAAACCATCTCGGTAAAATGGCAGCGCAAACCTTAGGCACGCGTACAAACCGCGTTGAAGAGCTTAAAAAGCTGATGGAGTCTAAGTTTGTCGACGTGCTGCGTGCCGTGGCCGCCGAAATGACCATGACAGAAATGCATGAGCAGCGTGCCGATTTTGTGCAACGGGTGCAAAATAACGTCGCCAACGATCTGGAGAAAAACGGTCTCGAACTCGAATCGGTTTCATTAACGGGTTTCGATCAAACTGATTTGCAGTTTTTTAATGAAAACAACGCATTTGACGCCGAAGGTCGTGCGCGTCTGGCGAAGATTATCGAAGAGAAACGCAAAGAAACCAACGATATTCAGCAGGAAAACCGCATTAAGATCGAGCAGCGTAACCTCGAAGCTGAAAAGGAATCCCTAGAGATTGAAAAGTCGGAAGAAGAAGCGCGCTTGATCCAGCAACAGTCACTCGAATTTAAACGCGCCGATCAAAAAGCAGAGATTATTAAGCAGAAAGAAAACAAGGCCCGTGAAGAACGCGAAGCCGAGATTGCTAAAGAGCGCGCCATTGAAACCGCTGAAATCGAAAAGACCAAAGATATCGAAACCCGTGAGATTGAAAAGTATAAGTCGATTGAGCAATCGCGCATTCAACAGCAAAGGGATATCGAAGTTTCTGAGCAGGAAAAACGCATTGCGGTTGCGGCCAAATCTGAAGAAGAATCAGCAGCTCGTGCCCGTGCAGCTGAAGCCGAAAAACTGAAAGTTGAAAAAGAAGAAGCGGTAATCACAGCGCGCCAAGTGGCAGAAGCTAATCGTCGCAAAGAGATTGAAGTGATTGATGCTCGTAAGGAAGCTGAGCGTGATGCAGTCGGCGTAACAGTGCAGGCCGAAGCTGAGAAACGTGCAGCTGAAGACAGATCGAGTGCGATTCTGATTGAAGCGCGCGCCAGTGCCGATGCGAAAAAACTGCAGGCCGAAGCGGATGAAAAAGTGTATGCCGTTGAAGCTGCGGGTAAACAAGCGCTTTACGAAGCTGAAAACGTCTTGAGTGATGAGCAGATTGCCCTGCAAAAATCCCTCGCCATTTTGAAGGCCTTGCCTGAAATCGTGGCTCAAGCGGTTAAGCCGTTAGAAAATATCGAAGGTATTAAGATTCTTCAAGGTTATAGTGCAGGTCATCAATTTGCTGCGGGTGGCGAAGGTGCTCACCATCAAGGTGGTATCGCAGAGCAAGTGACCAGTGCAGCGTTAAACTATCGCGCCAATGCGCCTGTTATCGATGCCATGCTCAGGGAGTTAGGGTTAGTGAATGGCGACTCTGGAACTTTGAATGATTTATTGAACGGCAATAACACCTTAACCGCCGAAGCCTTAAGTGGTGTTACCTTGTCGAACTCTAGACCTAAGGACTATAGCCAAACGCAGGTAGTAGAGAGCCAAAGTGTGCTCAAGCCTTAATCTCAACGACATTAAACTAAGTCAAATCAAGTAAAGCGCTCGCCGTTGCTCTTTTGAGCCTTGTGCGGACAAAAGATTGATAAATAGGACGAATGAAATAAAACCGCTCACCATTATGGTGAGCGGTTTTTTTTTGGCATTAAATCAAATCTAACGGCTTATTTGTGTACCTTGTCGACCCCCGATGAGCGACCTTCGGCATGACAGGTTGCGCATGACTCCTGTCCTGATTGGTAAATTCGACCACCGCTGGCATCGCTTTGGTAAACCCCGCCAAAGCTACGTGCATGGACGACTAAACTATCGATAAGCGTGTGACATGCCGTGCAGGTTGCTAAGGTTGGTGAGTACTCGGCAATTTGCCCTATGTTGGCTGCATCGGGTGTCGCAACTAACAGGGATTGCTGTGCACTTAGCCCCTCGAGACTGAGCTGTCCTGTGCTATGACAAACACTACAGTTATTTTTTGCATTAGGGTAAGTGAGTTCGGGACGTGGGTTGTCAAAACCCACTACAGTGCGGGTTCCCGCATGCAGTGAATGCACCATTTCCCTGTAGCTCAAAGTATTGTTGATGGTGCGATAGGGCTTGATTTGGCTGGCCCCAGGAGTATGCATCACATTGGCATTGAGATACATAATCGCATCATTACTGTGGCAACTTTGACATTGCCCATCGGTCAGTGCGGTTGCCGTTTGCGGTGCATGACAGGTGCCACAGCTGCTATTGGGTTCAAAAATTCCTTTCATTTGATGCGCTGACAGAACTCTATCTTCTAATCCTTGATCATGACATTGGCGACAGGCCTGTTCATCGACCTTAGCTTTTGCAGTAACAGCTTGACCTTGCAGGCTTAGCAAATTAATGGCACTGAGACTCACCTCTTGATTTGCGATATTACAGTTAACGGCAAAGCCAGTATTTTTATCGGCACAGAGCACCAGTTTACTGTAGAGTTTTGACTGACTCAGATCGCCAAAATCGGCAGCCGACAGGTTAGATATAGTGACGGTTAGCTGATTGGGCGCGGTAATTTTTAAGGCGACGTCGCTCGTGTTTGCTAATAAATCCCACACTTTACGCTGGCCGTTATTGATTGGCATGTTCGCGCTATTTGTTTCACCAGTGGCAATCAACCAGAAGGATTTTATCATAGGCTGACTGGCGGGCAGTTGCTCCATTTGCTGCACTTGCAATGTCACCGCAAGGGTCTTAGCTTCAACGCTTAGCTGCGAACTCAGTAACTTAACTTGGAAATCGCTCACCAGCTTAGTGGCTGTTTTCACGGCGGCATTGTGGAAAAGCCCAACACCTTCAGGATTAGTGCTATCAGGGTGGCAGCCGCTACAGCCCAGTGTCCATGGGTTGGCAAAAATTTCCCTATTGTGGAATAACCCCGCTACAGTGCCATTCCAATCTGCGGGAATTTGCGCTTTGTGACAGTCAAGACATGCGGTTTTACTGGGGATATTACTATTGCCACTTTGCGCCGTTGCGCCGGGAATATGGCATTGCTGACATTGGGTCATATCACCGGGAAAGGTCACATTGGCGTAGTCATATAGCTGCCCCTTGTAACCTACAATTTGATATTTGGCTTGGTGGATCTGGTGTGTCAATGTCGCCATATCAAGGCTATTACCCGTTTCAGGATCGCCAGAGTAAGTCGTGTGACAGACAACGCAGCCCTCAAAGGCAAAACGTTTATTGCCGTGCATCAAAAGGCGAGTATCGGTATTGGCTAAGTCTGGGTTATGGCATCGAAAACAGGCTTGTTCCGGCGCGATCACTTTACGGCCCATATCCGCCGCGACAGTCTGTCCTGTGGCGGGCACAAAATCGTACACGCTGTTGATCAACTGAGTGTCGATTGTGCTGTTTGCTAACGGTTTTAACTCTAGGTAAATCCTGTGGGTGAGCTCAGGCGAGTACTGGGTATCTATCCCCGTAAATTGGGAGTAACCCGTGAGTGGTTTACTCAAAGTGTAACGGTATTGGCCCGCGCCTAATGAGGTTAGACACGCCGTTTTACAGCTGCTTTCAATGCCAGCTTGCCACTGAGTCTGTGCATTCGCTTGGGCATTTGTGGCAGGTTCTACTTGATTATTGATGTAACTGGTCCATTGCAACGCAGCATCTGTCGCGCTTGCTGCAGAGTTAGTGACTTCTGTGCCAGTTGTTGCCATAGCATTCGCCGCGGCTTGGGTGATTTGATAGTGCTCCTGCGGCGGTGCTAATTTGGCAATACCGACACCTAAGGTATCTAGCTCCTTCAGGTTTTCTAGTCCTGTGACCGCAATACCATTGGCATTGCTGAGGAAGAAATCGACCTGCACATGAGTTTGTGCATCGATAACCACATTTTCTATTGTCGCTTTGAGTGTATCCGCTTGTTCAATGCTGATACTCACAATCCCTGGTGGACCTTCTTTCCCATCGTCACCATCGGAACAGGCTGTCATCAGACAGACTACGACTGCCATTGGCGTAAAGATTTTCCATTGAGAACGGGTATTCGTTTTCATCATTTTCCATTCCTTTTTAATTAGATTCTGTCGGGACTCTTATCGGAATGTATGCGGTATAGATATTAACTTAGTTATGAGTCGAGTTGCACTTAATTAACCAAATTTAAAAGTTATTTGTTAATTATATTAAAGTAATTTGAAGTGAGGCATTATTTAAATTTGCTAGATGTTGAATTGTTAATTCTTGAAAACGTTACTCTGATGCATGTCGTGTAACTTGATCTAATAATGCCCCAATATGGGTAATTGTGACGCAGGTTAAAAATCAAAGACATAATTACTTTAGCATAAATTGTCGGGAATCAAAGTGTATGCATATTTTAATTATATTGCTTTGACTAATAAAGGATCAAATATGATTACCAGAAGAGGAATGCTTAAAGGCGGTATGGGCGTTACTGTCGGTACAGTTTATAGCGGAACATTAATAAGTTTTCTGACCGGTTGTGGCAGTGACAGTAATAGCCAAGAGATAGTAGAAGTCATGCCTGGTGGACTCATGGTGGTGAACCCTACGGTTTGTGTTAGCTGCAGACGCTGTGAAATTGCCTGTGGTTGGAACCATGAAGGGGATAGCAGTCCGACACTTGCCCGCGTCAAAGTAGAAAGAAATATGAACTATGGCCCACATGGTGTGCAATTTGACTATGAAATACAACGAGGAGAATGCGGCGATAAAACCGTTGTTCCTTCCACTTGTCGCCACTGCGAAGTTTGCACTGAAGTTTGTCCACAGCAAGCTATTTCAACGAACGAACAAACTGGCGCCAAAGTGATTGATGAAGAACGTTGTGTCGGATGTGGTTATTGTGCAGATAAGTGTCCTCAACAAGTCATTAAAGTTGTTCGCAGTAAAATGAAAGCCGTCAAATGTGATTTATGTAACGGTAAACCTGCCTGCGCGCAAGTTTGTCCTACAGGTGCAATTAAATTTTATAACTGGGAAGAGGCTGAAGCTGCATTAGAACAATATGAAAAATATACCGGCTTAGTTTCTTAAATTCAGGAGAAATAATATGAGTGATAAAATAGGTGGTTGGGCGGGTAAAGTCCTCAGAGTTAATTTAACAACTAATCATATATGGTATGAGCCAATCAATAAATATTATGACTATATCGGTGGTATGGGGATTGGTTATAAAATATTGTGGGATGATCATAAGGATAATATTACAGCAATCGACCCAGATAATATTATTGTCTTTTCTGCCGGACCATTAACGGGTTCAGGCGTTATTTGTACTGGACGAACAACCATTACTTCCCGTAGTCCCGTAATTGAAAAACATCTGATTGCCGATGGTCACTTTGGTGGGCATTTTTCACCCGCAATGAAATTTGCGGGCTTCGATGCGATTGCTATAGAAGGCAAAGCGAGCAGTCCTGTGTGGCTTAAAATTGTGGATGATAAGGTCACGATTGAACCTGCCGATGCCCTATGGGGTAAAGGTATATTTGATACCCACGCTATGATCGCGCAAATGATGGGACCCAATGCACAAGTCGCTGCGATTGGCCAAGCGGGTGAAAACCAAGTGCCTCTTTCTGTCATTATGACTCAGGGCGGGCACTCAGCAGGTGGTCATGGCTCGGTAATGGGGTCCAAAAATTGTAAAGGGATCGGCATTATCGGCACTGGCGCCGTTAAAATCGCCGCCAATAATGAAAAGATGCGTGCCTTAGATGACCATATTTTAGGTATTATCGGTGCCAACAATAATGGTGTCGTTCCTTCAACGCCGCAATCTTGGGCTGAGTACTCAGCACCTATCAGCCGCTGGAAATCTCGGCCCGGTTTGAAGTGGGGCGCTGCCGATCAAGAAATCGATTTAGGCGAAGTGCCATGGAATGAACGCAATCGTATTGGGTTTCGAACTTCAATGGCAGAGAGCTACATAGGTGTGGAATACGCCAATAAGTGGATGAAGCGTACGGGAGGCTGTCATTCATGCCCAATACGTTGCTTCTGCGAGCTAAAAGTCCCTGAATTGAAAAGCAAATACGGTCGTAAAACCGAACATATATCTAACGTCTGTATGGGATTCCTCGTACCGCAGTATTTAATGGGCACCAAAAATGGTACAGAAGCACATGCTATGGCGGGCGCTTTAGGGGCTCATATTCTCGATGACTATGGTATTTGGTGTAACTATGGCTCCATTTCACATCTATTTAAATTCCTAAAAACAAAGGATATGTTTAAGCATTTATTACCTGAAGATGAATTTAACAGTATTCCTTGGGCGCTCTGGGATAACCAAGATCCCGCTTTCTTACTTGATTTTTATCGCCGAGTGGCGTTTAAAGAAGGTGAAATCTCCCATATGGCCGACGGCTTATATGATTTGATCAAACGCTGGGGTTTAGATGGAACCAATCCCAAGTTAGGTCATTGGGATATTCATAAAGAAAGTGCCACTAAGGTATTCAACAAAAAAACCAATGCTGCCGTGCACCATGCTAGTGAAACCGCGGGTCAGGTGGGTACGTTAATCAACGTCGTCTTTAACCGTGATGCTCAGTGCCATTCCCACATCAACATAGTTAACAGTGGTTTGCCACACGATATGACAGTGGCGATTGCCGAGAAAAAATGGGGTGAAGGTGCATTCGATAAGGTGAATTGGTATACCCCAATCAATGCGGCTAAGATCCGTTTTGCAAAATGGTCGCTGGTGAAAAACGTATTACATGACTCTCTGACACTGTGTAATTGGATGTTCCCACTGCTGGCATCACCGGATAAAAATCGCAACTATGAAGGCGATAGCACCATTGAATCGCAGATGTTCAGTTTAGTGACTGGGATTGAAACCACAGAAACGGAATTGGACTTTAAGGCGGAAAGAGTGCTGCATTTACACCGTGCCTTAACCGTATTGCAAATGAATGAAAGCAATATGCGCGAAGAGCATGATGTGCTCAGTGACTGGGTTTATGATTTGAATCCAGATAAAAACTTCGGTCAAGAGGGCACCATCAAGATGGACCGCGCTGACATGCAAACGGCGCTGGACATGTTCTATGAAGCCTTTGGTTGGGATATTCAAACCGGTGCGCCAACTCGGGCCACGCTCGACAAGTTTAGCCTAGGTTTTGTTGCCGATAGATTGGCGGCGCGAGGCCTGTTACCCAGTTGAACACTATAGTTGGACACTATGATTGAACTTGTCGGTTATATCAGGGTATTTAGCCAACACGGACGCTTAGTCACGGCGGAGCAAATCGCCGCCGTGGCAGGGCTCGAGTGGGATAGTGAGCAAACGGTTAACAGTTATATTCGCCTGATCCTCAATGAGGCTTACAAGGATGTGCAGATGCGTTTGTCGGATAAGCGGTATTTCTTCTATTCCGACAGAAGCATAGTTGAACGTTACGCTGAGCAATGGTTAGCATTGGAGCGGGGTGAAGCGTTTGATGCGATTATTGCCCAGATCCGTCGCAATAGTTGCCGCCATACTGAGGTCTATCTGGAGAGTGTACTGACGTTTGCCCCCTATCTTTATGATGAGCCTACATTAGCCAATGTGCGTGAGCAATTACCACAACAGCTAGGGGCCGAGGATATCCATTATGCAGTGGACAATCAGGGGAAAGGTTATTACTACTCTACTCTGGGGTTGAGTCACAGCTATGCGGCCGTCCTCGCTAATTATGATCCTTGTGAATGGTCAAACTGAGATTCTGCTACCTTATTGATATTGATTAAGCGCCTTCGGGCGCTTTTTTATCGCAAATATCTCATATGGATAGCGTGAAATTAGCTTGCCAGCGTTTGAGTGTACTTTTTGATGATTTCGTCAATTTTACCATTGGCCTTCAGTGTCGCTATGGCTTGATTGATGGCAGGAAGCAAATCGGCATGTTCTTTTCGCAACCTAAACACTAAGTCACCATCAGAATGCACTGCCGCCAGTGCGACAGGGATCCGCAACTGAGTCGACCAATACAAGGCTGGGTAATTACCAGCAATAACGGCATTGACTCTGTGTTTATCTAAGGCTTTGATCAGTTCCTGCTCTGAGGTAAAGTCAGCACGGATAAAATCTTTATCGTCGTGATATAAAGAACCGCGCACTGTACCTATTTCTTGGCCTTTTATCTGGCTGATATCTTTATATTTACTGACATTCTCTGGCAATGTGACCACATATTCAGTGATTTGCATTATGGGGGCCGATTTGACAAACAGCGGCCCTAAATCCTGCTTTTCAAACCAACTAGGGCTGACGATATCAAAGTCGAGTTGACCGGTTTCTAGCGCATTATTGGTGCGCTTTGGCGGCAGGGCTAGGATTTCACCTTTGATTTCAGCCATAGATAAAATCATCGGAATAAGCTCAGTGATCATCCCCGGCGCCTCGGCTTGATCACCGATAAAATACGGATACCAAGAATAGGAGCCAGTGATATTGTATTTGAGCTGTTCCGCAAAGGCATGCTGTTGAGTCAAGCAAAGGGTGAACAAGGCAAATCGAACTAAGTGTTTATACTGCAAACATCGCTTAACCATATTGCTTTTATCCTTGTTATCTCTGCTTTAGCCAAGGCCTATCCGATGGCCATTCTACCTAAACTGTGTGAATGAATTGTTTATTGGATCACAATCAGTCACATCCGCCATATTCAAGCTATTTTCTGCTTTTCGCTATTACACCTTAAGCCAATAGCTGACACAGGGCGGGTTGCTGATTTTTAGGGAAAATTTGATAGGTTTTATGGTGCTTAATCAAACTGGTTTTCTTGTTGCCTTGGCTGAGCAATAACCCATGGGACAGGGCGATACGCGTTAGTGTCTGTTCATCGGCGCGGACATATAAGTTGATTGGCTTGATCAGCTGATTGTCTTTAATATGTTGATTAAATTCTTTGGCATCAATCACTAAGCTAGATTGACCATCACCATCGAGTTTCAGCTTGGCACTGATTTCAGTGTCAGTAAAGACTAACCAATCGGCTTGTTTTAAGGTCTCAATCATGGCATTTAATGCCGTACCTAAAGCGGGCTCCGATGTTTCAACTGATTGATATTGATACACTATCCTTTCTAGTAAACGCTTGAGTTCGGCGCCCGCACCTTGGCTGCGAGCCAAACGTATCCAAGCCGTGAGATCGTCGGCTACCAATTTAGAAAAGCGTTTTTCCTTTAAGGACTCGACCATCCAATTACACAAAAAATGACTTTCCTGCGCAGAGGTGCGCTGGGCTTTCTTGGTCTGTGCTGAAGCGGTTAAATCGGCAAGACCCGCAAGGGCGAGTTCGAGCACAGCTTGGTTATAGGTTTGAGAATTCATTATGACTCCGCCGCGGGCTGAAGTGATGTTATCTATTTGAACTTGGACGATATTGATTGCGGCGGAGCTAGTTTAGCAAAGCGGTCGTTAAACCGATATTTATTCTTGCGATCCCACCAAACTCGCGGCGGTTAAAATCAGCTTTGGCGCGGGCCTTACTTTGTAGTTTGGGTTGATATATTGAAAATGAATCAATCCCTTGTCGTCGCTGATATAAATGGCGGGTACAGGTAAGACTAAACGTTTGGCACCTTCAGGGGTGATCCATAAAGGATTCTCGAGCTTAAGGCGTGCGGTATAGGTTTCAGTCACTTTTTCGCTAGTGTAAAAAGCTAAACCAAAGGCTTGGGATGCCAGCATTTTTTCATCGGAAAGCAGCAGATATTTAAGTTCATTTTTTGCCGCCGAAACCTTAAGTTGAGCTGGCGTATCGGGTGAAATTCCCACTAACTGAAAGCCCATTTTTAATAACTCAGGCTCAATCGCTTTTAGTTGCCCCATTTGATTGTTACAAAATGGGCACCAGCCACCACGGTAAAAGAAGAAAATGGTTGGTTTTTTCTGGGTTAATTCTGCTAAATCGACCGTTTTGTCATTGATATCTTGCAAGTTTACCTTAGGGATTTGCTGACCATTAAGTAGCGGACTGATGGAAAATTCATCCTTAGCAATGGGTTGCGCAATAGCCGTTAGACTTGTTAGTAGTAAGATGGTTGTGCAGTAAAACCTGTGTAACATCGAAGCGGTTTGCATATAAAGTCCTTAATTTGGTTTTGTTTTCTTCGTTTTTTAAGTCGTTGTTGTTAATATTTCCCTCGTTTTAGACAAAGAGATATTGCGTAAATCTATATTTGTTATGTCTAACTTGCTTAAGAGTGGTTCGAGTTAGCACTAAACGGGTATGAGCATTAAAAGAGCGGCAATTGCCGAACATTCTTACAAGCCAATGCAGATGATTGCACCAATGTGATACTGATGGGGTTGGTTGGTGAGGTATTTATAACGGTAACCATTTGGATTTTATCGCGATTACAGCGTAGTGTTGGAGTGGTTAAAACGAGTGAACGACAAGCTGATGGGGCAAGCCTTAATTGATGCAGTGGTAAAACACGATATCATTACCGTAAAACAGTTGATCAAACAGGGTGTTGATGTCGAATATATCGACTCACAAAATATGACGGCTTTATTGCATTGCTGCCAACTGCAATTACTCGATATTCTCATGTTACTGGTTGAAGCTGGGGCCGATGTCCATCATGCCAATAACTTAGGTCACCTTCCTGTTGAGCTGGCCCATTGGCATGGCGAGTTTCATATGGGTAGTTATACCGCCACGAGTCAAAAAATGGTGAAGTATTTGGAGCGCTATGGTGGCGTTCAACGTGGTCATCGATAAATTGTATTGCACTTCAATATTCAATCACGGGAGCTGTAAATGGATAAGGGATTATTTAAAATATTAAAGAAAATCTATTTTAAAAAGTCTTATATCAAAGACGAAAATGGATATATGCAAAGAATAGATAATGGGGACCAGTTTGATTGTGAGTCTGGGACTACACACTATTCTAATGACGGTTTATCTAATGCAGAAATACTAACACTTGAACAAAGTGGTTATCCTGTCAATCAGATAATCAAATATAGTCATGATGAATGTATTAATGCTTATAAAATGTTGCTTGAGCATCCTCACTTATCGATTGAAAATTTGATTTCGGCATATATATGTGGCTTTTCAAGTTTTCCAAGAGGAAGACAACCCATATTAAGTTATTTGTTCGCTCAAGCGGTTCCCGAACATAAAATAGTCAGCGAAGGGGATGTTTGTCCCGTTTGCTCAATAAGAAGAAATGTTTGGATAGAAAAAGGGCATAAAATATTCAGTTGCTATGCCGGGAGTGTATGGAATGAAAGGTGGTGTGGTAATCTTGTTGAATTAGAAGAATTTGCTGCCATTTCACCTTGTACTCCTACACCAGAGGATATCAGTATATTGATATCGTTAATCGATATGATCCGTCAAGCTCCTCAAGATGAAACACCCGGAAAATTAGAACAGCGCATCAAGAAAGCTAAAATTATTCCTAACTATGAGAAATATAGTTTTCGCGGACAATTAATGGTATTGGCTGAATTGGGAATTATGCCAAATCCGTATGTAAAACCTTTATATGATGGATTCACCCATTTTACCGATATCTGTAGTGTGAAATACCCTGGAAGTACTCGAACGGATATTATGCTTCCTCTCGCAGGGTGGCGAGGCGAAAATAGTATAAATGAAACAAGGCTTCAAGCGTTATTGGGTAACATAATACGGTGAGATAAAGGTTACCAAGGTTATTATTGAGTGAGTATAAAAAAGCGTCCGGTTATGGACGCTTTAAAATCGCTGTTTTATCAATATTGACAAACACTGATAATATCAATCAACGGATAATTACTTAAGTTTTTTTGCCTTGCTCGGTGCTTGACCCACCTTCATTTTTACGCGGCGGCCCTGCATGTTTTTCTCAGCAGCAACTTGAGCGCCGACGTTGTCGGTTCTTTGTTGCTTTTTGGCAAAACTGCGGCGGGTTTGCAATTGCTTTAATAGCAATTCGCGGCTGCCAACTTCATAACCTGGCACAGTGACGCGGCGAATCTGTTGGCCAATCAATTTTTCGATATCGGCTAAGATACGTTCTTCTTCGCGGCTCACAAATGAAATGGCTACGCCTGTTTTTCCTGCACGGCCTGTACGACCGATACGGTGTACATAATCTTCTGCGAGGAAAGGTAAGTCATAGTTGACTACGTATTCAAGGCTTGGAATATCCAGACCACGGGCGGCGACTTCGGTGGCAACTAGCACCCGTACATCACCCGCCACAAACTCACGCAGTGCGCGGCGACGACTGCCTTGGCCTTTTTCACCGTGGACCACTTCAGATGGGATACCATCTAAGTTTAATTCTTTGACTAGCGTATCGGCGGCTTCACGGGTCGCAGTAAATACCAATACCTGTTGCCAGTTTTTCTTGCCGATAAGCTCAGAAAGCAGTTCGCGTTTACGGCGTTGTTCAACCGGATAAACTACTTGGCTAACGGTGTCGGCTGTAGTGTTTTGTTTATCAACGCTGATTACTTGCGGTTTAACCATCATGTCGTTGGCGAGTTTTTTCACCGCACTTGAGAAAGTGGCCGAGAACAATAGGTTTTGACGTTTCTTATTTACCGCTTGAAGGATCTTTTGAATATCGGCGCTAAAGCCCATATCCAACATACGGTCGGCTTCGTCTAGGACTAAAAAGTCGACGTTCGACAGGCTTAAGTTACAGGCGGTAAGGTGCTCAAGTAAGCGACCTGGGGTGGCAACAATCACATCGGCGCCGCGTTTCAGCTTTTGCGCTTGTGTTTCTATCTTTACGCCACCATAAATAGTTAACACGCTGAAGTTTAAGTACTTGCAGTAAGCCGTAACGTTGTCAGCGACTTGAGCCGCAAGCTCACGGGTCGGCGTAAGAATTAATACGCGGGCATTCGACTTTAACGTTTCGCTTGGATTTTCAACCATCTTTTGCAGGATCGGCAGCGCGAAAGCGGCGGTTTTACCCGTACCGGTTTGGGCACTGGCTAAGACATCTTGGCCGCGGCGGATAGCAGGTATCGCTTGCTGCTGAATAGGCGTCATTTGTTGATAACCGCAATCTGAGATAGCGCGCAAAATCTCGGGGGAAAAACTAAAAGATTCAAATCTCATTTTGGATTCCTATCGTTCACTTATTCAAACATTCAAGCACCGCGAGCCTCTATTATTTACTCGACTAAGGAGAGAGGCGTGCCGACTGGCTCATTCTTCCACACAGATTTTATAAGAAAAATGGCGGGCGCGGAGTATAGCAAAAATTTCGGTTAAAACCTGAACTTTTTAGTGTTTTGGCATTTTATCTGCACCATTTCATCAGGAGGGGATAAAAGGCTTGGCACTGGTTCAGGTGGGCTAGGTCTTATTGATCTATACAAGGGTTGAGTAAAATATGGACTCAACAATACGGATTAAAGCTCGCTACATTAGAAAATACCGCAACCTAGGCTGCGGTATTTTGGATCTTGTACTTATGTTTAACCGAAGGTGCGCCTCAGGCCGAGGGCTTTTTCGGCATTGTGTTTAAGAAGATGGGCTGCATCACCAATCAAATGGGTTGCGGCTAAGTTCTCGGCGCTGGCATGGGTGATGGAGTGAATATTACTGGCGATCTCATTGACCACTTGACGCTGTTGATCGGCTGCCACTGCATTTTGTTGGGCAAAGGTGTGGATATCACTCACTTCTTGGTAAATGGTGTTTACATTGTCGGCGGACAGTTGAATATCGCTGGCACAACGCTCCGCATGTTGACGGCTTTGTTCCATTTCTTTGGCCCATGCGTTGAGCATAGTGAACATCTTATCGACACTCTTAGAAATACTGTTGGTCGATAGCTGGGTTCTGCTCGATAGCGCGCGAACCTCATCGGCGACCACGGCAAACCCACGGCCTTGTTCACCCGCACGGGCTGCTTCAATCGCGGCATTGAGGGCGAGGAGATTAGTTTGCTCGGCAATAGAGTCAATTTCGCCCATCGCATTAGCGACTTGCTCGGCTTCTTTATTTAATTGATGGGCATTGTTGGTGGCATCGGCAACAGACTTTGCCAGTTGCTCCATTTTTTGAGTGTTGGCCTTCATGTTAGCACTGCTTTTAAGGCAGAGATCATAGGCGGTATTGATGCTGGTCGAGGTGAGATGGGTATTCTGCGCGACTTCTGTGATGGTTGAACTCATTTCTTCCATCGCGCCAGAGAGCTGTTCTAGCTGACTTTTCTCTTGATCTAGGCTGACATAGGTTTGCTCGGTCGCGACCACTAATTGATCGGCAATTGCATGTAATTGATTGGCTTGATCTTGGGTGCGCCCAAGTACGCCATTCATTTTGGCCTGTAGCATGATGAGCTGGAAATCGAGGATAGAAGAGGTATCGGCACCCGAGTAAATGTAACGACTGATAGAGTCATATTTGGTTTGCATTTCAATCAGTTTAGCGGGAATACGAAAAGCCTCATCGTAGAAAATGGCGAGGTTTAAACTCATCAGAATCGCCCCTGCGATAATTACGCCCCAGCCCCAAAAGTAGCCAGCGATCAGTAAACCTGTGGAGGCTACAACCGCAGATACGATACGTTTTTGCATTAAACTTAAGGGTTTAGGAATGGATTTGTCTAATTTGAGTCTTTGGTAAATCTCATTAGCTTTCGTGACGTAGGCGGCTTGAGGCTGAATGCGCACCGATTGGTAACCGATAATAGTGCCGTTTTCAAACAAGGGAGACACAAAGGCATCGACCCAATAGAAGCCACCATTTTTACAGCGGTTCTTGACTATGCCGCGCCAAGATTGGCCTGACTTAAGTTTTCCCCACATTTCTTTAAAGGCGGCACTCGGCATATCCGGATGGCGCACCATATTGTGGGCACTGCCAATTAATTCTTGATCGCTATAACCTGAGACTTCGGCAAAACGGGCATTAACGTAAGTGATGATACCGCGAGTATCAGTGGTGGAAATGAGTTCATCTTGTGGTGTTAAGCGGATTTCTTGATCTGATCTCTGTGTATTAACTATTTTATTCGCTGAGGCGTTACTCTGGCTCATTTAGTGTGTCCATTCAGGGCCGATGTGGTTCATTAGGGTTCAGGGCGCGGTGTTAGGCGCGAATTTTCTTGTGCTGACTCTCATCGGAGTAAGTTTGTTATGTGATAAGAGTATCATTTTTGTGTGGGTATAGGAGAGCGGTTTCTCATGGCTGACTGGTGAAAATCAATCGTTCGTCGTATTTATAAGCTATTGCAATATATAAAGTTTTTAAGTAGCGAGAATGTGGAGTTAAACGAGCGTTTATCCTGTTAAATCGTTAATTCTAGTATTTTGTATAGGGTTATTCTTTTATGTCTTGAGTGGGTATTTGTCATTCATCTTAAATATAAATTATGTTCGATGATATTGGACTAATGTCCTTGATTCGGCTTGATATCGCAGTATTCATGGAGCGCTTTATTGGCCTTAGTCTATTCTTTAATGGGCAACAAAAGATGGCTTATTTTTCCTTGCTTCAGTGGTGTATCTTAATTTTGCTCTTCTAGTTCATTAGCTCACAGCGGGAATGCTACATAAGAGGAACTTCCCATGGCGATATCACTTAGGCGTGGTGTAACTAAATTAGCCACAGCGTCCTTGGGAACAGCGGCGGCACTGCCACATTGGCGACGTTTGATTTTTGAACGTTTATTTGGCTTTCTAGCGATTCTCTGCGTGCCTGTATACATCACTAGTGTGTATTTATGCGTCATCGCCGAACTCTGGTTTATGGTGGTATTTGATACGCTGGCTTATCTATTTTTACTGCTTTTACTGTTTTTTCCTAAGCTTGCTGATAGTACGCGTTTTGGCTGTGGCTGCTTGCTAGGTTTTGCTATTGGCATCGGTTTTTTAATTGCGATTGGCCCTTCGGGAGCTGGTTTTTTCTGGTTATTTATTTTCCCGCCGTTAGTCGGTATTTTTTTAGGAAATCGAGCCAGCTTATATGCCCAGTGTTTGAATGGGCTAAGTTTGGTATTGATTGGTTTTGCCTATCATTTTAATTGGCTCAATTGGCCTGAAACCCAAGGTTATAGCATCGGTATTTGGGCCGTTGTGGTGGTCAATTTTATCGTGACCAATGCCATGTTGACGTTAACTATTACTTATTTATTAGGTAAGTTGGCTGACGCACTCGATTCAACCTTAGCATCACGCCAAGCTACCGTATTAGGCTTAGCTAAACTCGCCGAATACAGAGATAACGAAACAGGCGCGCATTTGCTACGTATGCGGCAGTATTCGAAAATGCTCGCGTCGCAGCGACTACTGGCCGCCAATCCTCCTGCAGAATTGAACGAAGATTATATTCAAGACATTAGTTTGTCGGCCATTTTGCACGATATAGGTAAAGTCGGTATTGCCGATGCGATTTTGCTTAAACCGGGTAAATTAACGCCGCAGGAGTTTGAGCAAATTAAAGCTCATCCTGTGATCGGGGGACAAGTGCTACGCAGTTTGTTGGAATATGCGCCCCAATGTACTTTTATTCAGATGGGCCGCGATATTGCTTCGGGTCACCATGAAAAGTGGGATGGTAGTGGTTATCCCCTTGGTTTGAAAGGTGAAGATATTCCGCTTTCGGCGAGGATAGTGGCCCTAGTTGATGTTTATGACGCGCTGACTTCTCCCCGATGTTATAAGCGGCCCTTTAGCCACCAAGAGGCTATCGACTTAATTATTGAAGGCAAAGGTCAGCATTTCGACCCTGAATTAGTCGATTGTTTTATTGAAATTCATCAGGACTTTGAAGTGTTGTCTAAAGCATCGCTGGATGATGCTTATCAGCCGATGGCACAACCTACTATGGTTTAGCGACTCATGTTTTTAAATCGTGTTTTGAAATCATGGTTTTGAAATAAGGCGTGGGTTTTAAAACACACTGATAGCGCTAAAAAAACGCCCAATGCTAATTGCCTTGGGCGTTCTATTTTATAGCGCGTAAGTGACTAAAATAACGACTTAAATCGCTACTTATCAGCGGAGTGCTAAATTGCTTTAGTCACTTGAGTTAACCAAGCCAATTCATCCCCTGACATCAACGGAGAAAGTGTATTGAATACTTGCTGATGATAAGCATTAAACCAGTCTATTTCCGCTTGCGTTAACAGGCTCTTATCAATAAGGCGCGCATCCATAGGGATCATAGTCAACGCATCGAATTCATACATTTCACGCTCAGCCCCTTTAAGTGCTTCACAGTGTTGCACTACGACGAGGTTTTCTAAGCGAATGCCAAAACTCTCAGCGCGGTAGTAACCCGGCTCATTGGAAAGCACCATGCCGGGCATCAATGCGATACCGTTGACATTTTTACCTATGCGCTGTGGACCTTCGTGCACACTTAAAAAGTGGCCCACACCATGGCCTGTGCCGTGGTCGTAATCAAAGCCATGTTGCCATAAATATTGGCGGGCGAAAGCGTCGAGCTGCTGGCCTGAGGTGCCTTTCGGGAATCGTGCTTGGTCGAGGGCAATATGACCTTTTAGCACCAGCGTGACCATTTTTTTATGCTCATCGGTCACTTCACCTATCGCAATGGTACGGGTCACATCTGTCGTGCCGTCAATATACTGAGCGCCAGAATCCACTAAGTAGATGCTGTCCATTGTCATCATGGCTGGTGTGCCATTGTTGTGATTGTAATGGCACATAGCGGCATTAGGACCGGCAGCTGAAATCGTGTCGAAACTTGGCTCGCGGTAACGCTCATCTTCTAGGCGAAAGCTTTCCAATTTATCCGCAAGGGTGCCTTCATCGTGCATACGATTGGCTGCCACTTCGGCATCGAGCCATGCAAGGAATCGACTCACGGCGACGCCATCGCGGATATGGCAGGCACGCATGCCGGCCAGTTCTGCGGCGTTTTTCTGCGCTTTAGGTAAAGCGACAGGATCGATTCCAGCTATCAATTTTGCTCCTGCCTCACGGGCAATGTTTTGTGCCCAAGCGTTTGCAGAATTCGGATCGGCCAGTAGTTTTACATCCTGCATGCTGGCGAGTGTATCGGCAAGAGATGCCTCGCCCTTAAAGCTTACGCCAGCGCCAACATGCTCCTCAATGCCCTCTGGGAGTTTGCTTAAATCGGTGAAAAGCTGCATATCACCATTGGCGTGGAGCAGGGCACAGCCGAGTACAACGGGCAGGCGCGGTACATCATTGCCGCGAATGTTGAGTAGCCAGCAGAAAGAATCTAAGGCGGCGATTAAGGCAACATCACCACCGGCTTTTTTTACTAATGCACCAATTTCAATGCGTTTTTGCAGGCTGGTTTTACCAGCACTCTCGTTGCTAAACAAAGTGATAGGCGCGTTCGACTGTGCTGGGCGATTCTGCCAATGCAAATCGATGGGGTTTTGTTCAACTGCAACTAATTCGATTTGGGATTTATTTAAGGTTACTTTGGCATTTTCATACCAAGCTAAGGTGTGTAAGCGCGCATCGAAGCCAACGCGAGATCCTGCTGGTAGCGTGTCACATAACCACTCAATTTGTGGTGTATCGGTTAGGCTTTCATAACTGAAAAGTGTGGCATCGACTTGCAAACGAACTTGAACCGTATAGCGGCCATCGGTAAATATTGCGGCTTTATCTTTCAATACGATAGCCATACCCGCCGAACCGGTAAAGTTGGTTGCCCAGTACAAACGTTCGTTATGTGCTGGCACATATTCGCCCAGATATTCGTCGGCACGGGGAATAATAAAAGCATCGAGATTAGCAGATGTTAATTCGTTACGAATAGCACCGAGACGGTTAGCGATTGATTGTGACATAAGGGCTCCAATTGAGACTGGCATGCTATGCGAGTCGGTAGGCGAAGATCGCCTAAGGATGAATGGTTTATACCCAAACAACCTGAAGATGCAGGATTCAGCGGTAATTTAACGCACTTTAGGCAAGGCCATTAATTGCTCCTGCATTAATGGCATTCACGCCATCCATGGCGATTGCGGTTATTTGCAGACCTAGTGGGCTAAGTTAAAAATAACCAACGCAGTATAAAGTGCGTTAAAAAACGCCGGGACGGAGCGTCTAGGGCACTTCACTTCCGTGTTGCATCAATTCAAAAGGTAGCCGACATTCTGTCATTGATACGCCTTGAATTGAAGCACCCTAGGCGCTCTGAAACTCGTATCTTCAGGTAGCTTGGGTATATGTTGATTTGAGTTTTAACCGGCTCGGATTATCGCAAGTCTAGCGCGCTAGATGCAAGGGTAGCGAATAAAGGATTTTGTATACAATCGTGAATTTGTGCAGGTAAGACGCTTGAGGTTATGGAGTTTATTGTTAATTTATTTATGTGATTTTGAGCATGAAAAGTGAATTAAATAAAAGGTTGATCATGTTTTAATTAGGACTTGTTCCTTAAAAATTAGCAACTTAAGTTTTATTCAATCGCTAACATTTGGACCCTATGCTAACATTTGCCATCTCTACTCGGGGTCAGAGTGGGGCACATGTATCAGTGGAGTAAGCGATGCAAATACTAACAATAGATGTGGGCGGTACCAAAGCCCTGTTCGAACTTCATCTCGCGGGACATACAGAACAATATAAAATCCCCACAGGTGAAGGTTTTAAAATTGAAGAGTTAAATAATCAAATCGCGGCGTTTGAACGTGATTATGATTTACAGCATTACCAACTAGCGATTGCCGTACCTGGACTGGTACAAAATAATCGTTTGGTTTCTTGTAAATCTTTACCTGGACTCAATGGATTGAGCTTCGATACAGTCAAAACCCAGGGTGAGCTTAAGTTTATCTGCAACGATATCGATGCGGGTATGCAAGCGACTTGTGATGCGAAATATGCCTGTGAGTTATTGGTCATGTGCGGCACTGGGATCGGTATGTCTATTGCCTTTAATGGACAAGTCTTTACGGGAGCGACGGGCGTGGCGGGGGAGTTGGGGCCTTGTCGCGTGATGACAGAATCTGGCGAGTTTAGTTTAGAGCAACTGGCCAGTGGCGATTCAGTGCGCAGCCGCAAAATCTCCACTCAGGATGATTTATATCGCGCGGGCAGTTATCTCGGCATGGGATTAGCGTGGGCGGTTAATTTATTTAATCCTAATCGAATTTGGCTTGCTGGCGGTATGATGAATAGCGCTCCTTACTACAAAGGCTGCCTCGAAAGCTTAAAGCAAATGGCATTGAGCGCGCCCTTAGCTGAGATGAAAATCAATCGTGTCGATGATATGGAAACCTTGGTTTGCCGCGGTTTATCAGTGATGCTCGCAAGGGACTATCCTCGTGCATAAGGATCATAAATAACCCCGTGCATAAGGATCATAAATGCCCTGCGCATAAGGATCATAAATGCCCTGCGCATAAGGATCATCATGTTGTTCGACAATGGTTTGCGCCATGAATGTTTAGTGATTGAGTTTTAGCTGCATAAGCGACGTAAATTGTGAAATATAAAGCAGGACTTATGATGCCTTTGGCATATCGAGTCCTGTTTTTTTATTCTTAAAGTATTCAGATGATCCTCATTACCCAAAGTAAATATTAGCGATAGTTTAATTTGCATAATTCCTTTCTTATCAGATGCCTAGTTCTATTTACGATTTTAGCCAATAACACAGTTGATAATATTTTGTTGCAATTTTATTGCGCTTACGCTTATGCTGATATTTGCAATGACAACGTTGTCATTGTGTGTAAAAGGCAAACCAGTTGAAAAACTGGGACGCAAAGCCTCCGGTCTAAGGGTTCGTCTGTACCTATGATAGCGGGGATACCACAGGTTTTTCTTCGTGCAGTTGTCAGTCGTTTTGCATGGTTTTAAGAGAGTGCTGTTTCCTGTCTACGCTTTGTTTGCCTTATTGATTCATATAAAAATTCAATAGGGATATCTCATGTTCAAGACTCAAATTTCAACATCAGCCTTGCTAGTGGCATCAGCGCTGGCATCTACCATCAGTGCCAGCGTTTTTGCAGCGGCGCCCGGTAAACCGACTTTAGGTTGGGGCGAAACTAAGTTCGCTATTATTGAAGTGAATCAAGCGGCTACCGCTTACAATCAATTAGTTACGGTGAAAGATGCCGCCGATGTCTCCGTCAGTTGGAACCTTTGGAGTGGCGATGTGGGCAATAAAGCCCAAGTGTTGCTCAACGGCAATGTGGTTTGGGAAGGCCCATCTGGCGCGTCTGGAACCGCTAACTTTAAGGTGAACAAGGGCGGCCGTTATCAGATGCAAGTACAACTGTGTAACAGCGATGGTTGTACAGCGAGTGATGCTAAACAAATCCTCGTGGCTGATACCGACGGCAGCCATTTAGTACCACTCAATGCTCCCCTAAAAGAAAACAACCGTCCCTATGCGAATAAATCAGGCAAAGTGGTGGGAGGTTACTTTGTCGAATGGGGCGTATACGGCCGTAAATTTCCGGTCGATAAGATACCTGCGCAAAACTTAACCCATATTTTATATGGCTTTACCCCAATTTGTGGTGGTAATGGCATCAATGATAGCTTGAAAGAAATCGAAGGCAGTTTCGAAGCGTTGCAACGTGCCTGTAGTGGTCGTGGTGATTTTAAAGTTGCGATTCACGATCCTTGGGCAGCGATTCAAATACCGCAGGCGGGAGTGAGTGAGCATTCAGATCCTTACAAAGGTAACTTCGGTCAATTGATGGCACTTAAGCAAGCACATCCAGATTTGAAGATTTTACCTTCGGTCGGTGGTTGGACCCTCTCGGATCCCTTCTTTTTCTTCGGTGATAAAACCAAGCGCGATATCTTTGTCGCTTCGGTGAAAGAGTTTCTACAGACATGGAAATTCTTCGATGGCGTGGATATCGACTGGGAATTTCCAGGGGGAAATGGCGCTAACCCAAATTTAGGTAATGCCAATGACGGTGAAACCTATGTGACTCTGATGCGTGAACTGCGGGCTATGCTTGATGAACTAAGCGCCGAAACGGGTCGTACCTATGAGCTGACCTCAGCTATTAGCGCTGGTGACGATAAAATTCAAAAAGTCGATTATCAGGCTGCTCAGCAGTACATGGATTACATCTTCTTGATGAGTTACGACTTTAATGGTGGTTGGACTAATACTGAACTCGGCCATCAAACCAATCTGTATGAAGCGAGTTGGGATCCCAATACCCGTTACACCACAGCTAATGGCGTTAATGCGCTGTTAGGCCAAGGTGTGACCCCAGGGAAAATTGTGGTCGGTGCCGCTATGTATGGCCGCGGTTGGACAGGTGTCAATGGCTACAGTGGTAATAATCCTTTCACGGGGACGGCAACGGGCAAAGTAAAAGGTACTTGGGAAGCTGGTGTGGTGGATTATCGTCAGATAGCGAACGATTACATGGGAAGTGGTTGGACTTACAGTTACGACGAAACAGCTGAGGCGCCATCTTTGTTCAAGGCATCTACTGGCGATTTAATCACTTTCGATGATGCTCGTTCAGTTAAAGCCAAGGGGCAATATGTGCTTTCTAATCAACTTGGTGGGCTTTTTGCGTGGGAACTTGATGCCGATAATGGTGACATTCTGAATGCCATGCACGAAGGTTTAGGTCATGGTGAAGGCACCACTCCGCCAGTGAATAAAGCGCCCATTGCCAATGCGGACGCGGATGTGAATGTCACCGGTCCCGCCGATGTGACGCTCAATGGTAGCGGTTCGCGCGATCCTGAAAACGCTGCTTTAAGCTATCTCTGGACTCAAGTCTCTGGGCCAAGTGTTGCCATCGCGAATGCGGATATGGCGAATGCGGCGATTCAATTGGCTGCAACGCAAACTGATGTTGCCTATAGTTTTAGTCTCAAAGTGACTGATCCAGAAGGGCTATCAGCCACAGATTCAGTGACAGTGACTAACAAGGCTGATACTCCGAACCAAGCACCTGTGGTGAGTGTGGCAGCCACTGCGACAGTTGAAGCGGGTAAAACCGTCAGTATAGTAGCGAGTGCCTCCGATGCAGATGGTGATGCCTTAACCTACGCTTGGACTGTGCCCGCAGGTGTGTCGGCAATCGGACAAAATAGTGCCACGTTAGTGGTTACTGGCCCCAATGTTACCGAAGCGACCCGCTATGGTTTGAGTGTGCTGGTTTCCGATGGTGCCTTAGATGCGAGCGCATCGACTAATCTGACCGTGACGCCAAAAGTGGTCGGCGGTGGATGCGATGCAACCGATCCCAATGCCGGTAACTATCCTGCTTGGCAAACCAGTGTGGTATACAACACGGGTAATACTGTGAGTCATAGTCAGTTGGTATGGAAAGCAAAGTATTGGACTCAGGGCAATACGCCATCTCGCACCGCAGACCAATGGCTGCTACTCAGCCAAGTTGATCTCGGTTGGGATGCGGGTGTGGTGTATAACGGCGGTCAAACTACTCGCTATAACGGTCGTGTTTGGAAGGCGAGTTACTGGACTAAAGGTGATGTACCGGGTGTTGCAGCAGTATGGGTTGATATTGGCGCGGCAACCTGCCAGTAATTATCCAAAATTTTGATATTATTGGTTAAAAAATAAAGCCCTGCGAGGATTCCTGTCTCTTCTACACAAATCCCTCGGTTTGCCCCGGGGGATTTTTTTGAACCATTTTTAATTAACCTGATCTGATCCTGACCTTTTGTTTCAGATACCACATGCCATGTTTTTAAGTGAACCATCACTCTGGGCACAGAGCATTTTTCAGCGCGCAAAATTAGGGGATGTACGAAGGACCAAACGGCTTGTACAGTTGGCGGCTCAACTTGCAGCTCATACAGGACAATCTATCGTGCAATCTCTTTCATCCAGTGCAGACATTGAAGCCGCTTATCGCTTTGTCCGTAACGAGCATATCAGTCCGGCAGCGATTGCTGAGGCAGGTTTTGCTGCCACAGTGCAAGCCTGCGAACCATTTGACTGCCTACTGGCGCTGGAAGACACCACGTCGTTGGAGTTCACCCACCCAAGTGTCGTGGAAGAACTTGGACATACCACGTCCCACAAACATTCCAGCGGGCTGGAAGCGCACACGGTTTTATTGTTTGCACCCAAGGCGCAGCAGGTCGTTGGACTGATTGAGCAGCATCGCTGGGCACGCGACCGCGAAGCCTATGGCCAGAAAAAACAACGTGCCAAACGTGATTATGAACAGAAAGAAAGTTACAAATGGCAACGGGCTTCAGCAGCGATGGCGACTCGCTTGGGACCACAGATGCAGAAGGTGATTTCGGTTTGTGACCGTGAAGCCGATATCATCGAATACCTGCGCTTTAAAACCGACACACAACAACGGTTTATTGTGCGCTCGATGCAAAGCCGCTGTATTGAAGAAGACCAGCACAAACTCTATGCGTTTAGTGAGACGCTGCAAAGTGCCGGTGAGCGGATGGTACAGGTGCAACAAAAAGGCGGTCGCAAAGCCAGAGTTGCGCACTGTGATATCCGCTTTGCGCCCATTACCGTGAAGGTTCCGGCGAATAAAACGGGCCAGTCTGTGCCGCTGTTTTATGTGGGTTGTCAGGAGAAAGACAGCGCAGATGGCCTCTGTTGGCACCTGCTGACGACTGAGGTAGTCACAACAGCAGAGCAAGCGCAACAAATTCTTGATTACTACGAGCGCCGCTGGCTGATTGAAGACTTCCATAAATCCTGGAAAACGGGCGGTACGCAGGTGGAAGACTTACGGCTGCAAAGCAAAGATAATCTGGAGCGGATGATTGTGATTCTGGCATTTATCGCCACACGTATCCAGCAACTGCGTTGTTACGCAGGCCAAGCTGAACAAGCGAAAAAACGGCCTTGCGATAGCCTGTTAAGCCCATTGGCCTGGAAGTTGTTATGGCTAAAGACGGAAAAAAGCCAACCGCCCGAACAAGTCCCCAGTGTGCATTGGGCTTATCTAAGATTAGGAAAACTCGCGGGCTGGAATGACAGCAAACGAAGCGGAATTGTAGGCTGGGAAAGGTTATGGCAAGGATGGTTTAAACTGCAAACCATCCTTGAAGGTTACCAGCTAGCCTTGTCTCTTGAGCAAAAGATGTGATCAAGAGACAGGCGAGGATTCAGGGCTTTTTTCTTTATTAAGCGTTAGGTTTTTTTATGAATACAACCGAATGCGTTAAGACAGACTCATTAAAGACTGATTTAATCAATCTTAAGCAGTTCCACATCAAAAATTAACACAGAACCACCACCAATCTTGCCCGTGCTACGGTTACCGTAGGCGAGTTCACTGGGAATAAAAAACCGCATTTTATCGCCAACAACCATAAGCTGTACGCCCTCAGTCCAACCTTTAATCACCCGATTAAGCGGAAATGCGATGGGTTCGCCGCGATCAACCGAACTGTCAAACACAGTACCGTCAATCAAAGTGCCATGATAATGGACTGTCACTGTATCGCTGGCTTTAGGATGAACTGTGCCATCGCCCTGAGTTAATACTTGATATTGCAAACCTGAAGCTGTGGTAATCACACCTTCTTTGGTTTTGTTTTGTGTTAAAAACTCATTGCCTAAACGGATATTTTCTTGGGCGGCTTTTTGGCCGTTCATCGAGGTAAAGAAGTAAAAAATCACCCCAGCAATCACCACAACGGCAAGTAACATTTTCATATAAAGAGCACCTTAGTTAATTTTTGCCATATTATCAGTTTTTTAGCATCAGATGCTATCGGCACTCGCGTGTGCGTTGAGCTGGATATCTGGTGCTACCAGTTCAAACCGTTAAAAATTCCCTCAAGACTTTATCCTGCTTTAGAGATCGCTTAATCTGTTGGCTTAAGACTCAATAAAAATTCAATAAAAACAAATAAGAACTAAAATTCAGATAATAAACAAGGAAAGTCTATGTTAAACAAAGCGGCAAAACCTCTGGTCAAACTCGTCGACCGATATCTACCCGATCCCTATATTTTCGTGCTTTTACTTACCTTAGTCGTATTAATTGCTGCTGTGGTCGCCGAACATAAAACCCCGCTGGAAGTCATCAATTATTGGGGCGATGGCTTTTGGACGCTGTTAAGTTTTTCGATGCAGATGCTGTTAGTGCTGGTGGCAGGATTTATGTTGGCAAGCTCGCCGCCGATTAAAAAGCTGCTCGATGCCATTGCTGGATTGGCTAAGTCGGCACCACAAGCCATTATTTTAGTGACTTTGGTGTCACTGGCCGCCAGTTGGATTAACTGGGGTTTTGGGCTAGTGGTGGGCGCGTTATTTGCCAAAGCCTTAGCTCGCAAAGTGAAAGTGGATTATCGACTGCTGGTCGCCAGCGCCTATTCCGGCTTTGTGGTTTGGCATGGTGGGCTTGCGGGTTCGATCCCATTAACCATAGCGACGGTGGGGCATTTCTCTGAATCGCAAATCGGTATCATCCCCACCAGTGACACCATTTTCGCGAGTTATAATTTATTGTTAGTGGCAATTCTGTTTGTGGTCATGCCCTTAGTAAATCGCTTTATGTTGCCAGAAGAAAAAGACAGTGTTTATGTCGACCCAAGCGCCCTTGATGACAAAGGCGCTGAACTTGATGCTTTGGCGTTAGAGCTTAACTCTGCAAATGTGAGTGATCGTCAGCCTGAAAGCCGTCCTGCGGATAAGTTAGAAAATAGCCGTTTACTCGGCTGGAGTGTAGGTGGCGCTGGGCTTGTATATTTAGGTTATTACTTTTGGGTGCAGGGCGGCAGCTTAAATCTCAATTTAGTGAATTTCTTATTTCTGTTCCTCGCCATACTGTTACATCAAACACCACGCAGTTTATTAACCAGCTTGAATGAGGCCATTAAGGGCGGCGCAGGGATTGTTATCCAATTTCCCTTTTATGCGGGCATTATGGCTGTGATGGTGCAATCGGGTTTAGCCCAAAGTATTTCGGAAGGTTTTGTGGCCATCGCTAGCGCCGAGAGCCTGCCATTTTGGAGCTTTATCAGTGCAGGAATTGTGAATATTTTTGTGCCATCGGGAGGTGGCCAATGGGCCGTGCAGGCACCGATTATGTTACCCGCCGCACAGGCTTTAGGTGCAGATGTCGCTCGGGTCGCAATGGCCGTTGCTTGGGGAGATGCGTGGACTAATTTGATTCAACCTTTCTGGGCACTGCCTGTGCTGGCGATTGCAGGCTTAAAAGCACGGGATATTATGGGTTTTTGTTTAATGCAATTGATGATCACTGGCGTGATTATCAGTATCGCGTTGAGCTGGTTCTAAAGGCAAGGTGACAGCCAATTTTGCATTTTAGAGTAAAGTGTAGGGCAATTTAAAATTGCCCTTTTTTATTGGCGATGAATGATTAAAACCACTTTTGTGGGTATTGCCGGCGGCAAAGTAAGTTGTGATACAGCCAACCAAAAGCCAGAATGAGCGCAACACCACTGGCGACGGGCATATACAGAAAATCCCAGTGCTGCGCCGTGAGCATAACGACCAGAGGATTCGCTCCCGCGGGTGGATGCACAGTATGAGTTAACATCATGACCGCTATACCTAATCCGACCGCAAGCCCTAAGGCTAGCGGGGAGACTCCTAAAGTATTTAGAATGATCAGTCCAACCAAACTCGTGAGTAAGTGGCCGCAGAGAATGTTTCTCGGTTGAGCGAGTGGACTTTCTGGCAAGGCAAACAACAACACCATAGTGGCACCAAAGGGGGCCATCAACCAAATGGTTTGCGGTGTTAGCTGTTCAAGCGTCGCTAAACTACTGATACACAACGTGGCTCCACACCCTGCGAGCAAGGCCATCTTTAGATTCTGTGGATTGATTCTTTGCATCTTTTCTCCCATTAATGGCTTGTGTTAAGCCCTTATTTTGATAATGAATTGTGGACGTGAATGTTCAGCAAACCATCGCCGCTAACATGCCGTGGTGTTCCGTGTTCACTCTTGATTTCACTATTAACTTAATTTAGTTACCGAAGTAGACAAATTTGTCTACCGATGTGAATGTTCTCACGGGTAGACTGATTTGTCTACTCGTGAGAAGATAGGACTCATATTTGTTAGCTAAAATTTGCTAACGAATGTTTACCAAAGAAGAGGAATGAGTTGATGCAGGGCACTGAGATTCAGACAGGTACGCCATCGGATAAACGGCAGCAATTGGTCACTACCGCATTTAAACTGTTTTATTTTCAAAGTGTGCATGGGGTGGGGATTAACCAGATTTTGCAGGAATCGGCGATCGCCAAAAAAACCCTGTACCACCACTTTGCCAGTAAAGATGAGTTAGTTGAAGCCGTGGTTCGCTATCGTGATGAGGTTTTTTATCAATGGCTTAGCGAGCGAGTGAACGCATCGCCAGCGGGACGAGAGGGCATTGGTGGGTTATTTATCGCGCTCGATGATTGGTTTAATCAAAGAGTGCCGCAACTGTGTGAGTTTCGCGGCTGTTTTTTTATCAATGTCAGCGCCGAATTTACTGAGCCGAGCCATCCTGTGCACCAACTCTGCGCCCTGCATAAACAGCGAGTGGCGAGTTTAATTGAGCAGCAAGTCTCTGCATTGGGCTTGCCTAAAGCTAAGACCCAATTTCTCGTTGCAGCAATAGGTTTACTCAAAGAGGGGGCGATAGTGTCGGCACAATTAAAAGGTGACACTCAGTCTGCACTGTTGGCGTTGTCTGTGGTTGATCAGTTGATCGATACCGCGACTCATGCTGCTTAGAGTGCCACCCTTAGATAGCGATTCTTAGATAAGGCGCCTCATATAAAGGCCTTTGTATAAAAGCCCTTAAATAAGAGCATTAGATAAACATATCTACGGCGCCGGTTTTTATGCCATAACCCAGCACGGCTAAGTTAGCGACAACGGTGAGCCAAAAGACGTTTCTAAATGAGGCTTTAACGGACTTGTGTCTTAACAGGTTTTGGGCAAATAGAGCGCCTGGCCAACCGCCCATGAGGGCGAGCAGATGTAATGTGCTTTCTTTAGTGCGCCATTTGTTACGTTTAGCGGCGGATTTATCGATGGCATAGGCGATAAAGGTGAGCAGGCTTAGTGTGAGGTATATGCCCGCAATCCCGACTGGCAGCATATGTTGCTGCGCTGCGCCGATTAAGCTAGCAAGAAAAATCACCACCAATAACAGCGGCATAAGGCTTGAGCCTGAAGCGGCTGTATTGGATTTTTGAGCGCGACTACTTTGTGTGCGACTGTTCTGAGCGCGACCGCTTTGTGCTCGACTCTTTTGCGGGCGATTGGTTTGAGGTGAAGCGCTGTTGCCCGTTTTAGTAGTTTTTTTGTTCGTCATTATTTGGTATCAATCTCGTGTCAGTGTTTTTAAGCTTGCTTGTGTTCTTGTGATGCCGTGTATTTTTTAAATGTGAGGTGGCGCCACAGTTTCTCTAGCGGCCCTTGCTTGAAATAGCGTAAGTACAGGCTGGCTAACAGTAGTTGCACTACTGAATAAACCAGCGCCATGGCCATGTATCCCCATCTATCTAAGCTCAATAGCAATTCGGGAGCTAAGTGTCTAAACACTAACACGCCAATGATGGATTGCAGAATATAGAGACTAAACGCGAGTTTGCCTACATTTTGCAACGAAGTCAGTATATTAGGATTATTCTGGCAAACCTTAACTATAATGTGGATGTAAATCAGCGCCATAGGAATAGCACTTAGCATGATTAACACATCTGAAAACGCAACGAGAATAGTATTTTTCGTTAAACCTAAGATGGTATCAAGCAGTGATAGCGTTACGCTTGCTAGCACTAACTTTACCAGTACCGATTTACTAAAACCTTGCTCAAAAGTCCCTTGTTGATACAAAGCCATTCCGAGCAACATCAAGCCAGCCGTAAACCACATTATGGTAAAAGGGATCACCAGTGCCATATAGCCAACTTGCATCAATTGCAGTAATAGTTGGTCGGCATAGCCAGAGGTCCATGCACTGTATTGCTCTGCAAATAGACTCGATTCTCGAGTGAAAGGTTCATCGCTGCCCGTAAGGCTAACCAGCGTAATGATAACTAAGGCGCTTAAAATAAAAATATTCGCTTTGCGCTTAAGGGCTTCAACACTTAAATCTTTGTAACACAAAGCTAAAAATCCGCTGATGCCATAGGTGAATAAAATATCACCTGACCAAATAAAAATGCCGTGGAGTAGGCCAAATACAATTAACCATTTTAAACGTGATCGCAGTAGGGAATAAGCTTCTAGGCCTTTGGCGCTAAATCGCTGATATTGAATAAAAAGCCCGACACCAAACAAGATGGAAAACAGACTGATAAAGCGTGCCTCGATGAAAAAGTTACTGAACACTTTGATAATGTGATCCGACAGCGGCTGTGTTTCATGGGGCGCATAGCCAAAAAAAGTAATGCCCATAAAATAGATATTCATAAAAAATATCCCCAACACGGCTAAGCCGCGAATAGCATCGAGGTTGGCATTACGCTGTGCGGGTATCGTCATTACAACAGGCTGCGTGGAGTCTGATCTTGACCAAGGGTCTTTAGGTAAGTTGGCTGGCACGTTAGCTGAGTTCCTTTCGCTAGTAGACATGTTCCACTTTTCACTGGGATTTGGGAGGGCTAGCCTAGCAGGCGCTAGCCTCCAATGAAATACAGTCAACACAAAAAGTAAAATACAGGAAAGGTAGAAGGTGAACTAGCGCCAACGTAAAAAGTGAAATACAAAAATGCAGAAACGGATTGAGAAGACTGTCGAACCATTACTCGCCGATATCTTCGTTCCAGAGTGTGGGATTGCTGGCGATAAAGTCCTGCATCAATTGTTTGCACTCGGCATTATCGACCACAGTGACATCCACACCGCGCGATTTTACATAGGCTTCAGGCCCTTGGAAGGTAGCGTTTTCACCGACGATGACTTTTGGTATGCCATAAAGTAATACTGCGCCGCTGCACATATCGCAGGGTGATAGGGTGGAATACAAGGTCGCCCTTTGGTACTCGGCGGCGCTAAATCGGCCGGCATTTTCGAGACAATCCATTTCGGCATGCAGTACTGAACTGCCTTTTTGTACCCGTTTATTGTGGCCGCGTCCGACGATTTTGCCATCGATCACTAATACCGAACCAATGGGGATGCCGCCCTCGGCGAGTCCTTGTTTGGCTTCTTCAATGGCTGCCGCTAAAAATTCATCCATCTTGATATCCTTAAAATATTAACCCTGAGTATTGCACTCAGCATAGCACTCGTTTGGGAGACAATCTAAATGGTTTTAATTTGTTGCTTCAATAAGTTCCTCAGGCTGTCGATAATCGGCAGCGAAGCCATTTCTGGCCGATAAATCAGGCAGATATCGGCGGGGATGGTTTGTTTTAATTTAATAAACTTTACCCTAGGCCAAGGTTGTGAAGCATAACTTTGCGGCACTATGGATACCCTGTTATCGCCAGCGATGATGGCCATCAAGCTATTGGGCTCGACCATTTCCTGTACTAATTGCGGCATAAATTCTGCGGCCTGACAGCTGGCGATAATTAAATCGCTAGAGGCGGAATTGGCACGGCTGAGTAAGGTAAAAGGCTCATCTTTGAGTTCACTCAAGTCGATGCTTTTGCGTCTGGCTAAGGGATGCTTACTTGCCAGTGCTAACACCATAGGTTCGCTGGTGATAGTTTCGGCGAGAAGGTGCGGCAAATTTAAGGTGTCGGCGTAGCGCACTAGGCCAAAATCGATTTCTTGATGTGCTAAGGCGACTTTTTGAGTTTCAGGTGATAACTCTTGAAATATCAGCTCATTATCAGGGCATTGCTTACGAAAGCTTTTCAGTATGTCACCAAATCCCATCCAAAACAGCGAGCTCATGATGCCAATCCGAATATGGTTTCTATCGAGTCGCCCAAGCTGAGCCACTTGTTCCAATGAGGTATTCACCAGTTCGAATATTTGCTCGCACTTCTCTCTTAACAATTGGCCATAGGGTGTGAGCTCCACTTGCCGAGTGCTGCGGGTGAATAGCTCAACGCCAAGGAGCGATTCTAACTCTTTGATTTGTGCGCTCAGCGGAGATTTCGATAGATGCAGTTGTTCGGCGGCAGCGGTAAAGTTTTTCACTTCAGCCACTCGATGAAAATACCGCAGCATCTTCAAGGTGACGAGTTCTGATGCGTTTATCGTGCTCATTTTAGGCTCACTATTTTCAGCTATTGTCCTTTTTATCAGCACAATAGTGCGGTTAATCGCGATTATTTGCAATCCTAAGCCCGCTTATACTGAGGGTCGCTTACTCTTTCATTCTTTTGCTATGAGGTACCTTGTATGAGCCATGATCCTGTTATTAATGCCCTTGCGACGATTCGAGCCTGTAAACCGAATTTCTCTCCCCGTGCTGCTATGATTTTGGGTTCAGGGCTTGGCGCGTTTGCCGATAATTTAGATAACAAAGTAGTGATCCCCTATGAAGAGTTAGACGGCTTTCCTGTGAGTACCGTCGTCGGCCACTCTGGAGAGCTTGTGCTCGGCAGCTTACATGGCATCGATATAGTGTGCATGAAAGGCCGCGGGCATTTTTACGAGCACCAAAGTATGAAGGTGATGACGACGCCTGTGCGTACTTTCAAACGTTTAGGGTGTGAATTGTTACTCGTGACTAACGCTGCGGGGTCATTACGGCCAGAGCGGATCGGCGTGGGATCATTAGTTATTTTCAGCGATCACATCAACACTATGCCGGGTACGCCCATGACGGGCGCGAATGATGATAGCTACGGCCCACGCTTTTTTAGCCTAGCCAATGCTTATGATAAAGACCTGAGATCAGAAGCCTTAAGTGTCGCAAAAGCCGCAGGCATTGAAGTGAATCAAGGGGTCTTTGTGTCTTACTCTGGCCCGTGTTTTGAAACCGCGGCTGAAATCCGCATGATGCAAATTATCGGTGGCGATGTAGTGGGAATGTCCGTGGTGCCAGAGGTGATTTCGGCGGCGCATTGTGGTTTGCCCGTGTTGGCTGTGTGTGCCATTACCAATATGGCAGAAGGGTTGGGGGACGTGCAGTTGTCCCATGAACAAACATTAAAATGTGCCAAGCTTGCTGAAGCCGACTTTATCCGTTTAATTGAGCATTTTACCGCAAGCCATTTCGCTTAATATTTTGTATAACTGGGCTGTTATATTGCGATAGGGCTGCGATTTTAAGAGCTCGTATCTAACAGTTCGTACTTAAACGTGAGCGAGCAAGGCGCCGCACAATTCAGTTCACCGAATGTTTTTGCGAAATACGGCTGAAGGTTAAAAAGTAAAGGGAGCGAAGCTCCCTTTTTAAATGCTGATATTAAGTGTAAGTCTTGATTCAAATCGTTTATTTTTGCGGTTTTTCTGAAATCCACAATTTGATATGTCCTTTCACCACAACCACTCCTTGGGTGTCGTAGGCGGTAACGGGGACCAGCATATCGCCAGGAGTCCATTGCTCTGGGGTCACTTCGGCGACACATAAAATATCGCTGCCTGCTTTAGCCGTATAATCCAAACTCATGCCCTTAGGGATCCAACGTAAATGTTTTGGAATAGAGGCTTCGGCCATCACGCCCATGGCCATTTCTAGACCATTACAAATCGCAATCACATGCACAGTTTTTATATGATTATGAACGGCATGGCGTTTTTTAATTAAACAGGCGCAATGATTAAGGCGTAATTCAGTGATCAGTGGTTTGATGGTGCCGAAATAGGGCGCCATGCGTGAAACCATGATTGAAAACAGTTTTTGGCCGAAGGGATAACGGCGAGTTTTGTGGTAGAGCGCGAGCACTTTATTAGGTTTTTGTTCTGCAGTGCTAGAAGAGTCTGTCTGGCTCATGGTTATCCTTAATAATGGTGCAAAGGGGTGTTGTTATCTTGAGCCTGTTCCAAGTTGAGCTTGGGTTGCTCTGGTCGGATGAGTGTAACATTAGGATAACAACAAATACCAGTCGGCTTAATTAAGTAAACTTCATTTCGCGGTTTTAAGTGTAACACCGTATAATTGCGGCCAATTTGTCGTGTAGCGGCAATGGCATGTTGATTTAACTACAAGGACTCACAGTGAAATATTTGCTGACGTATTTTAAGGGAATGGCCATGGGCGCTGCTGATGTTGTGCCTGGCGTTTCGGGCGGCACCATAGCGTTTATTACGGGTATTCTCGATACTTTGCTCGATAGTGTAAAACGCATTAATCCTTCCCTTTGGGGCGTTATCAAGTCGCAGGGCATAAAAGGGGCATTTGCCCATATTAATGGTGGCTTTTTAGTGAGTCTGCTGGCGGGGATCCTGACCAGTATTTTTACCTTTGCGAAGCTGATTTCTTGGTTGTTGGCGGTACATCCCATCCCGATCTGGTCGTTCTTTTTTGGGCTTATTCTTATCTCTGTCGTGCATATGCTTAAGCAAGTGAGTGGTTTCACTGTGGCACGTTTAGGGTTATTTGCGCTTGGTGTGCTGGCTGCATGGGCGATTACTGTGCTGAATCCGGTCGCGGTAGAAGCCAGTTACATGAATATCTTTTTCGGCGGCGCGATTGCGATTTGCGCTATGGTATTGCCAGGAATTTCAGGCAGTTTCATCTTATTATTGTTAGGGTTATATCCTGTGGTCCTCGCTGCCGCTAAAAATATTCAGCTGGATATTTTGGCCTGTTTTGCTGCTGGTGCCGTGATGGGATTACTGACGTTCAGCCATTTATTGTCGGCGCTGCTGCGTAAATACCATGATGCCACTATCGTGTTTCTAACCGGATTAATGTTAGGTACCTTAGGTAAAATTTGGCCATGGAAAGAAATCTTAACTTGGCGGACCAACTCCCACGGCGAACAAGTGCCTTTGCTGGAGCAAAATATTTCCCCGCTTAATTTTGAGCAAGTAACGGGTCAGCCTTCACAACTGCTGTTCGCCATTGTGTGTATGTTAGCGGCGATTGCACTGGTTTGGGGGTTAGAGAAAGTGGGCAAAAGAGATTAGCCCTTTGTTACCTCAACATCATATCCAATAAAAGCAGCGAGATACGCTGCTTTTATTTTTTTGCTCATATGCTCATCTTACTTGAATCTGGTCAGCTTTCGACTTTAGGGCAATGTCATTTTAGCCCTGTTTTGGTTACAATCACTGTTCACATTTAGCGTACTCAGTCGACGTTATGTTCTAGTTTAAACTCAGTGAGAGTTTGCAGTTACGATAAGGATATACTTGTGGATAAAAAACAGGTCTCGTGGGGCGGTGTAGCGCTGGCGATTTTTGCTTTGGGTCATGTGGTGAACTTACTCATAGATAAACAGGATTCTGATATATCGCCCGAATTAAAACAGCAAATTTCTGACACCATCTTGGCTCACAGATCACCATCCACCGCGAATAATTTATTAACGTCCATCCCGAGCAATCTTGAGGTAGCCGACGATTCTACCAAAATCCCTATGCCTGCTCAGTTAGCCCAAGTGAGTCAAATCTACAGTAATCTCAGTGCATTTGCGGCACTCAAGCAAGACGGTACTGTGGTGGCATGGGGCGATGCTGAATGTGGTGGCGATATCAATAATGCCGCAGAGCCTCTGGTCAATGTAAAAGAGTTATACGCGGCGGAGAATACCTGTGGTTTTGCGGCCTTAACCCGTGATGACAAACTTATCCCTTGGGGGATGGGGATGAAGCAAGTGCTGACAGGCGTTCGTTCTTTTGTGTTGGCAGAAGGGCTTTATGCGGCCATCAAACAAGATGGTAGCGTAGTCAGTTGGTCTAATCAGGATTCAACACCAGCCGAACTGCTCTCGGGTCAATATGCTGCGCCTGCGATGACCAATATTGATTTTGTGTTGATTAATAAAGGTGCCTTTGCTGCCTTAAAGCTGGGGGGAGCAGTAGTGACTTGGGGCGATGCCGCTTATGGTGGCGATAGTCGCCACGTGGCCTCTGAGCTTAACCATGTCGATCTGCTCTATGCCAACAATAATGCTTTTACCGCGAGGACTGCGACGGGAAAATTAGTGTCTTGGGGCGGGGTCAGCGATGATCAAAAAGGCCACGAACAACTGGCAAAACTCAGCCAATTAGCGCCTGCCGTGAAAGTTGTCAACACGGATCATGGGTTTGCGGCGCTGCTGGCGGATGGCAGCGTATATACCTGGGGTGAGGGCGAATTGACTGAGTATCACGTCGCGTTTCCAGCTCGTTTATCGACTACAAAACGCGCCAATAAAGTGATTGATATTTATGCAAATCGTGGAGCGTTTGCCGCCTTAACCATCAGTCGTCAATTGCACGTATGGGGCAGTAAATTCAATGGTGCCGATACATCAGTCCTACAGGATAAGTTGCAAAAAGTGCACAAGGTTTATCCCTTTGAGGAGGGGTTTGTCGCGCTACGCAAGGATAATACGGCCATTGCTTGGGAAGGTTGGGACTTGGTAGACAAGCAACCACGTTATCAAGAAGTCACTCAGGTGAGCAAAGTGGTGACCTATGAGCGGGAGTTTGCCTTTTTAAAACAGGATGGCACTGTGGTTGATGGCCACTCTGGACCCAAAACTGAAATTACCCAAGCAACGGATATTTTCCCCACTGGCTTAGGGTTTACGGTTAAACGCCAAGATGGTTCGATTGCGGTGTGGATGGGAGGCGAGGCTGCGTTAACATTAGATAAACAAGCCGTTGATTTGAGCCAAATGCGCGACATTCGCAGCAATTTGCTCGATGCCATTGCCTTAATGGCCGATGGCACAGTACAGGCATGGAATATGATGGGCTTTAGCGGACAAGCTGCGCAATAACAAGCACAAAAACAATAAAACCAAAGGGCTAAGGTTATTTACACCTTAGCCCTTTCTATTTAGGCGAGTTTTTTCTCGCTTTAAGCTTGATTGGCTTTGATTTCCCGCAGATAGCGATAAATCGAATGCACCGAAATCCCCAATCGAGTGGCCGCGACTTGGGCACTGTCCTTGAGTTCGAAAATCCCTAACTCATGCAATTGATTGACGATTTCGCGACTCTTTTGTGAAGGTGAAATCGCGGGATTCGCGCGAACCTCATGGTTCACACTGTCGATAGTGCTATGGAGCGCTTCATCGATATTGCGGGCAAACACCTCGGGCGAGCTGGTCAGTTCGCTGCCAAGGAGTTGCTCTGGCATCATAGTGCGCAGTACTGATTGCAGTGGTGCATCCATGTCGCTGTTAATACACAGTAACCCTATGGGTTGATTTTTACTGTTACGGATCACCGTCGTAATTGATCTTAGCGTCTTACCATTGGCACATTTAGTCAGGTAAGAGTTGGAAATATCCTGACCGGTTTTGAGCTTGAGCAAGGCAAGGTTGGTTATTGGAGCACCCACTTCACGGCCTGTGACATGGCCATTGGCAATTTTGACCACAGACGGATGTTTCGCATCTAGGCTGTGCAATACCACTTCTGTGTGTTGACCATACATGGCAGCGATGCCATCGACGATATTTTCGATGGATTTCAGAATATCCAGATCACTTTGCGTTAAATCTTGCAGTTTCACAATTTCAACCTTTAGTTATTAACCCGCCAATATTCAGCGGGTTAAAATCATCATGCCGACATAATATCGATAATAGTGACATCTGTGGATGACATGCCATTGAGGATCATTTTGCCAATGTTTTTAATGGTTTTCTCTACATCGTTAGCAATAATACCTTGGCCTGAGACATTGTGACTACTGAGCGCCATCAAAAATGAGCGCACGGCCGCACTGGATGAAGTGCTAACCTTCATGGCGCAGGACGCTTTAGCGCCGTCACATACCATACCAGAGCTGTCGCTGATCACGTTTTGAATCGCGAAACAGGATTGTTCGAACGAGCCACTGGCTAAATACACCATGGCCATAGAAGCGGCTGCGCTGGTGACGGTATTGCCACAAAATGCCGACAGTGGTGGATAATGGGACTTGATATAAATCGCCCCTAGATGGCTCATAATCAAGGCGCGGGCGAGTTTTTCTTCCGAAACCTTATAACATTGTGCCGTCAATACCACAGGAATAGTTGCCGCTATGCCTTGATTACCACTGCCAAGATTACTCATGGCGGGCAAGTTTGCCCCGCCCATGCGAGCATCGGATGCTGCAGCAGTTAACATGACGATTTTGTTCAGTAAGTCTTCACCGATAATGCCCGCGGCTATGCCGCTTTTCATGGTGCGGCCGACTTCCAGCCCATAGGGATTCGCCATGCCTTCATCGGATAATTTGCCATTTAGCTCAGAGGCTTCGAGAATGAATTTGATCTCTTCAAAGGGGACGTCTTCGGCGAAGCGATAAATGGACTCGATAGTGATATCTACCCCTTCACAAATAGAACCTGTTGCGGTGGCTTTCGCACTATCGACACTAAAGACGGATTCGCCGTTGAGGCGCTTCTCGGCGATCAGTGTATGGCCGCCGCAGATTTTCACTAGGGCTTCGCGGTCGCCTTTTTTCGCGATGACACAACAATAGATAAATTCTGCTGTTTCGGTGCGCTCGACCGTCACCTTGCCCGCATCGATAAGGGCCTGTGCTCTGGCGACTTGTTCTGGCTTGATCACAGCCAATACTTCTAAGCCCGCATCCGGATTACCCGCAATGGCGCCTGCTGCAGCGGCAATTGCCAGACCGATTTTGCCTGTGCCAGGCACAAACACGCCCATAGAGTTTTTATAAAGATTGTCAGACACTTGTACTGCAATTGAATCGGGTTCAACACCCAGCAAGGCGCGGGCGACGGCGGCGGCGTAAGCGGCGGCGATGGGCTCTGTGCAGCCTAATGCGGGCTTAACCACTTGTTTAATGATTTGAATATACTGCTGCCATTGGGGTTTCATGAGCTTACAACCTTATGTTAATGCTTAAATTTTAACGTGTGCTATCGCTTCAACTTCTACTTTAACGCCCAGTGGAAGGTCCTTCACCGCAAAACAGCTACGAGCTGGGCAGTCGGTTTTAAAATAGGTTTTATACACTTCGTTAAAGGCGGCAAAGTCACTGATCTCTGCAAGATAACAAGTGGTTTTAAGAATCGTGTCTAAGCTGCCACCACCTGCTTCGAGCACGTATTTGAGATTCTCTAATGATTGAATCGATTGCTCAGTAATCCCACCGTCAACTACGCTGCCTTTCTTTTTACAAACAGGGAGTTGGCCAGAGGTAAAAATGAGGTTGCCATAGGCTGTGCCATGGGAATAAGGGCCAATGGCCGCGGGAGCACGTTCTGCGTGAATAATAGTTTTCATTGTCTCTCCAACTTGCAAATAAAATTGAATGCCTAGGTCGGCGTATGTGCAACATTATTTGTATTTTTATGTTTTATTGCAATTATTTTTTAATGAATTTCATTTTACACTGCGGTTTGTGCGCTATTTATCTCGTTTTCAGTCAAGTTGTGAGCTTTAACTCTTTGTTCAACAAAAGTTGAGTATTTTGATTGCTGAGTTTGTTTTGTTCAAATATATTTGCACAAAATAATACCAACTAGGTAAAGGTGAAATGATGGATGCAACAATTACTGCTGCACAGTGGAAAGCAGATACCCGCTTCGATAGTACGGATTGGGGCTGGATTATCATGAGTATCGGAATGGCGATTGGCGCGGGGATCGTATTCTTGCCTGTGCAGGTCGGTTTGATGGGGTTATGGGTTTTCTTACTGTCTGGCATTATTGGCTATCCTGCCATGTATATGTTCCAACGGTTGTTTATCAATACCTTAGCGGAATCTCCAGAATGTAAGGATTACCCGAGTGTGATTTCGGGTTACTTAGGTAAAAACTGGGGTATGTTGTTGGGTGGTTTGTATTTCATCATGTTGGTTATTTGGGTGTTCGTTTATTCAACGGCCATTACAAACGACAGTGCTTCATTTTTGCAAAGTTTTGGGATCACCAAAGCGTTATTGTCAGAAAATCCTTTCTATGGTTTAGCCTTGATCTGCGGTCTTGTTGCTTTAGCCTCCCGCGGTGAGAATCTTTTGTTTAAGATCTCTACTTTTATGGTACTGACTAAGTTGGGCGTTGTCGCCGTGTTAGGGTTATTGATGGTGGATAAATGGGATATCAATAATATCGGCGCTATCCCAGCAACGGGAGATTGGTTGAAAGATGCGGTCGTTATGCTGCCCTTTACGCTAACATCGATTCTGTTTATTCAAAGTTTAAGCCCTATGGTGATTTCATACCGTTCGCGGGAAAAATCCCTTGCGGTAGCGCGCTTTAAAGCGATGCGCGCCATGAACATTGCCTTTGGCGTCTTGTTTGTCGTGGTGTTCTTTTATGCTGTGTCATTCACCCTAGCAATGGGACATGATCAGGCTGTGCGTGCATCGGAAGAAAATATCTCGGCTCTTGCTATGGTTGCCCAAGGTATGCAGGGACAAACACTTAAATTGCTGAGTTTAACCTTGAATATTTTTGCGGTGATGACGGCTTACTTTGGCGTATATCTCGGTTTTAGGGAAGCTTGCCAAGGTTTGACCATGAACATGCTGCGCCGTTATATGCCTGAAGATCGTATCAACAAAAAGCTTGTTGGTTACGGCATTATGATTTTTACCATTCTATTATCTTGGGGCGCGATTGTGTTGAATGCGCCAGTGCTGAGCTTTACGTCGATTTGTAGTCCAATTTTTGGTTTAGTCGGTTGTTTGATCCCCGCTTATTTAGTGTACCAAGTACCTGCATTACATAAGTACAAGGGCGTGTCGCTGTATATCATTATTATCACAGGCTTATTGCTGTGCGTATCCCCCTTCTTAGCGTTTAGTTAACAGGGATAAAGTGGTACAAAAAGATAAGCTTTAAGGAATTAAAAAACCGGTATTAAGTGTAAACTCAATACCGGTTTTCTATGTTGAGCAATCATTTCGATAATGCTCTATGGTCAAAGTTTGAATTGAGATGTGGCGTTTTTCAGTTCATCGGCAAAATCGACTAATCCCTCAGAAACATTGCGAACCTGCGACAGAATTTGCAATGTCTGTTCAAATGAAGCGTTCATATTGACGACGTTATCGACCACTTGAGAAGCAACCGAGGCTTGCTCCTCCGTTGCCGAGGCGATGTGAGTATTCATACTATTGATACTGACAATCTGCTGTTGAATTGATTTCAGTGCACTCCCTGTATTTTGAGCATTGGTTTCATTTTCCGATGACTTCGACATCGCCACATTCATGGTATTGACCGAGGAAATGGCCGCCGTTTTAAGGTTTTGTAACACATGGCGAATTTCAGTGGTTGCATCCGCTGTTTTAGAGGCGAGAGCGCGGACCTCATCAGCGACTACGGCAAAGCCTCGTCCTTGCTCACCCGCGCGGGCGGCTTCGATGGCGGCATTAAGTGCCAACAGGTTGGTTTGCTCGGCAATAGAGGTAATCACATTTAAGATAGAGGTGACATTTTCAGTATCTCTGGCGAGCTCGTTGATTGAGTTAGAAGCCGCCTGAATTCCTGTATTTAATTGCTGTGAAATATCGATGGTACGCTGAACGACTGTCATACCTTGCATGGCTTCTTTCTCCGCGACCTGTGCTGCACTGGCGGCTTGGCGGGCATTTTGCGAGATTTCGATGACAGAGTGACGCATGTCTTCCATTGAGACTTGTACTGCGCTGGCATCATGGCTTTGCCGCTGGGTGGCATGCGTCGCATCTTCCATGCGCTGTTTGAGTGAGCGCGAGCTATCAAGTAAGGGATCGGTAACATTCACCACCCTTCGAATAGAATCTCCGAGCAAGCGAAGAAATCGATTGAAGTTACTTGATACTTGGCCGAGTTCATCGCTACCAGACACTTTGAGCTGATGACTAAGATCGCCTTTTCCATCGGCCAGCTCACTCAGTGACTGGGCGACATTACGCGCAGATGAGCTGATAGCACGTGCAATGGCAATAGTGACAATCAACATCACGATCAGCAAAGCGATGCCGATGGAGAGGGTGAGCCACAAACTTTGCGCAGATCTGTCGCCAGCTTCTTTTATCGATTGTTTAAATTCGAGTACTTTGCTTTGTTTGTAATCTTGTATTTCATTAAGTACAGCTTCATAGGCTTGGGATTTTTCTTGGCTGATCTGGCCAATGTTTGCCATATCAATCGTACCCGCCAACATGCCTTTAGCCAGCTTAATCGTCATGTCGTTATAGCGGGTTAATTTAGCGGATAGATTACTGAGTTTATTGGCTTGCGAGGGATCGACATTATCTAATTGTTGTAGGTTTTTACGTAGAGATTCATACATAGTACCTGCATTCGTTAACAGGTCTTCGTCGACAAAAGAAACCGATTGAGTGTAAAGTTCATCGAGTCGTTGGATAAAAAACACGTTTTGATTGGCGAGTTCAACTCTTTGGTAAACTTGCTGCTCCATATAATTAAGTGTGGTGCGATTTTTATTTATGGAGATGACACTAATGCTTAAGTTTAAAGCGAAAATGATGACTGCTAAAATAAATATCGCGATAACTTTTTTAAAAATAGAAATATCATTAAAGAAATTCATCCCTTGCCCCCAAGTTGTGCCGAGCTTGAGCTCGGCACTCCAATCTAAAACTCGGCAATAACTTTTACCGAATCATTGGCCTCACTACTATCAATATAGCCAATAATATTGGGGTTCGATGCAACTAATTTTATCATCTCCGCCCCACTAGTGACTTCCTTGGGTGGCGTTCCTTTGCCTGTAAATACTTTTTGTGACCAATATGACTTAAGTTGGCTGGATGACTTGCCCAGCACTTTAGTATCAAAGGTTTCCCTTAAGGGCATTGCACTGTCAAGATTGACCGGCACGGCCTGCGCTCCACCAGGAAAGGTCTTTGTTTTCCCTAGAAAAATATTTTCAATAACCTTTTGGTCGACAGTGTCTGCATTACTGGGATGAACGATGACAACCACACCAGCAAATAGTGGCATTGAGACTAAGCTGAGTAGGATTAAGCAAAGTAACTTATTCATTTCTCTCTCCTAAAATACTAAGTCAATGCCAAGACTGATTGATTTCGAATCCCCTGCGACTTTCATACCTGGGCCACCGTCATCTTTAACGTCATCATACTGAATTTTAAAGGCCGCCGAAGGATGGAAATCCCAACGTATACCTGCAGAACTTGTATGGTGAACTTCACCGCCTTCACCATCATTGAAGTCCGAATAGGAAATGTAAGGCATCACTGAATCGATACGATAGCCGAACGAGAGAAGATAAGTATCTAGATTACTCCCATCGAGATCTAAGCGGTTAAGCTCAGATAAAAAAAGGAAATTCTCATAATCTATATTAACGGATAGGCCATAAAACTTACCCGTACGTTGGTTGCTACCATTCCATTCCTGCTGAATACCACCAATATAACGTTCGTTAGTGTATTGCATATGCGTGAGGCGAATATCTAACCAATCTTTATTGAATTGAACAACAATACCGCCTATATCCTTCCATACTTCTCGGGTATTTTCGAGGAAGAAAAAATCAGATAAAAGCTTATTAGGTTCGCTATCTTCGCTACCGTAATAAACTTGTCCAGACATAGTCCAGTCGCCAATTAAATAGTTATATAAGGCGCTGACACCTGTGTAGTTAAATATTTGCCATGTGTAATTATCTGCGGGTGGACGTATCCAAGGATAAGCATATCCAACATCAAAAAAGTCACTGTAATAGTAGAGCGGTAAGCGTTTTTTACCTCCTTGTACTGTCCAATGATCATTGATCTCATAGGACAGATAAGCCCATTCAAAACTTGCCGAAAAGTCATCAGCCCCCCGGGAAACAACCTGTGCAGTAGCAGATAAACCTTCGAGCAAATCCGCTGAGAATTGAATACCAAATAAGGTATCGGGTTTGAAACTAATATCTTCATCATAGGCGCCAACGAGTGGATAGTCGGCGAGAAAGGTGGGGCCTAAATCAAACTCTGCAACGCCCGAACCTTCGAGAACTTGACCAGCAACAACTGAGGCAAAACCTGAAATGTTGACTTCTGCATAAGCGGTGGAGCTGAGCAAAAGTGAGCAAAGACCTAATGAAAGCTTATGTTTCATAAAAAAGCCCTTTAAGTGAGTATATTCGTTTTTAAGCCTAGAACAGGCACAAACATACGCAAACTTTTATTAAATATTTTTGCAACATAGTGGTCTGGCTCCCATTTTGAAAGATAAGTTTGATATTTTATGAGTAAAAAGCGTTAGGTAATTCGAGCTAACTTAAGTCAAAACTGTAAGTTCAATATTCTAAATTTGGAATGATTACTCAGCCATACCATTAAACTGTTCAGGTGAGACTGTGTTCTCCCTGAAAATTGTTTCGAAAATTCGCCAAAGAATATTATTGATTTTGCTAAATGAGAGACTCAAAGCTTGAGTGAAAAGTGGTGAGATAATTATCTTTATTAACAATATTAGCTAAAGCTAAATGTGGTTGTTATTTAGCCTTTAGATTATAAAAATAACGCAATGGATACTTTTTATTAAACTAAAATTGGGCTTTTTACATAAAAATACTCTAAATCTATCATTGATTATGCTTGTTAAGTCAACGTCGATATTTATTCTATTTCGTGAGTATGCCAGCGCTGTAGTATATTTTCCTGAGTCTTTTTCTCCGATGTAGTGGTTTTATACTGTATGGTTAGCGGCTTGATTGCTGCACAGTGCTATAGCACCTATAATCTTGCTCTCTTATGTTGAGTTTCTCTTCTTTCTAAACATGATCCAATAAAAGGAATGTCATAATGCAAAGACGCAATTTTTTAAAAAGTGCGGCTATTTTGTCGACTGCGGGTTTTATCACGCCAGTATTGGCATCTTCCTCTAAATCGAGTGTCGTTGAACCTAGCTCAAGCGATGGACGCCGCCGTTTTATCTTAACCAACACTTACCATCTTGTTGCTCCTGAAGGCTCTGAGGGCGTGGTTAAGTTATGGATACCTTTACCTGAAGACACGCAATTCCAATTGGTGAGTCAGTTGAATTTTACGGGCAGTTTTAAAGACGCCTATATCAGTTCAAACAACAGTTATGGCGCCAAAACCCTGTTTGCGACTTGGCCCGATGCCAAAGCGAACATGACAATAACGGTTGAGCTTGATATTGAAACGATAGATTGGGAACCCGTTAAAAGCGGCGCCTTAACCCATTACCGCACTCCAGAGCAGATACATTATCCTGCAGATGTTGAACGTTATTTGCTGCCGACTAAACACATGCCGATTAATGGTATTGTGAAGCAAACAGCAGATAAGATCGTTGGCAGCGAGACTGAACCACTGAAGCAAGCACGACTGATTTATCTTTGGGTTAGCGCTAATATGTTTCGCGATAATAGCGTGATTGGCTGTGGTACGGGTGATGTAGCAAGTATCCTCGAAAGTGGCAAGTTAGGCGGTAAGTGTACTGATATTAACTCAGTATTTGTGGCGCTAATGCGCGCAGTGGGGATCCCTGCCCGTGAGATGTTTGGGATTCGCTTAGGTCAGGCGATCAAGATGGGCGAATACTCTAAAAAGGCCTTTGGTAGTGCCGATGACAAAGGGGTTGCCGATGTCAGTGGTGGTCAACATTGTCGCGCTATGTTCTATTTAGCGGGTTATGGTTGGTTGCCAGCCGATCCTGCTGATGTGACAAAAATGCGTTTGACGGAGAAAAAAGAACACAGCGATCCCGCAGTTCAGGCCGTGAATGATTACCTCTTTGGCAATTGGGAAATGAACTGGGTTGGCTTTAACTATGGCCGCGACTTTGATTTATTCCCTACAGCCGAACAGACACCACTGAATAACTTTGGTTACCCGTATGCCGAAGTTGATGGCGATCCCGTGAACTATTATGAGCCTAAAGTGTTTGCCTATGACTACCAGTCAACCGAACAACGCTAAGGGCCTCTTAGCGACTATGGCCGCCGCAGTGGTTGCTGCGGTTGCTTCAAGCCTATGCTGTATTGCACCGCTTATTTATCTGGTGTTCGGGGTGTCGGCCGCAAGTCTGTCGGGGATTGAGCAACTGAGCTGGCTGCAAGTGCCCATGTTGATACTGTCGACTGGGCTGATTCTGATGGGATTTTGGCGGCTCTATTTTGCTAAAAAACCACTGTGTACCGCGACGTTGAGTCGTACTCAGATGCTGTGGCTGTACTGGTTAACTGTACCTGTTGTGCTGGCATTTCAGTCATATCCTTTTGTATTACCTTGGTTATTAGAGGTGCTTGAATGAAGTTAGTGTTATTTCTCGCCTTAAGTCTGTGTTCAGCGTCGAGCTGGGCGGCAAACGTGCTGGTCACCTTAGATGTTAAGGGCATGACTTGTCCGCTGTGTGTCACTGTCGTGAATAAAGCGCTGCGTAAAACCGATGGGGTGATTAAGGCCAAGGCTTCGTTAAAAACGGAGCAAGCCTTAGTGACAGTGCCAGAGGATTTTAATCTAGATAGTTTGCTTAAGGCCGTCGACGAAACTGGGTATAAGGGCAGTATTAATAAGGTAGAAAAACAATCCTAAGCGTCGGTGTCTTCAGTAACGGATTGAGCGACATTATAAAATATCAGTCTAGCTTCAAATGATTAGACTGATATTTCACCGAGAAAATACACTCTGTATCCCACCTGTTACTTCCTTCACTGCCTACTTTTTCCTTTGCGGGTCATTTCTTCGTTAGCTGTAATACACCTCGGGCTCGATACGACGTTGCCGCTCTTCATTTTTCTCCGATGATTCTTTAATCAGATCCAATTTTTGCGCTTGCAGTAATTCTAGTTGCTTGGCTTTTTGTTCTTCAGATAGATTTTCATCGGCTGCAACTTTCGCCATTTCTTCATCTATCTTATTAATTTTATCCCTATCGACTCCTGTACGGTTATCTAAAATAGCCTGCATGGCTTTGTCCAACCTGTTGATGCTTTTGTCTGGTTCAGGCGTGCCTGCAATGGCTTGCACATTACTCGTGTAGCCTTGTTTAGCGTTAGGGGCCAGATGGCTATAGGTATCGGCAGTCGTTACCGATGCTGCAGAGGAGAGCGTTACAGTATCTTGGCTTATTGATGAAGTTAGATTCGCCGCCGTTATTGAATTTGCACGGGTTCCTAGGCCATTTGTGCTCGGCTCGACTTGCTTGAGTGGCACATTGGCATAACTTTTCGCAAAGGTATTGGTATAACTATTGGGGTTAATTGTGCTCATATTCGACTCCTTTATATATGAATCTGTCCCTTGGCCACCTGCGGTTTAAAATGTTGAGCGGTTAACTAATGGGTGTTGCTGGACGTTTCAATATTATCTGATGACAACTTTGCAATTTGAATTAGCAAGTTATAGGCCAAGTTAGGTTTATTTGTGGTTGATTTATCAGGAGTCACTGTTAAACGATACTTTTAAAAAATATTTATACAAAAACTTGATCCTTGTACAACTATGGTCCGTAATTAGAAGCATAGTGATACAAGGAGTCGACTTATGTACAAGTTTAACCCGCAGCGAATTCAGATTGGGATCAGTGCTTGCTTATTAGGGGAGAAGGTTCGTTTTGATGGCGGACATAAAAATTCGACCTATTGTAATCAAGAGATTAAGCAATTTTTCGATTATGTGCCCATCTGTCCTGAAATGGCGATTGGCTTAGGTGCACCCCGGAAAAGTATCCGACTAGTCCGTGATGGGGAAACCATCTTAGTTCAGAGTGGTGACGGTAGCTTAGATGTGACCGATAAGCTCAATGAATACAGCGAAAATAAGGTTGAAGAGCTCGATTTCCTTGGCGGATACTTGCTTTGCGCTAAGTCGCCAACCTGCGGCATGGAGCGGGTAACAGAGTATAAAATTGGCACTAACAATGGTTCTAAGTCTGGCATTGGTGTATTTGCTCGCAAGTTGATGGAACGATATCCACTATTGCCCGTGGAAGAAGAAGGCCGCTTGCATGACATGGTGCTGCGGGAGAACTTTTTCACCCGCGTTTATGCCTATCACGATTGGCACCTGATGAAACATGAAGGGCTGACTAAGCATAAGTTAGTGAAGTTTCATTCCCGCTATAAATACCTATTAATGGCACACAGCCCGACATGGTATCGCGAGCTTGGTCCGATAGTGGCCAATATTGAGGATCTTGAGCAAAGCGCGACCCGCTACTTTGAAGGTTTTATGACGGCGCTGAAAATTAATGCGACCCGTAAAAATCATACCAGTACGCTGCAGCATATTCAGGGTTACTTTAAAAAGCATTTGAGCAAAGAGCAAAAGACAGAACTGTCTGAAGCGATTATGAAATATCGCCAAGGTCTATTGCCGTTATTAGTACCTATCACGCTCATTAACCATTATTTACGCGAATTTCCAACACCTTATATTGAAGAGCAAGTGTACTTAAACCCTCATCCTGAGGCGTTAAAGCTGCGCTATGCCTATTAACGTTTACCTAATCGCATTCAGTTGATTTTAGCTTTTGATTTAGTGAGTTATTACTGAAATATGAAACAAACTATAGAGAACACGGCCCACACAGAACCCAATGGTGAGATATTACTCCCCATCGGTGAAGTGTCGGCCTTAACTGGCGTGAATGCCGTGACCTTAAGGGCATGGCAGCGTCGTTTTGGTTTAGTGATCCCTGCACGTACACCCAAGGGACACAGATTATATACGAGTGAAAATATCCAAGAAATCCATGAGATTAATGCATGGCTAGCTAAAGGTGTTGCGATCAGTAAGGTTAAACCTTTGCTGATCAGTGCTGCTAAATCTTCATTTACAGAAATAGTTCAAACTCAAGCCATTGATTTATGGTGCGAGCAAGTCACTGCGCTCAATACGGCATTATTCGATTTCAATCAGCACAAATTACAGCAGATATTAGATGATGCATTTGGCTTATATCCTTTCCAATTGGTGAAAGAAAAGTTGCTACAACCTTGGCTTAATCAACTCGAGGACTTAGTGAATGAGCGGCTCGATGCCGAGTTGATTATTGCTTGGTTAAAGAGCGAGTTACTTAACCGAGTGGGTGGACGTCATGCCTTTAATGGGCAGGCCGTGACGGCGAGAATCGCTCTGGTGAGTCTATCCCGTGGGGCACATACCTCGCTTAATTCCACCCGCACTAACATTTTATTTTCTCTACTTCTATCGCTCGAGTTAGCGTCGCTGCGGGTATCGGTTATTGATCTTGGCGAGCAAGCCATGGGCAGTTTACCTTTGCTGCGAGGCAGGCTTAACGTCGATGCACTTTTGCTTATTCCCGACTCAAATCATTCGGGTTCTGAACAGACTGAAATGCTGACTGTATTGGAACAAATGACTTTCCCATGCTGGTTTATGGGGCCTTTTGCGCCAACGTTAAGCTTTTTATCTGCTTTTTTGGCGTCTTCGACGACGGACTTGATTGGGAAAATACCATCTCGTTTAGCGGGGAAGGTGAATAGAAGTCGTAAGCACAGTGGAAAGATGAATACCGTGAATCAAAGCGAGCAGATAAATAGCGAGAAAAACAATGACATTAGCTAACGATTCAATGCCAATAGATTCAATTCCAATAAAAGTGCAGGGCAATAATGCACTGATGTGGTTTCGCCAAGATTTACGCCTTGCCGATAATCAGGCATTAACCGCCGCTTGCGATTGGGCGCGGGAGAATGGCGTGGCACTTAAGGCCATTTACATTGCTACGCCAACCCAGTGGCAGCGCCATGACGTTGCGTCAATTCAGTTGGATTTTATCGAACGTCATATCAATCTACTTGCCCAAGGGCTGGCGAGTCTTGGTATTGGATTCGAGTTAATTCAGTTAGATACCTTTGCTGATGTACCTGAGTTTATCGGTCACTATTGCCAGCAACAGGGGATTGGTCGAGTGTTTGCTGGTCGCGAGCCTGAGATTAACGAGCAACAGCGCGACCAAGCCTGTATTCAATCGGGGATTCCTCTGGTGTTAACCGATGAGCATTGTTTGCTTAAGCCGGGCACTGTGCTGAATTTGTCCGGCGACATGTACAAGGTTTTCACTCCTTTTAGCCGTAAGTGGCGAGAAATTGCCGCCCGCTATGCCATTTTGCCGCTTCCTGTTCCGGCGCCACTTGGACCTGTGTTGGCCGAGCCAAAGCCGCTTTTGTTTAACAATGTCACTAAAGTGTCGAGTGAACTTTGGGCTGCGGGAGAAGGGCAGGCAAAGCGTTTGCTCTCGGCATTTATTCAGCAGAAAGTGCAGGATTATAAGCAAGATAGGGATTTCCCCGCGATTGATGGTACTAGCTCAATTTCACCCTATCTGGCCATTGGTGTGGTTAGCCCAAGACAATGCGTTGCCGCGCTGCTGCATCAATTCCCTGAGGTGATTGTCGACGACACTAGCCCTGCTCGTACTTGGTTAAATGAGCTTACTTGGCGTGAGTTTTACCGTCACTTACTGGTGGCATTTCCCGGTTTATCTAAGAATCACAATTTCAATCGTCAAGCCGACCATGTGCAGTGGCGCAATAACCCGCAGGAGTTTGCTGCTTGGTGTGAAGGTCGTACTGGCTATCCGATTGTGGATGCCGCAATGCGCCAACTCAATCAAACGGGTTGGATGCACAATCGGCTGCGTATGGTGGTGGCGAGTTTCCTGACTAAACATCTGCTGATTGACTGGCGCTGGGGGGAGCGTTATTTCCGCCAAAAACTGATTGATGGTGACTTAGCCGCGAATAATGGCGGCTGGCAGTGGTCTGCGGGTTGTGGCTGCGATGCTCAGCCTTATTTCCGTATTTTTAATCCTATAAGCCAGAGTGAAAAATTTGATCCAGATGGCAGCTTTATCCGTAAGTATTTACCAGAGCTCGCATCTTGGGGAATTAAGCAATTACATCAACCCAGTACAGCGCAGACACCGTCCTTGTTTGAACAGCCGTTATTCAACACTAAAACGGCTTATCCAAGTGCGATTGTCGAGCACAGTGCAGCAAGAGCAAGGGCATTAACCGTATTAGGCGTATTGAAAAAGGCCACGGCCCAATAAATAGGATCAGGAGCAATAACAAGATGATAAACCAAGCGACGACTGAGACTAATACGCTTGTTGATGATTTTATTCAGCTTTATCAAGCTTTGAATAAAGATAACTTGCATCTGTTAGGTCGGGTTTACGACGACAGTATTAGTTTTACCGATCCTATGCATCAAATCACAGGGCTAGCGTCGTTAACTCAGTACTTCGCGAAGTTATATAAGAATGTTAAGCATATTCAGTTTGAGATCAAAGAAGTACAGCAGGATGCGAATCAAGCCGCGCTGTTCTGGCAGATGGAATATAGCCACCCTAAGTTGAATAAAGGCGGACTTATCCGTGTTGATGGCATGAGCCAACTTAAATTCAACGACAAGATTTATTTTCACAGGGATTACTTCGACTTAGGGCAAATGTTGTATGAGCATTTGCCTTGCATGGGCGGGCTTATCCGCTTGCTCAAAGACAGGGCGGCAAAGTAATGGACGCTGTTAAGCCGATGAAAATAAATACAGTGCTGATTACAGGTGCAAGCTCAGGCATTGGGTTGCAACTGGCGCAGGATTATTTGTCCTTAGGTTGGCACGTCATTGCCTGTGGCCGCTCGCTGCAAAGGTTAGAGGCGTTAGCCTTGAATGAACTAGTCGGTGCTACGTTGTTTATCTTCGATATATCCCAGCGCGACCAAGTTCATCAAGCTGGCCAAAATGTAGCTGAGCTATTGGCGAAAACAGATTCTCAGCTCGATTTGGTCATTTTGAATGCGGGCAGTTGTGAATATATTGATGATGCTAAGGCTTTCGATGATGTGTTGTTCGAGCGCGTTATCCATACCAATCTAATTGCAATGGGATATTGCCTCGGGGCATTTTTACCTTTAATGCCTAGGGGTTCACGTATTGGCTTAATGAGTTCTAGTGCTATTTATTTACCTTTCCCTCGCGCTGAAGCTTACGGCGCCTCTAAAGCTGGCGTGCAGTATTTAGCCTCGAGTCTCGCGCTCGATCTTGCCAAGAACGACATAGGCGTGAGCTTGATTTGCCCTGGTTTTGTGGCGACACCATTGACCGCAAAAAATGATTTTTCTATGCCAATGCAAGTGAGTGTACAAACCGCTTCTAAGGCGATACGTAATGGGCTGAAAGGTGGCAAGCCCGAGATCCATTTTCCGCGACGCTTTACTTATCTATTGAAGTTGATGTCGTTTTTACCTGCCTTTGTGTGGCAAAAAATGATTGCAAACGATACTCAAGCCAAGCCGCTAAAGGACAAGAGTTTATGAAAAATATCGCCATCGTCGGCACCGGCATTTCTGGATTAACCTGTGGCCATCTATTAAGTGAGTCGCACAGGGTTACAGTGTTTGAGGCCAATGACTATATCGGCGGCCACACGGCGACAGTCGATGTGGAGCATCAAGGGCAAACCTACGCTATAGATACAGGTTTCATCGTGTTTAATGACAGAACGTATCCACGATTTGAACGTTTATTGGCTCGCCTTAATGTCACCATATTACCGACTGAGATGAGTTTTAGCGTGCACAATGCTCTGACTGGGCTTGAATACAACGGCCACAATTTAGGCAGTTTGTTTGCCCAAAAGCGTAACCTCCTGAATCCACGCTTTTGGGCCTTTTTAAAAGAGATATTGCGCTTCAATAAAGGCTGTAAGGCACTCTATCAACAGGATATTTATCCCGAAGGTAACTTAGGTGATTATTTAGACAATGAACACTTCTCACCATTTTTCGCTGAGCATTACATTTTGCCCATGGGCGCGGCGATTTGGTCTTCGAGCATAGAAGATATGCGCGCGTTTTCGTTGAAGTTTTTTATTCGTTTCTTCCAGCACCATGGTTTATTAAATGTCAGTGATAGACCCCAGTGGTATGTGCTAAAGGGTGGCTCGCGTAGCTATATTCCTGATCTTATTGCGCCCTTTAAAGACAATATCCGCCTTAACTCACCTGTGACAGGTATTGAACGCCATGGCAATGGGGTGAAGTTACAAGTTCACGGTGAATGGTTGGAATTCGATGAGGTGATTTTAGCCTGTCATAGCGACCAAGCACTGCGGATGTTAAACGATCCCACGCCAACAGAACGCGCCATTTTAGGCGATCTCAGCTACCAGAATAACGATGTGGTGCTGCACATGGATACGCGTATTTTACCTAAGCGAAAAGCAGCCTGGGCGAGTTGGAACTATCGATTAGATGGTAATCTAAAACGTCCAGCGTCAGTGACTTACAACATGAATATACTGCAACAGTTGCCAGCCAATGCGCCGACCTTTTGTGTCACCTTGAATCAGTCTGAGTTGATTGATGAGGCGAAAGTGATACGCCGCTTCAATTATGCCCACCCAGTGTTTAACGAAGCCAGTCTTAAGGCTCAGGGCCGCCGTGAGGAAATATCCGGGCAAAATCATACCCATTTTGCTGGCGCCTATTGGCACAATGGTTTCCATGAAGATGGCGTTCGCAGTGCACTTGATGTGTGTGCCCATTTTGGTGTCAGCCTATGACAGGTCTAAATATGACAGAGCTCAATAGCGGTATTTATTACGGCACTGTATCCCATAGCCGTTTTACACCGATTAAACATAGCTTTAGTTATGCCATGGCGCTGTTGGCGATTGATTTAGATGAAGTCGATAAGATCAGTGCCATGGGGCGAGTTTTTGCCAGCCAGCGCCGCGCTTTACTGAGATTCAATCCTAAAGACTATTTAACTTCTTTTACGACTATATCCAATGACAGTGGTGAAGTGGCTGTTGTCGATCCGAGCGCAGCTGCACTCAAGAGTCGCGTATTGACTCAAGTGGCAGCGTTAGGCGCAGATAAGCTGTGTGATCGAGTTTTGTTTGTGGGTCAGATCCGCCATTTTGGCGTGTATTTTAGCCCAGTAAATTTCTACTTTTGTTATCAAGATCAAACGCCTTTATACATGTTGGCCGAGGTGAGTAACACGCCTTGGGATCAGCGCCATTGCTATTTAGTCGATTTAGCCGCGCCAAAACCTTCTGACAAAGTGTTTCACGTGTCTCCCTTTATGACTCTCGATATGCGTTATCTCTGGCATGTGTCTGCGCCGAGTGAAGACTTAAACATCGGTATTGAAAACAAGTCGATGCAAGAGAATGGCAAAAAACTGTTTAATGCCAATTTAGTGATGAAACGCCAACCGATCACGGCGGCCAATTTACGGACGCTTTTGTTTCGCTTCCCTTTTATGACTCTCAAGATCTTCTTCGGGATTTATTGGCAAGCGCTAAAACTCTTTTTTAAACGTGTGCCCTTTGTGCCGCATCCAGCTCAGATGGAGAAATAACATGGAAAATACGGCTTCGCAAACCTCAGTCACCACAGGGAAACTGCCCGACAGTATTGCGCGTAAAGTCTTGCTTAAGGCGCTGGAAAGTCTCCCACATGGCTGCTTGACCTTGGTTGAGGGCGACAAGAGTTATCGTTTTGGTGAGAGTCATACCGACTTGCACGCTACGCTTGTGGTTAAACACCCGAGTTTTTATCGTCAAATCATGCTTTCAGGCTCCATTGGTGCGGGTGAAGGTTATATTCAAGGCCATTGGACGAGCCCTGATCTCACCAAAGTCGTACAACTGTTTGCCCGTAATTTAGCCTTACTCGATAAGATTGAAGCCAAATTCTCTTGGTTAACTGGCACGATAAACCGTGTGAAGCATGTGCTGAATCGCAATTCTCAAGAGGGCTCAAAGCGGAATATTCTCGCCCACTATGATTTGGGTAATGCTATGTATGAGCAATTCCTCGACCGTGAAATGTTGTATTCGAGCGCGCTTTATCCCCATGAGGAAGCGAGTTTGCAGGAAGCGCAGTTGTTTAAGCTGATGACTATTTGTGAGCGGCTGGATTTACAGCCGGGTCAAACCTTGCTTGAGATTGGTACTGGCTGGGGCGCGCTGGCTATTTATGCGGCTAAGCATTATGGCGTGCACGTGACAACAACAACGATTTCAGATGCGCAATACGCCTATACCAAAGCCCGTGTCGAACGCGAAGGGCTAAGCGATAAAGTGACGCTGCTGACAGAGGACTATCGCAATCTCACTGGGGAATACGACAGGGTTGTTTCTATCGAGATGATTGAAGCTGTGGGGCATGAGTATTTACCAGGCTTCTTTAAAAAGCTGGAAACATTGTTAAAACCCAATGGGCGCATGCTGCTACAGGCGATAACGATTGCCGATCAACGTTACGACAGTTATCGCAAAAGTGTGGATTTTATTCAGCGTTATATTTTCCCCGGTGGCTGCTTACCCTCAGTGAGCCAAATGGTCGGTCACATTGCCAAACAGACGGACATGGTGGTCTGGTCGCTCAATGATATGGGGCTCGATTACGCTAAAACCTTAAAACATTGGCATGAGAATTTTGATCATGCGATAGGCGAAATCCAAGCTTTAGGTTATGGCGATGATTTTATTCGGATGTGGAAATTTTACCTAAGTTATTGTGAAGGTGGATTTTTAGAACGTACCACAAGCACAGTGCATTTAGTGGCTGTGCGTCCGGACTATCGCATTGCTAGCCATCATCTCCCAAGCCATAGCCCTAATGCGACGTAATTTGTTTTGATTAAGCAGTCACTTTAGTGGAAATAACCATTTTCGTTGGAATGAGCCGCTTTGTTTACAGCAAGATAAAAGTGAGGCAAAGATGAAGTCCATGTTAGCTAACTCTCGGGTTCCTTTTAAACATCAGGGCTTTATTCTCTATAACGCCTTGAGTTTTCAGGCTGTATGGTGGTCTAGTGTACTTTGGCTTAACACCTCTCTGTTGTTAACTATCCCTTTGTTATTATTTCACTTTATCCTGCTAGCTTCCTTAAGTAAGCCCGGGTATCGCAAAGTTGATTTGCTATTGATGCTAAAGGTTGCAGCCTTAGGAATAGGCGTAGATACAGTACTCTCTGTTTTAGGGGTGTTTGAGTTTGCTCTTTTCCCTTGGTGGCTTGGTTGCCTGTGGCTGCATTTTGCTTTGACTCTGAATCATAGTTTGGCCTTTATGCGACCTTTACCGCTGATATTTCAGGCGTTACTCGGGGGCGTATTTGGTGGGTTAAGCTATTTGGCTGGCGCACAATTTAATGCCGTGAGTTTGCCCTATGGCAATGTTATTTCTGCTGTGGTGTTATTTTTGGTTTGGCTAGTCTTGCTGCCATTTTTAATCCAACTTGCTAATCCCTATGGATTTAATCGAAGCACTAAAGCGCGTTCTTTTACTGTGTTTGGGCGTTAATTATTGAGTTGTAGGAATTGATCGCGGTTAAGTCATTATGCCGTTTTTAGTTAAGTACCTGTTGTAAGACATTATGCAGTAAAAGGGGGATCCCATGTCGTCAGTTCGTAATCGTAGCCCAAATCTTGGTTTTTCATTTTTGAATTCAAGCTGCTTAAGTATATTGGCCCTCAGTTTATTGGCCGCACCTTTAAAAGCGTTAGAGGCGAAAACGCCTGATTTTGAAAACATTACTATCGAACTGAATGATGCCACCGATGTGACGCAGACTTTTCAGGAAGTGGGCCGCGGAGAAATGGATTGGCTGTGGTTTAGTTTGTATAAGGCCAGACTGATGACGGTAAATGGCCGTTATCAACAGGGGCAATATCCTCTGCTGTTAGATATTGAATATTATCGAGATATTGAGTCAGAGGATTTGCTCGAAGCGACAAAAGATCAATGGAAGCATCTAGCGTTTGCCGAAAATGATATCCAACGTTGGTTGGGTTTATTAAATGCGACTTGGCCCGATGTGAAGCAGGGCGACCATTTAAGTTTTAAGGTGATAGATGGACAAACGAGTCAGTTTTTCTTTAATCATCAACCACTCGACATTATCCATGATGCTAATTTTGCTGAGGCATTTTTAGCGATTTGGTTATCGAAAGCCACTAGTCGTCCTAGTTTGCGGGCGCAATTACTCGGAGAAAAACCATGCGATTGTTGAAACGGCTTGTCGGCCGAAAGTTATTTTTAGGTTTAATAATGATAGGGCTGTTGTCGAGTTGTTCATCGGTGGAAGTGACTGATTATAAAGACACTCATCCGACATTGGTTTTGGAGTCATTTTTTAATGGACCATTAAAAGCCTCTGGGGTCGTACAAGATTTTAGTGGAAAAGTAATCCGCAAATTCAATGTCATTATGGAAGCCAGTTGGCAGGGAAGTGAGGGGGTCATTAATGAATGGTTTGTGTATGATGATGGTGAAACTCAAACGCGTGTATGGCGCATTAAGGCACTAGGGGAAGGGCGATACTCAGGAACTGCAGGTGACATTATCGGGACTGCCGATGGCCAATCTAGCGGCAGTGCGCTACGTTGGAAATACGATATGTTATTGCCTGTGGATGGTGAGGAATATCAAGTTCATTTCGACGATTGGATGTTCTTAGTGAATGATAATACCATTATAAATCAGAGCGATATTATTAAGTTTGGCATCACAGTTGCTAAAGTCACTTTAGTTATTCAAAAATAGTCTCAGCAATTTTTAGTTAAGTTGGCTTACCCCAGCTTGTCTTGGATTCACTCTGTTGATTAAGGCTTAAATGTTGATTAAGACTTAAATTGGCTTAAACAGTATAGCTTGGCTAATAACCCCCTTTTTTCTGCATTAAAGTGTTGAAGTCAAACCAAAGTTGCAGCTAGGCATTTTTGCTAGTGGCATAAGTGATATATGGGGGTAAGGTTATTGCAACCCATTGTTTAAATTTAATTAATCTGAACTTAAGTCTAAGTCTAAGTCTAAGTCTAAATAGATAGGGGGTAGTCGATGAAAAAACACGTTGTTTTATGGGGAGTATTTTTAAGTCTGTCGTTAACTGCTTGTTCATCTTTTGACTTTAAGTTTGAGGATCATTCTGAGAAACAAGTCGATCCTCATCAACCCGCAAGCGATCCTATGGTGCAAGATAATGAACGTCGTATTCGAGATGCGAGAAAAGACGGTCAGTTAGAATCCGATTTTCTAAAACCTAGGTATCCAGTTAAGTTTAAATAAGAAAATGCCTTAGGAACTCACTTCAACCTCAATACTTAACTATCAATAGCAAGTATTAAGGTTGCTAGGGGAGAGGCGAAGAACTAACCCGCTTGACGACTGTTATCTATCGATTTTTTGTCATAATATTCAAACGGAAACAGATTACGAATCCTTTGCTTTACATTGTCACTCACGTTGGCAGAAATATGTAAGCGTACATCTCCTGATTTTTCAGCCCTAACAGTACAAGTCAGTTTTTCGGTTTTAGCGATTTGGCGGCATTCCCGTTCGAATCGTTCGGGGATCTTGCCCTTATGCTGAGTCATACGGCCATCTTTAAAATGCATTTCAAAAATAGTCAGACCTTTCTTGCCACCAAATATCAGTTTGTAAACGAGAAATATACCAATAGCGACAAAAATGAGTTTGAAAATATCGGCTGTCATAACGCCTCCTATCTTATGTTTATAGAACCAAGATACTCCCGAGTTAGTTGTTTTAACAGTGCGCTAACGCGCAATTTTGAATTGGCAATAAAATGATTCCAGCCTAGACTTAACTGGCTAAGGAAAAGTAACCCCTCAGTTAAGGAAAACGCCATGTACTTATCAAATGCAGATCGTTGGTCATTATTGTGTAAGAAGCAAATCGATGTTATCGAAAAACTTGCTACACATTTCCCCGAGAGAAAAGCACATCTAAGTGAGCTCACTCAAGGGTGGCGCCATGTTCAACATCAAGTTCAAGCAGGTGATAGGCCTATGCCACTCGAGCTCATCAAATAAGCACGATTGAGTCATTTGGAACTAGATAGTTTGTATAAGAACGCAAAGCCACTCAATAATGAGTGGCTTTTTTATGTGGCGAATATAAAACTATCATTTATAGGGGTAAAGGATGAAGTGATTGTCTGTTGCGTGAAGTCAATAAATTATCTTATACGCTCAATTTGAGCGCTTATTGTGCCAGTATTGAGGGCGCTATCGTTATTATTGAGGAAAGTCAGTTGTGTTTTGCTTTGAAACGATTCAAATTTCATATACAAAAAACAGATACAAAAAAGCCACTCATTGAGTGGCTTCATTGTTTATATAGTGCGGGCACCAAGAGTCGAACTCGGGACCTGCTGAAATTATCGAGAGTAAGTCAGTTGCGCTTTGTACTGAACACTTCAAATTTCAGATACAAAAAAGCCACTCATTGAGTGGCTTTTTTGTTTATATGGTGCCGGCACCAAGAGTCGAACTCGGGACCTACTGATTACAAGTCAGTTGCTCTACCAACTGAGCTATGCCGGCGTAAAGCACAGTAATAAACCCAATCGAATTCATTACCTTAAAAGTGGTGCCCGAACCCGGAATCGAACCAGGGACACGAGGATTTTCAATCCTCTGCTCTACCGACTGAGCTATTCGGGCAACTAAACTAAGCGTTAGTTAACTACTTTGAACTAAGTCGTGAAGACCTTGTTCGTTCGAAGTGCGCGTATAATATAGTGCTCGCTTTAGCTGTGCAAGCCCTTTTTAAGTGACTGATTAACTATTAAACAAAATGCGCTTATTTATTTGATTCTTTCGTTTTACTCTTATTTTACCGCTGAAAGTTTCAGCACTTTAACGCCAATAGGTGTTCCTTATGGCTGTTTATCCTAACTTCCTCATTCATTTATCTGCTATTGGGGAGAGAAAAATTAAGGTTTAAGCTCATCTATTGCAAGCAAGGAGCTGTGGAGCGCAGTGGGTATTGTTGAGTTTTGATTGATGGCTGGCTGATATTTATGGGGTGTAACTAAGCGGAGCAACTAAGAGTAAGCGAGTGGCTTGTTTATTGATATGGTGCTGGTATCAAGAGTCAAACACGAGGCCAACTGTTCTGTTGTTATCGAGGGTAAATCAGTTGCTGTTCATTACTCACATCTTGTGTTTTTATTCAAATTTCAGATACAAAAAAGCCACTCATTGAGTGGCTTCATTGTTTTATATGGTGCTGGTATCAAGAGTCGAACTCGGGACCTACTGGTATTATCAAGAGTAAGTCAGTTGCGATTGGCCACAGACTTTGTGAGTTATTATTCAAATTTCAGATACAAAAAAACCACTCATTGAGTGGTTTCATTGTTTTATATGGTGCCGGCACCAAGAGTCGAACTCGGGACCTACTGATTACAAGTCAGTTGCTCTACCAACTGAGCTATGCCGGCTTAAATCTTTACTGCAATTTTTACTACAGAATAATGGTGCCCGAACCCGGAATCGAACCAGGGACACGAGGATTTTCAATCCTCTGCTCTACCGACTGAGCTATTCGGGCAACTAAACTAAGTGTTAGTTAACTACTTTGAACTCGTTGGCTAAGCCGTATCGTTCGAAGTGCGGCTATATTAGCTAGGGTGTTTGACCTCTGCAAGTGCTTTTTCCTGATAAATCACTCGTTCGGCTGTTTAATGCACATCTTGGGTGTTTTTTATCTCTTATTCTGTGAACTCAGTTCAATTTCATTCGTTGGCTGTATTTTTCAAGTCAGAGGGATACTGATGTTTACTATAGCTTTGTGCTCACAGATCATGATTTTTGGCTTACTTTCTAAAATTTAGAAAGATATAAGCGATTTTTACTGATTTTAGTTTTTAAATTTAGATTTATGATAATGAATATTATTTCATGGATAGCATGAAGAAAACGCGAGTACGGAGTCGCAGTATGTTTCGAAATTGTCAGTTTGCTTATGGAATTACCGCCATTGTGACCCATTGGTTGAGTGCGTTCGTCGTGATTGGGTTATTTGCAGTCGGTGTGTGGATGGTGGAGTTAACCTACTACAGTACTTGGTACAAGACTGCGCCGCATCTACATAAAAGTATTGGGATTCTGTTATTGGCTGCGACAATATTTCGTTTGGTATGGCGCTTAGTTAATCCCAAGCCTGTACCTGAGGCGAGTCATAAACCGTGGGAAAAGACGGCCGCACATTTGGCGCATTTTATTATTTATGTCTTGCTCTTTGTCATTATGACTGCTGGCATTTTGATCTCAACCGCAGATGGCCGTGGTATCTGGGTGTTTGATTGGTTTGAACTACCAGGATTGGGACTTTTGTTTGAAAACCAAGCTGATATCGCGGGTGATATTCACCAGTATGCGGCTTACAGCTTGATCGCGCTGGTCGTTATTCACGCGGCGGGCGCATTAAAACATCACTTTATCGATAAAGACACTACCCTACTTAGAATGATTAAATTTAAACGAGGATAATACAATGAAAAAGCAACTGTTAAGCGCACTGATTGGTGTATCTCTATTGGCTCCTGTGGCGGCTTCAGCTGCTGACTATGTGATTGATCATGAAGGCGCTCACGCTTCTATTACATTTAAAGTGAATCACTTAGGTTATAGCTATGTGGTGGGGCGTTTTAATGATTTTAGCGGCGATTTTAGCTACGATGCGGCTAAACCAACTGCGATGAAAGTGAATGTCACAGTGAATACATTAAGTGTCGATTCAAACCATGCTGAGCGTGACAAACATATTCGCGGTGAAGATTTCCTTAATACTGGCAAATTCGCTAAAGCGACCTTTGCATCTACTTCGGTGGAAGATAAAGGAAATGGCGATTTAGTGATTAACGGCAACTTAACTTTAAATGGTGTGACTAAACCATTAGCGATTAAGGCCCATGCTGTGGGTGAAGGTCAGGATCCTTGGGGTGGCTACCGTGCCGGTTTTACGGGCACAACTACCTTTGCGATGAAAGATTTCGGTATCAAGATGGATTTAGGTCCAGCATCTAGCCATGTTGAGTTAGATCTAGTGGTTGAAGGCGTGCGTAAGTAACTCTTTATTCTGCCATTTAGATACAAAAAAGCGCCGAAAGGCGCTTTTTTTGTAAGCTTTATACTGAGAGCCGACTAACGACCAGAATTAATCTTGGTCTTTTTCTGGTACAAAACCTTCAATTTCAACATCTTTACCTTCAAATAGGAAAGAGGTCATTTGTTCTTCAAGAAATTTACGATCATCAACATTCATCATGTTGAGTTTTTTCTCGTTGATCAGCATGGTTTGCTTTTTTTGCCATAGGCCCCAAGCTTCTTTGCTGATGTTATCAAAAATGCGCTTACCTAAATCACCTGGATACAGTTGAAAGTCTAGGCCGTCGGCTTCTTTATTTAAATATACGCAATTGACTGTACGCGCCATGATTATTCCTTACTGACTGCGGATTGAACGAGTGATCCCAAATTGGCTAGCACGCGCTCGGTGGCGGCGGCGAGTCCCACTTTGGAAGGATGACTTATGTTATACCAGAGAGACTGGTTTTGTTCCATGACAGCACCCACGCTCTGTTTATTGCCGAGGGTTTTATCGCCGTGAGTTTTATCTAAGTTAAGCATCATGGGCTGAATATCTAAATGAAAGTGGCTAAATGTGTGCCTAAAGCCAGTTAACCATTCGAGTTGCTGCGCATCAAACCCTTGCTCTTCAAGATGAGTTTCAAGGGCAGCTTGGGTAGCGAATTCAGGGAAACACCAGAGCCCGCCCCAAATTCCCGCTGGCGGACGTTTAGCTAGAAAGACTTGGTTGTCTTGCATCATCACTAACATCCACGCCGCTTTGGTTGGTATGGTTTTTTTAGGCTTTTTGCCAGGGAAATCGGTTTGTCTGCCAATCAGTTGAGCTTTGCAATCAATCGCTACAGGGCAAGCGGCGCAGTTAGGTTTGCTACGAGTACAAATACTGGCGCCGATATCCATCATGGCTTGATTATATTTCTGAATATCTTGCTGCGGTGTGAAGGCATTCGTCAGTTGCCAAAGTTGCTCTTCAACCGTCTTTTGCCCTGGCCAACCTGCTATTGCCCCATGTCTTGCTAATACACGTTTTACGTTGCCATCGAGAATGGGGTGATGTTGCCCAAGTGACAATGACAATACTGCGCCTGCCGTCGAGCGGCCGATGCCGGGTAGGGCGAGCACTTGTTCAAAATGTGTTGGAAATAATCCCTGATAATCATCGCGGATTATTTTGGCTGCTTTATGCAGATTACGCGCCCTAGCGTAATAGCCAAGACCGGTCCAATGATGTAATACCTCATCGTCTGGCGCGTTAGCAAGTGCTAACACATCGGGAAAACGCGCCATAAATTTAAGATAATAGGGAATAACAGTCGCAACCTGAGTTTGTTGCAGCATAATTTCAGAAACCCATACGCGATATGGGGTTTTATCTTGCTGCCAAGGGAGGGTTTTACGACCGTGATTGTCGTACCAAGAGACGATACGTGTAGCGAAGGAGGCTGTAGATTTCATCGGCGCAGTGTAGCGGCAGTTATCTTCTTAGACAAGCGTCAAAGATAAGTTGGCAAGGGATCTAAAGCTAAAAATCGCTGCTAAATTCGCACTCTTAAATAATCTTGGTATACTTTCGCCCCATTAGTGCTTGCACTGTATGTTGAACTTTGGATAATGCCCTTCTTTTATGATGGTGTTGTCCACTAGACGAGGCAAAAATGAGCGAAGTCACTACCGCTGAATTTAATGAAGAAGGCAAGTATCTGCGCAAGATCAGAAGCTTTGTCCTGAGAGAAGGTCGCCTAACCAAAGGCCAAGCACACGCTATTGAAAGCCAGTGGCCAACAATGGGTTTAGATTACAGCCCAGTGCCATTGGTACTGAGCGACGTTTTTGGTCGTGAAGCCGATACTGTGCTGGAAATTGGCTTTGGCATGGGCGCCTCTTTAGTACAAATGGCTAAAGATGCACCAGAGCAAAATTTCATTGGTATTGAAGTACATAAACCGGGTGTAGGCTCTTGCCTCAGTGATGCCGCCATTGCTGGTGTGACTAATTTACGTGTGTATCATCACGATGCCATGGAAGTATTAGAACATGCGATTGCTGACGGTTCATTAGCCCGAGTGCAATTGTTCTTCCCAGATCCTTGGCATAAAAAACGTCACCATAAACGCCGCATCGTACAAGCTGAATTTGCCGAACTTATTCGTCGCAAGCTAAAAATTGGCGGTGTGTTCCATATGGCCACTGACTGGGAAGAGTACAGCGAGCATATGTTAGAGGTGATGCAAGCCGCTCCGGGTTATCAAAACCAGTCGGCCGACGGCAGTGTTGTGCCGCGTCCTGATCATCGTCCATTGACAAAGTTTGAAGCCCGCGGCCATAGACTGGGTCACGGTGTATGGGATCTGATGTTTGAGCGTATCGCTTAATCACGAACTCAATTTTAGCTAATTTTAAACACAAAAGGGAAAATCACTATGGCAACTAATCGTAGCCGTCGTTTACGTAAGAAAATGCGCGTTGATGAATTCCAAGAGTTAGGTTTCGATATGGCTTGGACTTTTGATGCATCAGTATCTGAAGCCGATATCGATGCAACTGTAGATAAATTCATCGATGAAGTGATCGAAACCCGTAAATTAGGTTTCCATGGCGGCGGCCACATCGAATGGGAAGGCATTATCGCCACTCAAACGATTGGGAAATGTACCGAAGAAGATATTGCTGCAGTTAAGGCATTCTGGGCGACCCAAAAAGTGTCTCAGGTTGAAGTTAGCGAACTGTACGACATTTGGTGGGGTTAATGCCCGAGTTGGCATTACTTGAGGAAGTGGTCGAGAAAGTTCGACCCTTGCTCGGCCAAGGAAAGGTTGCAAATTATATCCCCGCACTGGCCAGCGTTGATGCTGGAAAATTAGGCATTGCCGTCACGACTGTTGACGGTGAAACTTTAGGTGCGGGCGATTACCTTGAGCCGTTTTCGATTCAAAGTATCTCCAAAGTTTTCAGCTTAACCTTAGCGTTAACTTTGTATGAAGAAGCCGAAATCTGGAGCCGTGTTGGCAAAGAACCTTCGGGCCATTCATTCAACTCTTTAGTACAAGTCGAGTTAGAACGTGGCAAGCCGCGTAATCCCTTTATCAATGCTGGCGCGTTAGTGATTGCTGACTTATTGCAGAGTCGTTTAGGTGCTCCTAAACACAGAATGCTTGAGTTAGTCAGGCAACTAAGCCAAAACGATAAAGTGTGTTTCGATAAACAAGTAGCAGATTCAGAATATCAGCATAGTGCGCGCAATGCGGCTATCGCTTATTTGATGAAGTCGTTTGGTAATTTTCAAGGCGATGTTGATACTGTGCTGCGCACCTATTTTCATTATTGCGCCTTGAAGATGAATTGTGCTGACTTGTCTAAGGCCATGTTGTATTTGGCTAATCGCGGTAAAAGTATCACAGGGTCTGAGCTTATCTCTCAAGTGCAAACTCGACAACTTAACGCTCTGTTGGCAACCTCTGGCTTATACGATGGTGCGGGTGAGTTTGCTTATCGTGTTGGTATGCCAGGTAAAAGTGGCGTCGGTGGTGGTATTATTGCCGTGATCCCTGGAGAACTGTCGATTTGTGTATGGTCGCCAGAACTCGATAATAATGGCAACTCACTTGCGGGCACTGCGATGCTTGAGCATCTCAGTCAGCGTCTCGGTCGTTCTATTTTCTAGTCTTATCTCTCGTTTTTTATTAGCACTATCAGACTAAATGTTAGCGAATTTCGCTAATGACCTTTTAGTGCTAACTTTAAAAATCCAACATAATCATATTGTTATAAAGTTGGCACATCTCCTGCTATAAGCTATTCAGTAGTTTAGGTTTATCGAATTATTCAGATTAAAGGACGAACAAAAATGAAATTAAATAAGTTATTAACTGGATTTGCATTATCTGGCGTGATTTTAGGAACATCTAGCGTACAGCTGGCGCAAGCACAAACAGAGCCAAAAATAGATGAACGCTGTGAAGTCGCCTTAAATTATGACGTTATGGTTGAGCCTAAAAAATTAGTCATGAGCGAGAAGGGCACAGAAAAGTATCGTATCGAAGTTGACAAGTTATTTGTGGAAGGTAAGCAAGTTAACTTAACCGACAAGCAGAAAAAATTGGTTACTCAATATGCCGATGAAGTTTCGACTCAAGTGCCAGAAGTGATTGAACTGGTGAATGAGGCAGTATCTCTTGCTTCCAAAGCGGTTGGTATGGCCTTAACACCTTTAATGGGTGATGCCGCTGGTGCAAAATTTGATGAAATGATGGCTGGCGTTCAAAAACGGGTTGATTCAGTGGCTTATAAGAATGGTGATAGCTTCTATTTAGGGGCGACTGAAGACTCGATGCAAAGTACATTTAACGATGAATTCGAGCAGGAAATGGAACAAATTGTCCAGAATTCAATTGGCGCAATTATGATGAACTTAGGTGGCCAAATCATGTCTGGTGGCGGTGAGAATTTTGAAGCCAAGATGGATACCTTCTCCAAAAAAATGGACAATTTAGGCCAAGATATTGAGCAACAAGTTGAGAGCCAATCTAAGGGATTAGAAGCTAAGGCTGACCGTTTGTGCGACCGATTTGAAAATTTGTTAGTGCTTGAAAATCAATTGCGCCAAGAAGTGCCAGAACTAGCACCTTATGTGTTGACACAAAACTCAACCAAGGAACTGCGTGAATAGTTCTTGTAAATAGTTCTTGCGAATCGCCCTTAGTTTTAACTGCAATAACTTCTATCTCCTTGTGCATGAGTCAAACTTGAATGCTACGCCCCTAGTCAATTTATCGACTAGGGGCTTTTTTATTGGCTACGGTTTAATCGTGGCGACAACCCTTATGGCTAAGTTGATGTGGCTTAATAGGCTAGGCTTGCAGCGATTTAGTTCGGAATGTTACAGTCTAGAGACGAATATTTGGTATACTCTTAAAATATAATTAAAAGCTGGCATATCAGTCAGATATAACCCCCTACTTTAGTGGACTTTTTCGGTCTAAATCTCTGCGTTATATCATTTTGATGCGAGATATCAATGCTATGGTTATTTTTAAGCGATGATTACGCTAACCATAGTTGTTCACCGAAAGTTAATATCATTGTCGTAAACAGCTTAAGGCGACTTCCATGTTAGAACTGTTAGAACCTATTGCGATTTTTACTCATGTGGCCAGAGCAGGTAGTTTTAGTGCCGCCGCAAGAAGGCTTGGGATCTCTAAGTCTAAGGTCAGTACACAAGTCGCCGATCTTGAACATAGACTTGGTGTTCAATTAATTCAACGTACCACCCGCAGCTTAAGTCTGACTGAAGCAGGGCATTTGCTGTATCTGCAAGGTGAAGAACTGCTGCGTGACGCTGAACAAGCGATAGCCAGCGTGCATAACTTAAATGATGCGACCCGCGGCGTGCTCAAGGTGGGTATTTCCCAATCCTTTGGGGTGATGCATATCATTCCTGCGTTGCCATCTTTTATGGCAAAACACCCTGAGCTTGAGCTACAAGTGAGCTTACTGGACCATAAAGTGGATGTCGTGAGCGAAGGCTTAGACTTACTGTTAACTATGTCTGAGCAATTACCGCTTGGCATGGTTGCTAGACCTCTGATGAAGTGCCAATTCCTGTTAGTTGCTTCGCCTGGCTATATTGCTCAACATGGCGAGCCAACTCGACCTGAGCAGCTAGTTGACCACAACTGTTTGGTCTATCAAGGTGAGTGGCACGAGCACAGCATGTGGCAATTTAAGAAGGGTGATGACTACTGTGAAATTGGCGTATCGGGTAATTTCAGGGTGGATAATGCGCCTGCATTAAAATCTGCTGCAATCAGTGGTCTTGGAGTTGTGTATCTTGCGAGTTATCTGATGGAAGATGAAATTGCTAAAGGGACATTAGTGCCTTTACTGAAGGATTGGCAATTGACCCACCATCTGCCATTGCAGGCGGTTTATCCCCGTCGTAAGCACTTAGCACCTAAGGTTAGTTCTTTTATCGAATTCATCAAAGATCACATAGGAACGCCACCGTATTGGGATGCTCCCTATGTCGAATTATTCAGTAAACGTCAGTAAAATAGGAAACATTGTTCTCAAAAGCAGTCTTATGTGGTTTTAAATTGGGCAGGTACTTTTCTGGTCATTTAAAATCAATGCTTTAGGTTGAGTTAATGAGTACATTTGTTGATGGTTTTTTAGGGGTTACTAAAGCACTTTTTTATAACATCCTTGAACTCTGTTCTTAATTGAATACAATGGTAACAGTTGATTCGGAATGATCTGAGTCCTATACGTTTATTGGAAATGACCCCTTTCAATTTTTGTATACAGGTCGGCGTTAATGCAGTTTTGGATCACAGCCAACAGAAGTTTGAGAACTAAAACAATGTTGGCTCTTTAAACCATCATCCTAGTTTTTGGTTTACCTCAGCCTTATCGCTGAGGTAATTTTTTATTGATGGTTTGTAGCCTTGAGCACAAGTTTTGTCTCCCTGTACCCTAAAGTCGCAACTGTGTGTTAAATGATGTGAAGGCGAGTGCTAAAGCATATATTAATGCAACAAATATAGTGACCCACAGTGAGAAGGGTTCTGTTATCTAACGGGATAATGGTACCAATAAAAAAGCCACTTTCGAGTGGCTTTTTTATTGGGCGCAGCTTAAGACTTTCACTTATGTCGCTTTAGTCGTGAAGCAAGTTAACAGTGCTTCACGGCTAAGCATTAAGGCATTAGGCCTGCTTCTTACTGGCTATCCAGAGATCGACTTGTTGCTCTAACACATCCAGTGGTAATGCGCCGTTAGCAAGTACTAGCGTATGGAAGTCGCGGATATCAAATTGACTGCCAAGCTGTTGCTCTGCTTTATGTCTTATCTCTAGTAGTTTAATCATACCTACTTTATAAGCTGTCGCTTGCGATGGCATAACGATATGGCGTTCAACCATTTTCACCGCATCTGATTTAGCATTTGGCGTATTGTCCACGTAATAGGTTATGCCTTGCTCGCGGGTCCATTTTTTTGTGTGGATGCCAGTATCAACGACTAAGCGACAGGCACGCCACAACTCCATTGCTAGGCGACCAAAGTCAGAGTAAGGATCGGCGTAGAGTCCCATTTCTTTTGGGAAAGATTCGCTATATAAACCCCAGCCTTCAATATACGCGGTATAGCCACCAAACTTACGGAACTTAGGAATATTTTGCAGTTCTTGGGAAATGGCGATCTGCATATGGTGACCTGGAATACCTTCGTGGTAGGCCAGCGCCTCCATTTGGTATTTTGGCATGGCTTTCATGTCATATAGGTTTGCATAGTAGCTACCTGGACGAGAACCATCCGGTGCTGGTTGTTCATAGAAGGCTTTACCAGCAGATTTTTCTCTAAAGGCTTCAACCTGCTTCACTACCATGGCGGCCTTAGGTTTTACTTTGAACACTTCATCCAAGCGCGACTTCATATTGTCGATGAACTTAGTCGCCTCAGCTAAATAGGCGGCTTTGCCTTCGGCGGTATTGGGGTAGTAGAACTGGGGATCATCACGCATAAAGCTAAAGAATTGCTGCAAATCGCCTTTAAAATTGACCTTCTTCATGATGGCACGCATTTCATTGTGAATACGTTCCACCTCAGAAAGTCCTAAGTCATGGATTTGATCGGCGCTCATGTTTGTCGTGGTCGTTCGTGCCAAGGCATTATTGTAATAGGCGGGGCCGTTAGGGAGTTTCCACGCACCATCGCGGTCATCAGCTTTGGCTGCTAAGGTTTTTATGTAACTGATGAGCTTGTTATAGGCGGGTTCAACTTGAGTAATGAGTGCTTGCTCAGCCTGTTTAAGCAGTGCTTGCTTCTCTGTCTCTTGAATCGCTAATGGGTTCACTTTACGGCGAAAATCTGCGAGTAGCGCGCTGTCGTCGCCCTTATCAAAAGGCGCACCTTTGATGATGTTTTGGCTGTCTGAAATCACATAAGCGAATACGAACTTAGGCGCGATAATGCCTTTATCTGCGCGAATGGCTAATACTGTCTGTAATTGACTTAAGCGTTTGGGAACGCCATTCAAGCGACTGATATAGGCCTTGGCATCGCTGACATCTGTGATTTGATGTTGGTTAATTAAGAAGGAGGCGATCATAGAGTGGCCACCATACATCTGATTCACAGGGTAATTATGATAGCGCCATTGGTCATCTTCGATGTCATTTTGCAGATTTTGCTTCAGTAACGTGAGGCTAAGATGAGTTTGTGGATCGAGTTTGGTCGCATCAATCTGATTGACCCGCTCCAGTTGTTTTTTTGTGCGATCTAGGGTTTTATCATCGGCGGCATCACCTAGTTCATCCCATTTATCATAGTCTTGCTTGATCCCCATATAGGTCTGCGAAATGGGACTCGCCATAATGTTTTCCATGAAGATGGTTTCGAACAGGGCATTGGCTTTTTCTGATTCGGTTTGCGCTACTGCATTCACAGGTTCGCTTGCACTGTGTAAGGCTGGCGCAGTTGATGCTGCATACGCGGGAATGGTCAGCAGAGCTGAAAGGGTCAGTGCGACTAAGCTGATTTTAGTTTTTATTGGCATGATCAGGCTTCCTAGATTGATTTGCATCAATACTAAAGAAGCGGAACAAGAATGTATGGATATTAGTGTTAGAAAATGTGTTAGCAGTAATAGTATTAAACTGCACTATTGAAAGCTAACACATTATTTATAGAGCTATTTTAACGGCAGGCTTAGCAGAATTGTGTCAGTAAATCATTAACAAACATATGACCTTTACTGGTTAATTGCCAATGTTCAGCGGATTCTGTGAGTAAACCGCGTTGTTTGGCTTTTTCCATTCCTTCGGTCAATGTGTCTCTGTGTTGTCCTGTGCGCAGTTCAAATTCTTGCTTAGGAATAGGTGTCATCAGACGCAGGCGATTCATTAAATATTCGAGCGCGCGGTCTTCCTCTGCAACTTCAATCGATTCGAAGGTGTAGTTGTGTGCACTCAGATATCCCTTGGGATGTTTAATTTTTACCGTGCGTATGATGCGGTTTTCTTCTGGCAACGTCACTTTGCCGTGGGCGCCACAGCCTATGCCTAGATAATCACCAAACTGCCAGTAGTTGAGATTGTGCCTACATTGGTAACCAGGTTTTGCGTAGGCAGATATTTCGTATTGCTCATACCCTAATGCGGCCAGCTTTTGTTGACCTTGCTCATAGATATGCCAGAGCGCTTCGTCATCGGGCAGCTGCGGCGGTTTTGAGTGGAATAGGGTGTTGGGCTCAATTGTTAACTGATACCAAGATAGGTGTGGCGGGTTAAGCGCCGCTGCCGTGTCGATATCGGCCATAGCTTCAGCAAAACTTTGGTTGGGTAATCCATGCATTAAATCGAGGTTAAAACTCAAGTATCCCGCTTGGCTGGCTTTTTGAGCGGCGACTTGTGCCTCGTTTTGATCGTGAATACGTCCGAGTAAGTTGAGTTTATCCTTAGAAAAGCTCTGCACCCCGATAGATAAACGAGTGACGCCCGCTGCACGATAGGCACTAAAGTCATCGTGCTCTAAAGTACCAGGATTGGCTTCCATAGTGATTTCGATATTGTCACTAAAGGGAATTAGCGCATTGGCACCATCGAGTATGCGTTTGATTTGTTTAGCATCGAATAATGATGGCGTGCCGCCACCGATAAAGATGGTATGGATCTGCCGCCCTTGGACGAGATGTAAATCTTGGCGTAAGTCTTCCAATAGCGCATCAACATAAGCCTCTTGTGGCAGTTCGCCATTTTGGCCATGGGAATTAAAGTCACAATAGGGACACTTTTGTACGCACCAGGGAATATGGATATACAGACTGAGTGGTGGCAGTTCGAGCTTCATCGTAGTAGTCACGGCAGTTGACGACATTATTGTGCATTCCCGCCAGTTAATACGCCTTGGGCTTGCATGGCAGCGATGAGTTGCACTAGAGCTTTACCACGATGACTTAAGGCATTTTTCTCGTTGCTGCTCAGCTCTGCCGCGCTACATTGATAATTTTCAGGGATAAAAATCGGATCGTAACCATGGCCATTAGCGCCGCGTTGGCTAAAGTCGATTTGGCCTTCCCATGAGGCTTGGCAAATAATCGGGGTAGGGTCTTTCGCATGGCGCATATATACCAGTACGCATTGGAATCTTGCCCCGCGAGGTGCTGGCTGGTCTTTTAACGTCTCAAGTAGTTTCAATACGTTGTCTTGATCTTTGGCATTTTCGCCTGCGTAACGTGCTGAATAAATGCCTGGAGCGCCTTGGAGTAAATCCACTTCTAAACCCGAATCATCGGCAATGGCCGCAAGTCCGGTGATTTCGGCGGCATGCCTTGCTTTGATAATGGCATTCTCTACAAAAGTGGTACCCGTTTCTGCTACTTCGCTGACATTAAACTGGCTCTGCGGCAGTACAGTGACACCGTAGCTTGCGAGCATTTGATCGAATTCAGCGAGTTTGCCTTTATTACCGCTGGCGAGGACGATTTGTTGCATGGAATACCTATCATAAATGGGGCGACGTGCGTTGGCACTATGATACCCAAGCTCAATAGTAAAGGACAGGGAAAGGGGTTGGCGCTACAGGAAAGCAACGCCAACAAAGGTATAAAATAGGTTTATTCAACGTAGAATTTTTGCTTGAACTGTAAGTTCGTGTTCAGTTGATTGCCATATTTAATTGCGATATTGAAGTTGATTTCCTGATCATCGCGGTAGGGTACTTCGGCAATGTAATAAATTGCATCACCTTCGCGGATCTCTTTAAACGTTAGATTGATTCGCGCATCTAACAAATTATTAGCAACTCCAGTAATTTCAACGGGTACTGCGGGCTTATTTGCTTCGCTAATATCTAATACGGCAATATTGATGATGCCAGTGTAGCTACTGCGCTTAATGCCATAGGATTTGGCTATGCTAGGCGTTAAAAATGTACTGCCAAGTGCCATGTAATGAATATCAAAATTGCCGACAGTTTCTTTTTGCTCGGCATTTGCAACACCGCAAAGGCTGGCCGTGAGGGCTAATACAGCGAGAAGATTACGGAACATGATGGGATACCTCATATTAGGGAATGTTGGATTATAGGGCCGCCGTGACTATTTTTTCCAATAAATTAATAGCATTCAAAGGATTAATTCGTTTTCAGTTGTACGATTCTTTAACTGAGTGATCTTTCAACTGAATTACCTTTCACTATCTTGCCCCATCAGTTCAGTAATGACACTTGGGATGATCTTAGGGTCAATAATGCGGATTTGTTTATGTCGGCCAAGTTCACCTTTCATTATATGAATGTCGCTCTTTGGCACTTTAAAAGCTTTTGCTAAGTACTTGCTTAAATGGGCATTCGCTTTGCCATCAATAGGCGGCGCAGTGATGGCTACTTTTAGCTCATCACCGTGCAATCCTACAATTTGATCTCGGCTAGCCTTAGGCTGAATGTAGAGATTAAGCAGCAAGTCACCTTGCTGCAAAGTCACTGCACTCATTAGATCACAGCCCAATAAGGGATATATTGAGCAAGTAACATATTGAGGAAATTCATACCAATAATGACCAGCATTACGGATAAATCTAAACCACCAATTGGCGGTATGATACGACGTATTGGTGCTAATACGGGTTCAGTTAACTGACCCATAATCATTACAATTGGATTATAGCCTTGGTTAAACCAGCTTAAGATTGCGCGTATTAATAGCATCCAAAATAGAAGTACCCCTGCTTTTTTGACCACAGATACAACGGCAAACAGCAAAAATAACAGTATGTCTATGCCACCGCCCGCAATGAGGCTAATTAGTAGCAGCTTGGCTATCACAACCAATAATGCGAGGACGAAAGATGCGGTATCAAATCGCCCTAAGGAAGGCAAAATACGGCGCATTGGTGCGATGAGCGGGTGAGTTGCTTTAACAATAAATTGGCTAAAAGGATTGTAAAAATCTGCCCTTGCCAGTTGTAACCAAATCCGCAAAATCACCACCATCAAATAGAGATCGAATAGAGTGGTGATTAAAAAGGTAAATGCATTCATCGAGATTTCTACCTATTAAAGTTCGATATAAAAACGTGTTAGTGGATCAAAATGTTTTAGCCATTTCTTCTGCACGATTAATACAGTTTTCCATGGCTTTTTTTACTAAGCCGCGCATATCCGCAGCTTCAAATGTCGCCAGCGCTTGTGCGGTGGTGCCGCCCTTTGAAGTAACATTCTCCCTTAAATTACCTAAGGTCAGTTGTGGGTTTTGCTTTGCCATCATAGCAGCGCCAAGCGCAGCTTGCTGCACTAAACTTCTGGCTTTTGTTTCATCCATTCCCATTTCTTTGCCTGCATCTATCATAGACTCCATTAGCAAAAAGAAATAAGCCGGTGAACTGCCCGATAGTGCAATCACTTGATCTAAATCTGACTCTTCATTTACCCACACTATTTCGCCGCCGCTTGACATCAAACGATCGCAAATGGCTTTCTGCTCGGGAGTAATGCTTTGAGGCGCATAGAGGCCTGTCATACCCACACTAATTTGCATCGGCGTATTTGGCATAGCGCGGATAAGCTTGATGTCTTGTGCCAGATAGTCGGTATATCGCTTTGCTTTAATGCCCGCAGCGATAGTGATGACTAACTTATTCGACAGCTCGACTGTCTGTAATGCTTCACAAACTTGTTGCATCAATTGTGGTTTTACCGAAAGTACTATGACATCGGCAGCTTGCGCCGCGGCTAAATTATCCTGAGAAACCAAAATCCCAAAATCGTCTTTTAGTGCATCGAGTTTACCTTGGCTGGGATTAGTCGCTTGGATGAGTTGAGCTGGATAGCCGCTATTGACTAAGCCACTGATGATGCTGCGCGTCATATTGCCGGCACCGATAAAGCAGATTTTCTGTTGATCCATTTGATTCTCTTCAGTGTGTTAACCGTTAACTTGTAACATCTTCACCTTAAATTAAGATGATAAAACGGTTAGTCATTTGAATGACTGAGCCTGATTATCGACTCTCGCTAATTGCTCTTAAATCGTTAATGTTCGGTGTTCTTAAATACAGTATTTGGGCATAAAGTGCTAAAAACAAGGTTAAACTGACCTCTAACTAAATGCCTAAAGTGGATTTTACGCAGCGTAATTGCGTTCACCAAAAATGGCACTGCCAATACGCACCATAGTTGAACCGCAGCTAATCGCTGTATCTAGGTCATTACTCATCCCCATTGAAAGCGTATCTACAGCGGGATAATACGATTTAAGTTCTTGAAATAGATTGTTTAACATAGAAAACTCTTTAAGCTGTAACTCTGTATCCGCGGTAGCCGTTGGAATTGCCATTAGGCCCCTCAGTGCTAAGTTAGGTAGCTGAGCTATCAGTTCGGCCAGTGGCAGCATTTGAGCCGCATCTATGCCAGATTTTGTGTCTTCAGCACTGATATTAATTTGAATACAGACGTTTAATGGCGCCAATTCGGCCGGACGTTGCTCATTGAGACGTAGGGCAATTTTGTCGCGTGAGAGGGTATGCATCCAATCGAAATGCTGGGCGACTATGCTGGTTTTATTGGATTGGAGTGGGCCGATAAAATGCCATTCTATGTCCGGGAAATCCCCCTTGAGCGCAGTAATTTTTTCAGCGCCTTCTTGGACATAGTTTTCGCCAAAGCAACGCTGACCCGCTTGGTAGGCTGCTATAATGTCTTCAATAGGTTTAGTCTTGCTGACGGCAAGTAAGCGAATATTGCTGGGGTGGCGGGCACATTTTTGCGCTGCTTGTGTGATCCTACGCTGGGCGATTGCGAGTCTGTCTGCTATTGTTGTCATGATGTAATTATCTAGTTGCAAGGATATCCCAAACGATGGAAATCACTGAGTTATTGGCATTTAGTGTAAAACACAAAGCCTCGGATCTACACCTTTCTGCAGGGATATCTCCCATGATCCGTGTTGACGGTGAAGTGAGAAAAATTAACCTGCCCGCGCTCGATCATCAAGGTGTACACAGCTTAGTGTACGACATAATGAATGATAAGCAGCGCAAGGACTACGAAGAACATTTAGAAATCGATTTCTCGTTCGAAGTCCCTAATCTTGCACGCTTTCGTGTTAACGCATTCAATCAATCCCGTGGTGCTGCGGCTGTGTTTCGTACCATTCCAAGTGACATTTTGTCACTTGAGCAATTGGGTGCGCCGGAAATTTTTAAAAAAATTGCCAGTTTCCCTCGCGGATTAGTGCTAGTGACTGGACCTACGGGGTCGGGTAAGAGTACCACACTTGCCGCCATGGTGGATTACGTGAATGAAAATCGACATGATCATATCTTAACCATTGAAGATCCTATCGAATTCGTTCACCAAAATAAGCAATGTTTGATTAACCAACGTGAAGTTCACCGCCATACCCACAGCTTTAATGCGGCGCTTAGAAGCGCACTGCGTGAAGACCCAGACGTGATTTTAGTCGGTGAGATGCGTGACCTTGAGACCATTCGTTTGGCGATGACCGCCGCAGAAACGGGCCACTTAGTGTTTGGTACCTTGCATACCACCTCTGCCGCGAAAACGATTGACCGTGTGGTCGACGTATTCCCTGCTGGTGAAAAAGACATGGTGCGCACTATGTTGTCTGAATCGCTGCAAGCGGTTATTTCGCAAACTCTGATTAAAAAGGTGGGAGGAGGCCGTGTCGCCGCCCATGAAATCATGATGGGCACGCCCGCTATCCGCAACTTAATTCGTGAAGACAAAGTGGCGCAGATGTATTCGGCAATTCAAACAGGTATGGCCCATGGAATGCAGACCTTAGAGCAATGTTTACAGAACTTAGTCAATCGCGGTCTTATCACTCGTGAAGATGCAATGGCGAAAAGTTCGAATAAACAAGCGACATTTTAAGGATTTATGATGGATGTTCGTCCGTTTTTAAAAGTGATAGTGGAACGCAAAGCCTCCGACTTGTTCATCACAGCGGGTTTTCCGCCGAGTGCCAAGATTGACGGTGAATTGCGTCCCTTGGCAGAAAGTGCGTTTACACCAGCACAATCCCTGGATTTTGTTGAGTCGTTAATGACTGAGGCTCAGAAGCAAGAGTTTCATTCCACTCGTGAGTGTAACTTCGCTTTTGCGGCAAAGGATTTAGGTCGTTTTCGGGTGAGCGCTTTTTGGCAGCGTGAATCGCCTGGCTGCGTGATGCGCCGTATTGAGACTAAAATCCCTGATGTCGATGATTTAAAATTGCCGCCTATTCTAAAAGATCTGGTGATGAGTAAACGTGGCCTCATCATTATGGTAGGCGGAACGGGAACGGGTAAGTCAACGTCCTTGGCGGCCTTGGTGGGTTATCGCAATGGTCATGCTCGTGGGCATATTTTGACTATTGAAGATCCGGTTGAATTCGTTCATGACCACAGAAAAAGCATTATCACCCAGCGTGAAGTGGGCATAGATACTGAATCTTTCGATGCGGCGCTAAAAAGCTCCCTTCGCCAAGCTCCCGATGTGATCTTGATTGGTGAAATCCGTACCCAAGAGACGATGGAGTTTGCGCTGTCATTTGCGGAGACGGGTCACCTTTGTATGGCAACCTTGCATGCCAACAACGCCAACCAAGCGTTAGACCGGATTATGCATCTCGTGCCTGAGAGTAAGCATCAACAGTTATTGTTCGATTTATCATTGAATTTACGCGGTATTGTGGCGCAACAATTGATCCCTAAAGTTGATGGCACAGGGCGTCGAGCCGCGATTGAAGTATTGATTAACACCCCAAGGGTGGCGAGTTTAATTGCGAAGAACGAGCTGCATTTACTCAAAGAAACCATGGCAAAATCCAACGAGCAGGGTATGCAGACGTTTGATCAGGCCTTGCTGAAACTTTATGTCGATGGCGAGATTAGTTACGCCGATGCGCTGCACCATGCTGATTCACCAAACGATTTACGTTTGATGATTAAATTGCAGAATAAAGAATCCACGGGCTCAGGTTTTATGGAAGGTGTCACCTTAGACATGGACTAGCGCGATAGTCCGGTTCTGGGTTAGGCAGCTCTTTATGGGCTGCTTTTTGTTTGTGTATTAGATTTTCGTTCAGCTCAATCGGTTCTACTTCATCGCTATGTTGCCATTATCCATAGCTTTTATTTTTTAATTCAATATGATCTTTACCTAGTGCGTTTGCGTAATGTACTGGTAAAGGAGAAAGCAATGAAAAAATTACCCATGATATTCGCTATGACAGCGAGCTTGACGAGTGTTGGCGTTATGGCGGCCACTTGTCCCGAGTATCTGAACCTTGAAGTACGAAAATTACATTCTGAAGAGACGGTTAATCTGTGTGAATTGACTCAGGGAAAACCAGTGTTGATTGTTAACACGGCCAGTAACTGTGGTTACACCCCGCAGTTTAAAGCGCTTGAAACATTGCATGAAAACTACAAAGATAAAGGCTTAGTGGTCATTGGTTTCCCATCGGATGATTTTTTCCAAGAAGAAAATGATGAGAAAGATACGGCTAAGGTGTGTTACATCAATTACGGTGTCACTTTCACTATGCTGTCGACTTCGGCTGTGCGTGGCAGTGACGCCAATAGCGTATTTAAATACTTAGCCGAAAAAACCGGTGCGCCTAAGTGGAATTTTTACAAGTATGTCGTTAGCGGCGATGGCGCAGTTGTGCAACAGTTCAATTCTAAAGTGAAGCCAGATAGCGAAGAGCTTAAGCAAGCAATAGAATCTGTACTTTAATTTTATAAGTATTTATTAATTAAGAGGCTGTTTTGGCTAAATTTTCAGGCTTATCCAAAGAAGTTGGACACGGACAGCGCGGCAAAGTGGGCGTGCTGTTATTAAATTTAGGTACGCCAGATGCGCCCACAGCATCGGCTGTTAGGCGTTATCTAGCTGAGTTCTTAGCGGATCCCCGCGTAGTCGAAATTCCTAAATTAGTGTGGATGATGATTTTACACGGGATCATTTTGCGGGTACGCCCAGCAAAATCAGCGGCGTTATACCAGAAGGTATGGACAGCGGCCGGCTCACCGTTAATGGACATTAGTTTGCGTCAAACGGCGAAGTTAGCGGATAAACTTAACGCCGATAACCATGATGTTTCTGTCCATTTAGCAATGCGTTATGGCAGTCCATCGGTCGCCAGTACCTTGCAAACTATGCATCAAAATGGCATTGATAAAATCGTGGTGTTACCACTGTATCCCCAATATGCTGCGCCCACTACGGGTTCTGCTTTTGATGCGATTGCGGCTGAGTTGTCCAAGTGGCGCTATATTCCATCGTTGCATTTTATTAATACTTATCATGATAATGCTGATTTTATTAATGCTTTAGCCAATTCGATCACGGCTGATTTTGAAGCAAATGGTAAACCGCAAAAATTGGTGTTGTCTTACCATGGTATGCCTGAGCGCAATTTGCATTTAGGCGATCCGTATTATTGCTTCTGCATGAAAACGACTCGACTGGTTACCGAAAAGCTTGGGTTAGGTAAAGATGAGTTTGTGATGACATTCCAATCGCGTTTTGGTAAAGCTAAATGGCTACAACCTTATACCGATGCGACTTTGAAAGCGTTGCCGCAACAAGGTGTGCGCGATATTGCTATCGTTTGCCCAGCTTTTAGCGCCGATTGTTTAGAAACGCTGGAAGAAATTGTTGGTGAGAATGGTCATCTCTTTGCCGAGGCGGGTGGTGAGAAGTTCCGTTACATTGCTGCACTAAACGATGATGATGCGCACATTACTATGATGGCCAACTTAGTGAAGCCACATTTTTGATCCGGTAATTTATCGGGTTAAACATAAAACTGAAAAGGATAAGGCAACTTATCCTTTTCTTTATATATGGTTTTTTATTGTGGCATTACTTGCTGAAGTTATTTTCGAAGTAGCTTTCAATAATCAGTACGGCAGACACAGCATCGACTTGGCCTTTGGTGAGCGCCTTGAATCCGCCTAACTCGAATAATCTTGCCTTAGCATCGGTAGTGGTTAATCGCTCATCTTGAGTGGCTATTTTGACTTTGAACTTAGCATTGATACGGTTCGCAAATTTACGCGCCCTGTGGGTCATATCTTGCTCAGTGCCATCCATGTTTAAGGGCAGACCAACAACCACTAGGTCGGGTTGCCACTCTTTGATTAAATCGCCTATCTGATCCCAGTTGGGGATCCCATCGACGGCTTTGATTGACAATAATGGCGTGGCGCTAGCGGTGATTTCTTGGCCTATAGCCACACCAATACTTTTAGTGCCAAAATCAAAGCCTAATACGGTTTTCGAATTCATAGTGTGCTGACTTATATTAAGAAATAGGCTTAAGCGTGACCCGCTTGAGCTGAAACTTGCCAAGCATCAAATCCGAGAGCACGACTGGCCTGTGGCCAACGGTCTTCGTGTTTAATGTCAAACAAGAGCGCATTCGTTGCTGGAATTGTGAGCCAAGAATTATCGGCAAGCTCTTGTTCGAGCTGATCTTTACTCCACCCTGCATAACCTAATGCGACGAGAAACTTCTCGGGCGATCTGTTGCTTCCAATCGCGGTTAACACATCACGGGAAGTGGTTAGCATTAAACCACAACCCAGATCTGTGCTATTGGCCCAATAGGGCTGAGAGGTATGCAGCACAAAGCCGCGATCTTGGGAGACGGGGCCGCCCATCATGACATTGGTATTTAGCACTAAATCCGTGGAGACTTGCTCAGCTGGCAAATCCATTTGTTCTAATAGCGAATTAACTTCGATACCGAGCGGTTTATTGATCACCAGCCCCATGGCGCCTTTGGCATCATGTTCACAGATATAAATGACTGAGCGTTCAAAAAACGTACCGTGTAGTGAGGGCATGGCAATTAAGAAATGGTTCTGCAAACTCTCCATTAAACTACTCCGTTTGATGTGGCTAAGTTGATCTAGCTTGCTGCTATATTACTAAGTCGGGCGAGATTAACCGCCAGCTAATTTAACTTTGTAGTTTTGTTTCTCAAGTAATAGCTTTAATTGCTCGCGGTTGTCCGTTTGGACCTCAATAGTGAAATCTTTAACCGTACCACCACAACCACATTGTTTCTTAAGGGTTTGTGCCATTGCTTTTAACGCTGCTTCATCGAGACCTAACCCTGAGATAATCGAAACGGCTTTACCTTTGCGGCCTTTACTGTCTCTGTGGATCCTGACTATGCCATCGGATTCAGGAATCGCTTTAGTGGCGGGCTCTGCATTTATACGGCCTTTGTCGGTGCTGTACACTAAGGATACATTAGGATCTGCTTTCATAGATTTCATTCATTGGTGTTAAAAGATGACTTATACCCGTTCAGTTTATCAAATTTGCAGGGGTTCTGGGAGGTAAAAAAAGACCACTTGAGGATTATCCTTAAGTGGTCTGAACAAAATGCTAACTCTTTGCAGGGAAGTAAGCATATTTTTGAAAAAGGGAGCGTTATCAGCCGTTTTAATTTATGCGCATAAAGACCATGACGATCAGCGCTACTGCAGTCAGTAAGGCGCTGGGCATAATAAATTTATGCAGCTTAGGTAACGCAATTAAGCAGGCGGTAGTCACAAAACCAAATGCGGCGACTGTGGCATAGTTAGTGCCATTAGCAATGGTATCAATAACCAACCAGCCAAGGACTAGGAGGGGTAATATCAGTAAACTGGTAGGCAAGTGACGTTTTATTTTGGCGTTATTCGCTTCGAGAGAAATTTTTTCTGGTGCAAGGAAAAAAATGGCAGATGCAACCATAAACGCGCTAATAAACCAGTACATTTCAATACCCCCTTTAAATCTTAATTGATAATCATTATCATCTTTGGTTTTGCTGAAGTCAAGCTGAATGAGATGCCGCTTTTTAATCAATTGAGTTGTAGATTAGGCTATTGCTCTGTAAGCTAAATTCATATCTCTGATACTTGTCTTTGTTCGGGTTGAACATCTGAGGAAATTAAGATGAAAAATATTTTTGTAGCATTAGCTGTGTTGGCACTCAGTGCCTGTAGTTCGATGAAGTCAGGTTGGGATTTTGATCCTAGCGCCAATTTTACCCAATATAAAACCTATGCTTGGGTTGCTCAGAAAACGGATTCTGCTGGATATCATCTAGATGGCTTGATGGACCAACGGGTCAGAGAAGCGGTGAATAGCCAGTTAGCGAGTAAGGGGATGACATTAGTTGATGCAAAAGATGCTGATGTACTTGTTAATTATCTGACCAAAGTTGATAAGAAGATTAATGTTGATACCTTCAATAGTAATTTTGGCTACAACCCATACTATGGTCCAGGATGGGGTTGGGGCGGCAATATGCAGACCCAAACCACAGTAAGAGAATATGAAGTCGGTACCCTGATTATTGATTTGGTTGATAATAAAACCACTAAACTGATCTGGCGTGGTTCTGTTGCCGATACCATTCGCGACAAAAATACCCCAGAAGAAAGAGTACAGATCATCAATCAAGCAGTGGGCAGTGTAATGGCAAATTATCCACCTAAGCCTGACACTAAGTAGTTCTGATTCAGTTTGAATGAACATTAAGCGGCCTGAGGGCCGCTTTTTTGTGGCTGATTTTTATGCGTTTTGCCCATTCGATTAGATGATCTGCAGTTATTTATCATCTGATTGGATTTACGTTATTAATACTTATTAAAAATTCTATTTTCATAGATGACAATGTGAAGGTAACATTTTTATAACTGACTATTTTGTATAATATTTATCCTATAACATTAATAATGTAATAGGAGTCTGCATCAGATTATTAATAAGATGATGAATTAATTTTTCTAATGATGAATTCAAAATAAAATCATTATAGAACTGAGAGGTTATCAGGCAGAATCAATTCTTTGAGTTGTTGGTAGTAGCAAAGATGCATGAGACGCAGATTATTGGATTACTTTGGCTGATTGGGATTATTGCCGAGGCGATGACGGGCGCTCTGGCGGCTGGCCGCAAGCAGATGGATTTGTTTGGTGTGGTGATCATTGGCTGCGCAACGGCAATTGGTGGCGGTACACTAAGGGATATGATGCTCGGAAATTACCCCTTAATTTGGGTTGAGCATGTGCATTACCTTATTGCGATTGCATTCGCTTCTTTGCTCACTGTCGCTATCGCCCCTGTGATGCGTTATCTGTCTAAGTTATTTTTGGCTATTGATGCCTTAGGCTTAGCGGTATTCTCCATCGTGGGCGCACAAAAGACGTTAATGCTGGGATTTAGCCCAACAATTGCCGTAGTCATGGGATTGGTCACAGGTGTCTTTGGTGGCGTTATCCGCGATATTCTGTGTAACCAAGTGCCTTTGATTTTTAAGAAAGAACTCTATGCGGTGATTTCACTACTGACGGCAGGCTTGTATATCGCCTTAAAAGCCTATCAGTTAACGGAATGGATTAATCTGGTTATTTGTTTAAGCGTTGGTTTTAGCTTACGGATGTTGGCGCTGCGATATCATTGGTCTATGCCAACCTTTGACTACCAATCCAGTGGCGATCAGCATACACATTAAATCGTAAAACCAAATCGTAGAAATAGAACCGTTAAACAAAAGGGCAGCTAAGGCTGCCCTGTTTTTAGCTGTGAATTACTGCTGGGCTTGAAGGGTTTTCAAGGCTTCAAGCGCTGCATCATAGTTAGGATGCTCTGTGATGTTTGGTACTAACTCTTGGTATTGGAGCTTACCTTCTGCATCTATGATGAAAATGGCTCTAGCCAGCAAGCCGTAATCTTGAATTAACAAACCATACTTTTCACCAAAATCACGCCACACGCTATCTGATAGCACTTTGATTTTATCTACGTTTTCCACTTTACAGAAACGCTTCTGTGCGAAGGGTAAATCGGTACTGATCGTTAGCATGATGACGTCATCGGAAAAATGGCCAACTTCGCTGTTGAATCGCTTCGTCTGCAGTGCGCAAACACCTGTATCTAGGCTTGGCACGGCACTTATCAGTACAGTTTTACCCTTAAAATCACTTAGCATCACTGGCGTGAAATGCTCATCAACGACTTTAAACCCTGGCGCCATTTGCGACAATTTTGGTCTTTTCCCTTCTAAGGTGACTGTTTTTTCACCCATTAAAACCTGTGTTTTCTCACTGGCGAGTGTATTGGGACTCATCAGAACTAGGCTATAAATACAGCTTGCGGCTAAAAATGAAACATATTTTTGCATTGGATTTCCTCACACATGAATATCTGTGCCTTCGCTAATATCTGTCCATTAAGGTACGCTAAAATGATGCGTAGAACCATAAAAAAAGGTCGGTAATTACCGACCTTTTTTATCCACTAATTGTTATTTGCTTAGTGGTAATTCTTTGACATGGATATCCATTTGTGGGAATGGAATACCTATATCTGCAGCGTCTAATGCATTTTTTATTTGCTCAAGCAGTTGGAAACGTGCAGTCCAATAATCAGATGTTTTTACCCAAGGACGAACCACGAAATTGATTGAAGAGCTAGCCAATTCAGAAAGTCCAACTGTATATGCTGGATCTTTTAACACATACTGGTTGTTATCTAAAATATCGGTCAATACTTTTTTAGTGAGTGCGATATCGGCGGAATAAGATACGCCAATCACTAAATCGATACGACGACTATCCATCGCTGAGTAGTTAGTGATAGTGCCATTCATGATAGATGAGTTTGGCGCTACGATAACTTTATTATCAGGAGTACGAAGCTTGGTTGAGAATATGGTTATTTCATCAACAGTGCCGGCGATACCTGCAGCTTCAATATAGTCACCTACGCGGCAAGGGCGGAATAACACCATTAACACACCCGATGCAAAATTAGACAGAGACCCTTGTAGCGCTAAGCCTATTGCTAAACCTGCAGCACCGATAACGGCTACCAGTGATGCGGTTTGTACGCCAATTTGGCCTAACGTAGCAATAACCGCGAAAACAAATACCACTGCCCAAGCGAGGTTTGCGACAAATGAAACGACTGTCGGATCAACTTTACGGCTGTTAAGTAATTTACGAACAAGCTTCTGTGCTACGCCCGCAAAGTATTTACCAACAAAGAAGATGATAATGGCGAATAATGTTTTTAAGCCATAAGTCACAATCAGATCTGGTGCTTGTTTTAATAAACCTTCGAGGTTTTCCATTGAATAACTCCCTAAATATACGCTAACAAAAACTATTTATTATTGACGATAAATTCTACTCGTCGATTTAAACTGCGCCCTTCGCTAGAACGGTTGTCCGCTACAGGTTCAGATATACCTTTACCTATTACGGTAAAGCGATTTGGATTAAAGCCATAGTCTTCAACCAAAATACGTTTTACATTTTGAGCCCGTTGAAGTGATAGTTGATAATTAAACTCTGGTGTACCAACGATATCTGTGTGACCTACTAAGGTTAATTCAACATCATTTTTTTCTAAGAATGCTTTTACTAAGGCTAAAGTTTTCCATTGAGAAAAGTCAACCTCAGCAATGGCAAATTCAAAATACACCATAGCTGCAGAAATATTATGACAATCTGTGTTTAACTCAGCATTTGAATGACTCATATCGCAAACTGGTGATGCAGTCATTTCCACAGAGACTTCTTCCACACAACCATTAGCCATAACAGGTGTATTTGGCTCTGTGTTAGGACAGGCATCTTTGATATCTGGCACTCCATCTCGGTCAGTGTCAGACCAAGCAAATACCTGTGATGTTAGGCTTAAACTTAATAGCAAAAGCGCTAGCTGAATCCATCGAGATTGGGAGTTTTTCACTACAAATCACCTATTGAACGATAAGTATTAGTCAAAATTACTAAAGCGATCGCATTGTTGTAGCATGACCATCTTAGTGTGGCATTCTAACGAGTAAGACTCTTTTCGCCAAGCTAAACGCGTACAAGCGTCCATACATCGACATATAGATATCGGCAAGATCTTGAGTATATTTATGTTTTTATTAGTAGATGTCAGTATGTCGATACTTGCTTCAAGCATGAGCGAGGTTCTACATCGGTAAATTTGTCGACAAGTATGACGATAAACTATACAAAATAAGCCTTTAGCGCTAGAGTCTTGAGCCCATTATGCGCCAACCAAACTTTAAGTTGAGGACAAGATGATAGATTTACGCAGTGATACTGTTACCCAGCCAACAGCAGCCATGCGGTTAGCCATGTCCAGAGCCGAAGTGGGTGATGATGTTTACGGTGATGACCCTACGGTAAATAGTTTGCAGGATATGGCTGCGGAGATGTTTGGCTTTGAAAGTGCATTATTTACCTGTTCGGGTACTCAAGCAAATTTATTGGCTTTGATGGCCCATTGTGATCGTGGAGATGAGTACCTGTGCGGTCAGCAGGCTCACAATTATAAGTTCGAGGGCGGCGGCGCCGCTGTCCTAGGCAGCATTCAACCTCAACCTTTAATGAATCAATTAGATGGCACTATTGCATTAGCTGACATTGAAGCCGCAATTAAGCCTGATGATATCCATTTTGCTCGTACTCGTTTGCTTAGTTTAGAGAATACGATTGGCGGTAAGGTTCTCCCGCAAAGCTATTTGGCGGACGCGCAGGCATTAGCCTTTAATCGCGGATTAAAAATTCATTTAGATGGTGCGCGAGTTGCCAATGCTGCGGTGGCGCAGAATATTGCAATAAGTGATATCACGGCGCACTTTGATTCAGTGTCGATTTGTTTATCCAAAGGATTATGTGCGCCAGTCGGCTCATTACTCTTAGGTGATGAACGCTTGATTAAGAAAGCCATTCGTTGGCGTAAAATGCTTGGTGGTGGCATGCGTCAAGCTGGGATACTTGCCGCTGCGGGTAAGCTTGCTTTAACTGAGCAAGTACAACGGCTTAGTGAAGATCATGACAATGCAGCGTACTTAGCTCGGCAGTTGGCAGAATTCAGTGAGTTCGACGTCAATTTAGCCGCAGTACAAACTAATATGTTATTTGTTACATTAGCATCCCATATTGATGCGAACTTATTGGCTAAACACTCTCGAGCGGAAGGCATCCTGATAAGCCCAGGGCGTACGCTTCGGCTTGTGACTCATAAAGATATCAGCCGTCAGGATATAGATAAAGTGTTGCGTGTTGTTAAGCAGTACCTCAAAGCCTAAGTGTGGATTGATTTCCGATTTTACTGAAATGCCCGAGCTTTGTCTTGGGCATTTTTATAGGCAGATATTGCTTAATGTTGAATTATTAAGCAATTAATGAATGATTTTCTAAAACAAGCTTTAGACAACAGGCGAAATGTTTGCGTTTATCTATACTAAAAACAACAAGATTATATCGCTAAGGTAACTTTAGGTTGAAACCTAATAACAATACTAATAAAGGGGTCGATTATTGGACAAATCGGATCAGTGAATTGGAAATGCCAGCACTGTGTTCGACTCTTAAATCGCTAGAAAAGCTCGCCAAGGATGACGTTTCCTCTCTCGCATTACTCGGGCGTAGCGTGATGCACGATAACGCCTTAACTTCTCGTATTCTTCGAGTTGCTAATAGCGCTATTTACCATAAAGGTAGTAGCCAAATCTCTACTGTCAGCCGAGCGGCTATAGTGCTTGGTTTCGATGCGGTGCGAAATATCTGTATCACAGCCAAGTTACTCTCAAGCTTGTTAGAGAGTAAAAATTTGGCACCTAACGTATATCAAAGATTAATAAAGTTGATGGCTAAAGCATTTCAAGCCGCCATGATTGCACGGATGATGTTGAGCCATTATGACGAAGAAATGCAGGAAGAAGCTTTTATAGCCTCTTTACTGTATCACATAGGTGAGAGCGCTTTTTGGAGTATTGGTGGTGAGTTCACCGAAGAGTTAGATCTAAAACTGCGTGAATGTGCAACGCCAACTGAGGAACGAAGTATAACCCGCGAAGCCCTCGGCACTTCTTTTTCACTATTAACTCAAAGTATTGCCCGCAATTGGGGATTGGGAGAACTGTTGGTCCATGCAGTTAATAATCCTGAAGACCAAAGACCTGAAATTCGGTCTATTTTTATTGCGGATAAGCTCTGCGATATTTTATCTCAACCTAATCTTGATAAGCAGGAATTAGGGAAACGTATCACGCAAGCGGCGAGTTTTACTGGACTAGAAGAAAATGAGTTTATGGTGCGGATGCAACGCTGCGCGAATGCGACCCATAAGTTAGCTGAAGTATATGGTGCTAAGGTGTTGCTAGACTATCTACCAGATCCTAAGCGTATGGTCACAGTTAAACCTGTTCCACTTCCCATTCCGTTAGATATGCCTGTCTATCAAGTTAACTTGAATATTCAGTTAGCTAAGCTACGAGAATTAACAGGCTTCGCCATTAATAAAGCCGATTTTAACCAAATCATGCAAACGGTTCTTGAAGGCATACTTGAGGGCGTTGGCGTTGACCGGTGCGGCGTGCTGTTATTGTCGCCAAGCCGTAAACAACTTCAACCTAGGGTGATATTAGGTCGTGATGCAGATGCCATTAAGCAAGAGTTTATTATCGATTTGAGCGATAGGCGGGGATTATTTTACCAAGCGATGGAGCATAAGTTACCGCTTTGGGTAGATGATCCTAGCTCTAAGAAATGGCAAGAGCAGTGTAAAGAATTACAAGCGCAACATGTGTCACGTCAAGGCTTTTTATTGGCACCATTATTAGTCGATAGTAAAGTGATCGGGTTTTACTACGCGGATAGGGGTCCTTCGGAAAGGGCATTTGAAGACGTGGATTTTCAAAGTTTCATCCACTTCTCCCAATTGGCGAATGTGTGTTTTACTGTGTCTTTGAGATAGTGGTATAACTTAAGTGATTACTTTTAGTGATTTAATTTCAAACTGTATTCTTTCGAAATTGCACTCTTTCAAACCGTATTTTTGGAAGTGCTGCTCTATTGTTTGTTTACGGCTTTAATCTCGGCAGTTATTTGCTTGGCTACCTCATTAGGAATGGGAAAGCTTAAATGGTATTGCGCTATTTCCCAGTTGCCATTGGTTTTGATTAAAGTGCCTGTTCCTCGACTGACGCCATAGGCTGGACTATTTAATAACTCGTCAAACAATATGACATTGCCGTGTTGGATTAAATGCCGCTCAGTTAAATCATAGCGCCAACCTTTTGTGGGGCGGGAGTAACGTTCAAATTCCGCCATTCCCCAGCGCTCACTCGCATCCGTGCCAATAAAAATGCCGTCTTTTCGGTACAGGGCAAAGTATTTATCCCAATTGGCATCGCTTGAATATTGGTTGAGTAAATCTAATACGTGAGCCGCCGCTTGTTGATCAGGATTCGAAGTCGTTTGAGTGCTTTGTGTTAGCGAGTCCTGTGCCTGTACGCTTACATTAAGGCCGCCAAGCATTAACGCGCTGAGCAGTAACCCCAAGGTAGCGCGATTAATATTGGAACCTTTAACTGAGAATGCATGAGTGTCTTTGAGCATTTTGCGTGCCTCTACTTTTATGGGTTAATGCCAGTTTATCGGATCGAGTTGATAAAAGCGGCTCAGTTCTCTATACAAGTCTGGGTGTTGTTGGTAAAAATCCTCTGGTTTCTCAAAAAAGACTTCGGTGATGACGGCAAAAAACTCAGCGGGATTAGTCGCACCATAATAATTAAATAATGAGGGCGTGCCAAAATTTGCACTGTGTTGTAATTGGGTAAATTCCCTACTTAGCACTTCAGACCAAGTGCTGTAGTCGGCAAAATGCTGCAGAATGGGTGCGCCATTGGCTTGGCCATCTTCTTGATCGAGCTGATGGGCAAACTCATGGATTACGACATTATTACCATCATGGGGATCGGCGGCGCCGTCTAGAGTATTTCTCCATGAGAGCACAACTTTACCGTATTCCCATGATTCCCCTGCCAGCACATTGCGTTGTTCCCACACGATACCGCTAGTGTCTTTATGTTGATTATTGACGATAAAGGCATCGGGATAGACCAAAATCTGTTTCAGTTTGGGGTAAAAGTCGGTTTTACGATTGAGTAGCAGTAGACAGGCTTGGGCCGCGATTGTGACTCTTACTTCATCCGTGATCTCAAAATTATCGCAGCCGATAAAGACTTTTTCATCGATGAAAATTTGGATATGCCGTTTGAGTTGCAGTTGTAGATCTGCGGGTAGAGCATGGAAGTAAGGCAGTCTTTTTTTGAGAATGCTGCGCCATTCTTTTGGAAAAGGTTTCATCGTGACTCGTCGACGATGTAAGGTCTTGCGCCAACGACTCGACAGTAGCCAGGTAATTGCGCCAATTCCTAGAATAAGCGTGATAACAATAGCGAGCATACTTCCCTGACTTTATCCTGATTAACTTAGTATTAGCTAATGGGGGTGAAGTCAGCGTAACTCAATCCTCTGGTGAAAAAAGAAACTGAACAGTCGCCGCATTTTATGGTTAGGAATAGCGAACTGGTTGGTTTAGTCGTGTCTCTGTACGATTGCGACCTGTTAGTTTGGCGTGATAGAGAGCCTCATCAGCTTGATTAATTAAGCTATTAGTATCCATAGGTTGTGATCGCTCCCAGCAAGTAATACCAGCACTGATGGTCAGTATGCCGTCATGGGGGGAGTCTTCATGTGGTATTTTTAAACTGATGATTTTATTGCGTAATACTTCAGCAAAATGATATGCCTCCTCGAGATTGCTCGATGGCAGTACTATCATGAATTCCTCTCCGCCATAGCGGGCAAGCATGTAAGTGGGTTGTTTCAAGATCGATTTGGTGGCATTAACGATTGTCTTAAGACATTGATCGCCTGCGACATGACCATACCTGTCGTTAAATTGTTTAAAATTATCAATATCAAACAGAATTATACCTAGGGGCATGTTGTGGTCCCTTGCATACTCTAATTCTTTTTGGAGTTGTAAATCTAAATAGCGGCGATTATAGCAGCCAGTTAATCCGTCGGTTTCGGCCATGCCTTTAACCTGAGCTGCATAGCTTTTTAATGTCTCTAAGGAGCTCACCATTTGCTGGAGCTCTAGGTTATCAGTGACAGGCATTCTGGCGTCGAGTTTTTCATTGGCAATGGCATTCATTGCATCTCGAGTCGCCATGACAGGCTTGATGATTCCCTTAGTGATAAAGTGCCAACTGGTGAGCCAGATGAAGAAGCAATATAAGATGCCACTGCAGAAAATCAATACGATAAATGCGGTGCTATCGTTTTTAAGTTCGCGGCCTGTTTGCTGAATTTCATTTTCAACTTGGTTAACGAGATCCTGCGTATAGGTCGCAACGATTTGTGCGGCATCTGCTTGGTATTCTAAATGTGCATTGGCGATATGAGTGCTTCTAATCGCTTTGCGAGAAAGTTCAAAGAGGTTGTCTTCACCGACCATGGTCTGTTTTATTTGTGATAACAAATTAAAATATAAGTTTTTATCGCCACCGATACTATCAAGCATAGCCTCCATGCTTAACAGCAGCCGCATAGCATCTCTTTGGGTTTGGTTTAGTTCAACCAGATTGTCGATGATATTCACTTGAGTTAACTGGGTAAATAAGTGTTCTCCTAGATGACTAAATAAAGATAGCTGATAGTTGGTATGGATATTTAAAGCAATCTGGTCAACGTTTTTCAGCTTAAGCTGGCGTTCAGAGTCCGTATTAATACGCTGAAATTGGGTTTGCATTTCATCGCTAAATCCCGACGCCATTGACGTTAAGTTGGCTTGAATATTGGCTGCCTGTGAATTGGCTTGTAAGGCAGTATCGGTTAACGTGTTGAGCAATGGCAGTTGTTGTAAGTAATACAGTTGAGTATCTAAGGCGTGATTTAATTCTTGCTTATTGACAGTAGAAGTTTCTATTGAGGCCAGTAGTCGTGAGTCATTGATGAGTAATTCCCATTGTGTAGAAAGTTCACCTAACAGGCTAGTTCTTTGTTTTTCATCATAATAATTATTCAAGCGTGCAGTAATGATTTGTAGTTTTTCACTGTTTTTTGCCAGTTGCAGCGCAGTGGTGACTTTTACCACATCTACCCCGACTAAGTGTTCAATTTCTGATTTGAGTTGCTGTGACAGTAGTATGGCGACAACACCATTTAATAGCGCCATGCCCACTATGATATAGAAGGCTGAGGTTATTTTTTGTTTCAAACTTTTCAGTGGTTTAGTGCTTGGCATTATTTTCTTTGTCAATAGCAGGTACCTCTCCATAGGTATTTTGGAGGTGTTTTATCTCTGCACTTAATTTAATGAAAATATCTTCACTGTTAGCGGGTCTGCGGCTTGCGCTAAAACAGGCGTGGCTGAGTTCAGGGTAAATTTGTCCCATGGCAGTACTGGTGAAATGCCCAAAGGATAAGACCTTAGTAGACCAAAACATATTGGCTATGTGGCTTGCCTCAAATGCGCCTGCTATACCTCTTAAAGATTCATCTTTAAATTCTGGGGCTGTTACTACATCCATACGACAGGGATTACCCCCCCCCATAGCATAGGCATGTTGTGCCTCATAGGTGCCCATATATTTGAGCAGCCAATAGGCAGCTTGAGGTTTTTTGCTGTCGTAGCTAACGGCAAAGGCATAAGCGCCATTGTAGGGATAACCGCCAGGCACTTGGCTTACGGCTAGACGCGCGCCGAGAATGTTCTGTTCAACTTTAAAGGATTTATACCACAGATTATTGTAGGCAAAAGGCCACATTGCCGCTTGACCTGTTGCAATAGCATTAGCTGCTTCATTGAAAGCAAACTGCTCGTTAGCGGGAACGGCATAGGGCATTAATTCGCGATATTGCTTGGCCGCTTCAATGGCTTCATGGTTGATGGTAGGCACTTCAAAATGGGAGATCTGTTTCTGGCTGTTATAGACTGGCTGCATCCAAGTGCCACCTAAGCTCCAAATCATGCTAGAGAATTCATCGTTAATATGGGGCTTATCACCCGACATTAGCGCTAGACCGTAAAAGTCATGAGTCAGTATTTTATCCGCCAATATAGTGCCTGCTTTACGAGTGAAGAACTGAGCTTGATCTCGTAACTCTGTTAAGGTTTTTGCTGGTGCGAGTGGATAGCCAAACTGACGCAGAAACTGAGCTTTTTCAGTTTTATTATCAAAGAGATCTGCTCGATAGTGATTTCCCATAACATAATTGTTATAGGGAATAGCATGGATTTCACCTTGATAGGACAAGATGTTAAGTAGCGATGGGTAATAGGGTTCTAGGTATTTCTCCATGGCCTTTTCGCCATCGGGATCGTACAGTTTAGCGAGTTCAATTAAGGGCACTGTATAACCATTGGCAGCCCATTCTTTAGCCCAGCCCGCTTCCATTGTGAGTAAATCGTATTTGCCTGAACCTTGAAGTAAATTCTGGGTCTGTAAGTTAAACATATCCTCTAATTCAGTACTGACCACCTGCACTTTTACGCCGGTTTTAGCGGTGAATTTAGGCAACATTTCTTGGGTTAAATAGTCGGTCCAAAATCCTTTTTCAGCGACCAAAGTAATGGGGGTTTTGTTTGTTAGCGGCGGGATTTGTGCCAATGAAAATTCTGCGTAACAGGGCATCATTATCGCTGCGGTTAAACAAAGAAAAATAAATCTGATCTGGTTTAACAAAAACAACACCTTAATGTTACGTGTTGACTCTGAGTTAATATCATTAATTCAGCATTATGTATATTTAAGGATAGGTGGGATCAGAACTTATGCCGCGATTTTATGATGGTTTTTATTGTGTTTTTTTACTTTTTGAGCAAAAAGCCGGTAACTCGATCTTAGCTAAGTTACCGGAAAAGGGTGGGAGTAGTGCGAATCGTTAACGGTTTTGGCGTTGTTGTTCTCGTAATTGCCTCAAGGTAATAGGTAGGTCGAAGTGTTGTTCAATCAAGAGTCGGAGCAGCTTTGATTTGGATATACTGCTTTCTTCTGCCAGTGTAGCAAGATGGGTTATAGCCGCTTCACTGAGGGAAAATGTTGCTTTGCGATAGTGTGTTTTAGTTTCTACTTTTGCCGGGAATAATACGTTTGTTTCTAGGCTTTGTTTGTGCAAGCTCAACACATTGGAATGGCTCTGGGCCATGTCAGTTGTGATGTGATTTGCCTGTGAGCCTGTGTTTTTTGTGACAATTGCATCTGCTTTATGATCTAGATTGCTTTTTATCTTATTCAGACTTTGTCCCATTGCGTACAAGTTTGCCGCCTCAATAAACTCATCTAACGAAAGCGAGTGCTGTAAGCTGCTAGATGACATAGCGTTTTTCTTGAGATCGCTGAGTCCCATTTTGCCCCCTTCGTTGAGTAGTCGTGTGAGTGGATTGAGTTTGATGGGTCAAATGATGATGCATTTGACTCACTCCCTGAGCGTGTATCGCGGGATGTAGGAGATTGGCTAAGCTGGCAGCACAATCGACTTGGAATAGTTCGCAGGCGATAGTGCGAATTTCTTCGGCTGCTTTTCCTGCGGACTCGATTTCAATTACCGATAATCCTGATTCTTCACTGTCATCATAAACATTGCGGCAATATGTTATCGCGTCAAGGACATGGATATCATAGGTTTTACAGACTTCTTTGGCCTCTAAAATTCGGTTAGCTTGATTGGGGAGACTTGGACATTGGGTGATCACAAAAGAAGCCTGTAACTTGGGATTAATCATCTTACACGTCGCGACGATATCGTCCATGTGACATACGGTTTTTAAATCGCGGCGCTTAGGTCTTAAGGGCATTAAAATGTAAGAGGCGACTGACATGGTTGCTCGTAGTGCTAGGTTATCTTGCCCACCGCAGTCGACTATGACTACATCATAGTGTTGCTCAAGACTGAGTAAGTCATTACGGATCTTACCGTAAAGCTGCACGCAATTGATGCTGGCAAGTTGCGGATTGTTGTTTCTTGCATGGATCCAATCAGAGGTGGTGCGCTGGGGATCGCAGTCCACCATAATGACCGAGGCGCTACATTCTGTGGTTAGAAATACAGCTATATTTTGGGCCAAGCAACTTTTACCGCTGCCGCCTTTTTCTCCACCGATTAAGACTATCATGACGTATTCCTTAATTCTTTTGATGACCCTTGTGCAGCGAGTTGATGTGTTTGGAGCTATCCGCATTGATGTCCGAAATCGAATGTAAACCTAATGTTAATCTTGGTCAATTGGCTGATTTTTGACGTTTTTTAATTAAATTGTCGTAGGCGTTTTTCTGTCAGTATCTGGTCATATGTCGTTAATTTGACAAAAAAGATGAGACGAGGGATTTATAAAAATGTTTTTTTATCTTATTGGTTTTAAATTGTTTTATCTGTTATCCGTCAGCTAAAAGGGTTGTTTGTGGTGATCGGTAACTGTGCATAGGACTTAGGGTGTAGTTTTTTATTTCTTCCTTGGTACAAGTGTTAATTTTATATTTCTAAATGTTATTAACTGATCTGAGTAAATTATCAGCTTCTCAGTCGAAAGTGGTCTTGTTTGGTGAGGCACTTGTCATCAAATTGCCAAATGCTGGCTTTATCATCTCTATAGACTGACGTCTAAATCGCTTGAAATTTCAACCATGGAGAAGGGATGCCAAATGGATATCAAAACTATTATGCCTATTAAGTTTGAACTCGTTGAAACTGCACCGTTATTTCATGAACTACTTAATCTGCGGGCCACAGTTGGCCTCCCTTCTATTGGCGTTGAACTTGCGGATGTACAGGCATTGTTCTGGGTCTCTATTCGATTAAGTGACAAGACTGAATTGGAACATGCAGGCGCTGGGGCCGCTAAGTCTAATCTATTGGCAACGGCGTGTGTTTATGGCAACAAGCCCGGGCATTTGATGATTGAAGATTTTATTGTCTTACCCGAATACCAACCCTACGGGCTAGCAAAGATAATACTTGAGCGGGTGATGACCTTTGTTGATGACCATGCGAGTGCGGGAACTTGTGTCAGTATGACCGCCCATGGTGAGCATGAGCGCTTATGTAGTGAATATGGTTTTCAGTATGCTCCCTGCGCTAACTTAGGGCCTAATCTGTTAAAAATTATCGCTTAATATTCGTGTGAGAATGCCTTTTAGGTGTTAGCTAGCGCGTATTTTTGCCCTTGGGTATATAGTTACTTTTGCGTAGTTAACGGCGACATTCGTTCGCTTATGTTGTAGCATCCGTAGGATTATCGTGACGTTCTGTATGAGATAACAACCTATGGATCAGCAACTCCTTATTGATGCTGTTAATCAAAAAATGCCCTTTGGTAAGTACGCTGGACGTAAGTTGCTCGAATTACCCGAACCTTATCTGGTGTGGTTCCATAAGCAAGGTTTTCCTCAAGGGAAACTTGGTGAGCAATTAGCGCTAATTTACGAAATCAAACTTAATGGCTTAGAAGGCATGCTAAAACCGCTGTTGAAATGAGTTCCCTTTTTTTAAGAAAAATACTGCTTTTGCGATAAGTGTTGTATTTCGTGATAGAGATTAGCGATTTATTGTTTTTAGCGTGCTTTAATGCAGCATATTAGCAAAACAAAAGGAACGCAGGCATGATGGCAAAATGGGTAAAATTAGCGGCAGTAGCGACTTTAGCGTTAGGCATGTCAAGTGCTTGGGCTCAGGGTGTCACCCACGAAGGTACTGTTGTTGATACGATGAACGGTGGTGGTTACACCTACGTACAGATTAAAGAAGCTGATACCACTTTTTGGGCCGCGGGTCCTCAAACTGAAGTGAGCAAAGGCGATAAAGTGACTGTGGTTGAGCAAATGTGGATGAACGAATTCACCAGCAAAACCTTGAACCGCACTTTTGATAAACTGTTATTTGTTGGCCAAATCGATAAGAAATAGTCAGCAGTATCGAGTGCGCTAACCTGTGCGCCTCTTTAATTCAACGGCTTCGATACTTTCGAGGCCGTTTTTGTTTTTAGCGTTCAATGCCGCTAAATCTGAGTTTGTGACTATCTCGATGGGGACAAAGGCGGCAAAATAGCGGCTATTTTTCTAGCCGTTATTACTCAGCAGGGGATCACTCAAGTGATGGCGTTTGAACAGTTCGAGATCCAGCCTTATCAATCATGTTATGCACGGGAAGTGAGTGAGTTATTTCACCTTTGCGTGCACAGCATTACCCATGTTCGTTATGCGCAGGCGCAGCTTATGGCTTGGTCTGCGGCGCCAAGATCGGCTAAACATTGGGATTTACGGTTACGTCGCTCGAAGGCGTGGGTGGTTTTAGCCATAGATGAAGCGACTGCTTCTTCAGTTTGTTGCGGTTTTATCAATGTCGAAACCCATTTCCCCCGTCAAGGTTACTTAGATAGCTTATATATACATCCAGATTATCAAGGGCAGGGATTAGGTGAGCGCGCTTATCTTGTTTTAGAAGCTTGGGCTAAGGCACAAGGCTATGTGCGCTTGAGCTTGGACGCATCTTATCTCTCTAAAGGGTTGTTTACTCGGATGGGATTTATTCAAATACAGCGCAGTTATCAGCAAAAACTTGGGCAAGTGATCCCCGGTTTCTACATGGAAAAGAATATAGGAAAGAATATTTAACGCGCGTTTACTATGGTTTCAGCTAGAAAGTGATGTAAGGTATTCCACAGTAAAACATTAGCTTAACGCCGTTTAGTGACACTATTTAACTAAATAAGCACTGTTTAGCTTAAATTAGAATTCGGTTAATCTAAGTCAATTAATGATTCAAGATGGAGGGCAGAGAATGAAGATTCGACTATTTACGCCATCGGATGTCTCGCAGTTGGCGGCAATCTTTGAGGCGAGTGTAATGCAAGGCTCTGGTGAGTTTTACTCCTTCGCCGAGCGCTCTGCATGGGCTTATATTGAAGGTGAGACCCGCAGCGAGAGTTATTGGCTTGAACGCTTACAGGGAACCACTATTTGGGTTGCCGAAACCGATAATATGCTGGTGGGTTTTATCAATCTTAAGATAGGCGCCGACAGCGATGTTGAAGCCGCTGCTGAAGTGGAATGTTTGTTTGTTCATCCAGAATATGCCCGTTCTGGGGTGGCTACCTCTTTGTATTTTGCGTTGTTTGAGGAAGTTAAAATCTTAGCGCTGAAACGATTAACGGTTGAAGCGTCCTATCTCGCGCGTCCTTTTTTTGAGAAACAGGGATTTCGCAGTATTCGTCGTAATGAACATAAGCGTTTTTTGAATGCGGCGGATAAAGCACAGGGCTGAAGGATCCCCTCATAAATCAGCCATAGCATAGCCATATTTGAGCAACTGATTGGCGAATAATACCCAGGCCGCCAGCAATTCTTTCTCCGTGATTTGATAATCAGGCCGCCTGAGTACCTCCAATCCCAAGCGAATCGTTGAGAGTACCGTTCGATGCCCAATGGTATTGGCCTGAAAATGCTTATCCCAGCCCTGTTGCTGTGCGTGTAAACCAACTAGCCACAACAGGCATTGAACCATCAA